>VBOL01000353.1 GCA_005887945.1 Nitrospirota bacterium
CAAGCGCACGACGCGCAAGCCCTTATTCCGAGTGTCTCGCCTTTCCCGCCCGTCCCGCCTGTCTCGTGCCGCTATCCTGCGCGGATGCCGGCTCGGGAATCCACCACCACACACTGCGCGGCGATGACGTCGTTGAATGCAGAAATAATGGCCGCGGATCATGGTTTGCCTCGCTCGTTCGTCTCGTGAAGCCACCGTAACGAAACGGCTTCCGTTGAACAAGCAGCTTTGCCTTGTTCCCTCCTCGCTGCTGCGGTATTCTCCGTTTTGGACCCGTGAAACGTGAGGCGTGAACCGTTCGAAGAATTTCCCTCGCTTGACCCCCTCACTCCTCACGCCTGACCGATTTCTGTCATGACTGACTATGGCGTGCTTGCAAATCTGCTCGTGATCTTCACGGTGTCGATCGCCGTCGTCTTCGTATTCCACCAGTTTCGGCTTCCCTCGATCGCGGGATTCTTGGTCGCCGGCGCACTCATCGGCCCCCACGGATTGAACCTCATCTCGGATATCGGCACGGTCCAAGTGTTGGCGGAGATCGGGATCGTCCTGCTCCTCTTCACCATCGGCATCGAGTTCTCGTTGGTGCAATTGGCCTCCATGCGCCGCCTCACGTTACTGGCCGCACCGATCCACGTCGGCGGCGTGCTGTTGATCGTGTGGCTCGGGGCGATGCTCGTCGGCCTGTCCTGGCAGCAGGGGATGTTCTGGGGGTTCCTCTTCTCCCTGAGCAGCACGGCGATCGTGTTAAAGACCTTGGCCGAACGGGGGGAAAGCGACTCGATCCATGGCCGAGCCACGATCGGAATTCTCGTCTTTCAGGATTTGGCCGTCGTGCCCATGATGTTGTTGACGCCAATTCTTGCCAGCCAGTCGGATGGAGGGGGGCTGGCGATTCTGTTCACCTTGGGGAAGTCGGTTCTTGTAGTCTTGCTCGTCATTGCAGCGGCCTGGTATGTGGTCCCCAAGCTGTTGGGACATATCGTCCGCAGCCGCAACCGTGAACTGTTCTTGCTGACGATCATCGTTTCCTGTCTCGGCATCGCGTGGCTCACCACGCTCGGCGGTATCTCGTTGGCGTTGGGCGCGTTCATCGCCGGGTTGGTCATTTCCGAATCGGAGTACAGCCATCAGGCCATGGCTGAAGTGCTGCCGTTCCGCGACAGTTTCAACAGTCTCTTCTTCGTGTCAATCGGCATCCTCATGGACTGGCGGGTGTTATTCGCGCATCCGCTGCCGGTGGCCGGACTACTGGTGACGATTCTGTTGGTGAAGTTTATCGCAGGGGCAGGAGGGGTCTTGTTGGCGAAGATCCCCCCGCGTTCAGCGATTATGGTGGGTATTGCCCTGGCCCAGGTCGGAGAGTTTAGTTTCTTGCTGGCTCAGCAAGGGCAGGAGAGCGGTTTCTTGCGTGGTGATCCGTATCAGGTCTTTCTCGCTGTCTCGGTGCTCTCCATGATCGTGACGCCCTTTCTCATGCAGTGGTCGCCGCACCTGGCCCGCCGCGCGGAGGCGTGGCAGCGGCTTCGTCATTGGCTGCCTAGTCGCACCACCGCCCACGTCCTGCAGACCGAAGGGAAGCAGATTCGGATGAAGGACCACGTCATTATTGCGGGGTATGGGTTGAACGGGAGGAATCTCGTCCGCGTCCTCGGCGACACAGAGATACAGTACCTCGCCTTGGATCTCGACGGTGATACCGTCAATCGTGAAGCGAAACACGGGGTGCCAGTCTATTATGGCGATGCCACGAATCCGAATGTGCTGCGGCACATGAAGATCGAGGACGCGAAGGTGTTGGTGGTCGCCACTTCTGATCCGTTTATCACCCGGCGGACAGTGCAGGTCGCCAAGGGACTCAACCCCAAACTCCATATCGTCGTGCGGACTCGCTATCTGCGCGACTTGGAGGAGCTGCACCAACTTGGCGCGGATGATGTGGTGCCTGAGGAATTCGGAACCTCCATCGAGATCTTTTCCTTGGTGCTCCGCACCTACAAACTGCCGCAGGACTTTGTGACGCAAAAGGCTGAACAAGTTCGCCGTGAAGGGTACGCCTTGCTTCGTCGAAGCGAATCGCCGGAATTCGCGAATCATCCTCGTGGCGAGACCTTGACCGATGCGGAAGTCGAAACCTGCCGCATCGACGACGATTCCCCTGCAGGGGGGAAAACGTTGGCTGAGATTGCTCTCCTTCCACGCACGGGCGCTTCGGTGATCGCCTGGACGCGCGCTGGGGTAACACAAGCGAATCCGTCGGAGAACACTCGGTTGATGGCAGGTGATATGGTGGTGTTACTCGGTTCGCGCGCCCAGATTCGGCAGGCGATGGTACTTTTAGTGCAGATGAGTGCAAAATGAGCCGCTAGCAGGCTGCGGAAAAACTATTGTGGTACGGTGATAGTTCAACGAGCCGCCCGTCTAGGACAACAGGAAAATACCGCGCAGGATGCTCAAAAAGGCCAGACTTCTCACTCGCCCATCCCTGGCACGCCGAGTCGCGACTTGTCCCTAGCATCAACTCTTCCAGCGAAGCGTGACTCTTTCTTTGAGCGGATGGTCGAGGGGCTGTCCGGTTTGCGCCGACGCAAGATGTGCGGCCTTCAACTTGTAGTACCATTTAGCCGGCGTATCAGCATCGTCGATGAGCATCAAGGCCGGTTTGTAGCGTAATCCCACCGCCTGGCGTTCCATCGCGTCTCGATCCTGCGTCATGAAAATGTTAGCGAAATACCGAAAAATGGTCTTAGAAAAGGGAACCCAGCTGAGGCAGTTCCACGCCGCGGTAAAGTCGATACGGCATTGCTGTTCACTGATCGGCGTGACCGTGGCGCGGCTAGACACGAAGAGCGATCCGCACTGGACGAATTCGAATCGCTGGTTGGGCAGCACAAAGTCGATGGTCGTCGTCAGTGGCCCGCCGTAAAACAGGTTCAGGAGCTTGTATGGTCCGCTGTTCGTTGAAGGAGCGTGCGGCACCATGCGGAAGCCGTTGGGAATCGGTTCAAAGGTCTTGGCCTTTTCGTGCATACTCGCCTGGGTGCGCCACCAGGAGCTTTGATGCACAAAGGGGCCGTGAGCCGGGTCCATCAAGCCGACGATGCCGTCGTCGAGGGCGCAATCCAACAGCGTCGAGATGTGAATCATCCGATAGGGAGACGAGGGGAGCGGCAGTGGCGGCACGTCCGGGGTGATCTGGTTCGGTTGTTGAGGGTCGGGAATGAACACCCACACGTAACCGTCCCGTTCGCGGCAGGCATAGGTGGTAATGCTAATTTTGTCGAAGTGAATGAGGGAGTTTTCGACCAGCGCAGGAATCCCCCGGCAACGGCCTGCCTGATCGAACTGCCAACCATGGTAGGCACATTTGACACAGTCGCCTTCCATTTTGCCGAAGGACAGCGGCATCCCACGATGGGGACAAATGTCGCGCATGGCCGCGACCGCACCTTGTGATGTCTTGCAGACGAGGATCGGAAGGCCTAACAGGACGGTCCCTTTCAGGCTGCCGGGAGCGAGTTCACTGCTCAGACAAGCGGGATACCAAAAGCCGAAGAGCGGTGCGCTCTTGGATGGCTTGATCTCAGTGATGAGGTCGCTGTTCATGAAAAGAATGGGATGGCAG
>VBOL01000352.1 GCA_005887945.1 Nitrospirota bacterium
TGCCCTTTCTCGACCCTGCTGGCCATGTTGACCAGCTACCTGATCAGCGCGGTCAAGGCCGCGCAGTTGGCCACCTTTGTTACTCCGTTCGCCGTTGTCGGACGAAGCCGGTGGTGGAGTCGAGGCATCCGGCCTGGCTTGAGCAAAAGTTGTCGTGTTGAAGGTGAACGCGATCGTCAGGACAAACAAACTCACCATCATTCTGCCTCTCATCTTCGCGTACCTCCTGCTGTCGATTCAGCAAATTTCATGTGCGCACGGCACAGGCAGCTGCGACGATTCGACGGAGGCTCATTGAGGAACACTGCCCTCAGGGGATCGTTGTGGGAATGTCGGAGCCATGTTCGGTAAAGGCGGCACCGTGTCGTTCTGCGGAATCTGCACTGCCATAGCCATGACATGCCCCTCCGGTGTGACCCTCGCTTCAATCTTGTCACCCACCTTGATCCTGTCCTCCAACTTGGTCTCGTTATTCACGTGCAGGCGCACTTGATGACCGGTCGTATCCTTAACAAAGTAGAACTCGCCTTCGATCATCTGCACATCCCCCTTGATCGTCAGATCCGACGCTGCCCCTTTGGGGGAGTCGGTCGGGATTGGCTCGGACCCATGGCCGAGAGATGCCAGGCCGACGCTGAATGCCGTTGCCACGAAGAGAGTTATTAAGATCTTCATAGTGAGACCCGCTCTGCAAGACATGGGCGTTGGACACGTATTGCATCGATCCATTCAGAATCTGATGCCGAGGCGTCCGGATTCATGCAATCCGCCGTGTTGCTTCATCAGGCCAAACCCCATACCTTCCTGAACTTGTGATTGACTTGAGGCTGCTAGCGGTTGCGGATGTTCCTCGATTGTCGCCGGAATGTACTGATATGCACCGTTCCGCAGTACTCGCAATGTCACGGTCTGTCCGATCTCGAGTGTCTTGGACATCGCTGCGTACTGCTCCACTGTCTGAATGTCCCTACCGTTCACAGCCTGGACGATGTCGCCACCCAGCACCCATGGCTCTCCGTCGACGACCACGTTCAGCGCTCCAGCCCGTAATCCCGCCTTCTGCGCCGGGCTCCCCTCCTCGACATGGGCCACGAGCAAACCTTTTGCCAAAGGGACCGCAAATAGGTCGATGACTTGATCGGGCACGAATTTCCCGATTATGCCGAGCCATGGACGAACGACACGGCCATGCGCGCGTAATTCGTTCACGACGGTCTTGGCGGTATTGATCGGAATCGCAAAGCCGATGTTCTGCCCACCAGACAGGATCGACATATTGATGCCTATGACCTCGCCTTTCATGTCAACAAGGGGCCCACCGCTGTTTCCAGGGTTGATGGCTGCGCTAGTCTGTATCACTCGCTCGTGGGGAGTAGAACGAGGGCCCGGTGTTGTTCCAAACCCACTAACAACCCCGGTGGTGAGCGCATAGCCCAATCCGAATGGGTGACCGATGGCCACCACTTCCTGACCGATGTCCACTCGATCTGAATTTCCCAGAAGGACTGTGGCGTGATGATTCTTCGAGAGATCGACTCTGAGCAAGGCCAGATCCGTATACGGATCGCTTCCCACCAATGCGGCGGTCAACTGGGTACCATCATGGAGAATGACCAGGATCTTGGCAGCTTTGTCCACCACATGCGCATTTGTGAGGATTACACCTTGGTGATCTAGAATAATCCCGGATCCGATACTGCTGCCTGCCCCGCTCATCAGGTAGTCGCTCGTCAATACCGATTTGATGAACACCGTGGCAGGAGCCACCTTCTTGTAGATTTGAATGGTGTTCCCCTGATCGATCCCCTTGGCTTGCACGCTGCCATCGAAACCGTCCGAGGCGCAGGCAGCCAAGAAAATGGCGAGGACAAGCCAGCATGGCCGTAGAACGCCGTCCATGATCCTGTTCATCGTTCACCCCTCACGCCATCCTCCGACGAACAACATTGATCAGGCGCCCGGCTCAGGCCCTCCCTCCTCCTTAGGAGCAGGTGCAA
The DNA here is from genome assembly GCA_005887945.1 of Nitrospirota bacterium. Classification (GTDB taxonomy): domain Bacteria; phylum Nitrospirota; class Nitrospiria; order Nitrospirales; family Nitrospiraceae; genus Palsa-1315. The sequence goes on from VBOL01000352.1 coordinate 1,998, forward strand.
GTTTGAGGATCTTCACAACTTTTCCCTGTACGTCCAGCTCGAGACTGACATGTTCTCCTACTGTGACTCCTTTCATAACCTCAGGGCTCACGACCGGCATAGACAGCTTGTCTCCATTCCCGGCGGTCTGGACCGTGATGTTCAGACCGGTCGAGTCAATCGATTCGACTGTGATGTCGGTCAGCGTGGTCGCTGCCAACAGCTCGCCACGACTCATCGGACCCACCCCGCTCCTATCAGGATCAATACACTGGTTCATGGTCATCGCAAACGTTTTCATGGTTGTCTTTCTTTGATCACTCCACGCGGGATCGAGTCTTGACCCCTCTGAATCTGTCAGGGAAGCCGTACCCCACGACGCTGAGCCCACTTCTCGACTAAGCAAGACAGTGGCCTCAGGATAAGACGTAGGAAGGAGGGGCAGTTTACAAAAGGATTTTCAAATGGTTAACGCCACAATTTGCGATTTTGAATAAACAGAGCGCAACTGGCACTGGCTAGACAGTTTGTCTTGTGCTATCAACCGAACATTATTCGGAATGTATTGATAAACAAGACGTTAGGTGAAGATGGACAGGTTGTCCTTGGCAGACAGTGTGCCTCTAGATTTCGCAGGGCTGTGCCCCACTCAAAATTTGGACAGGGAGATTAGTCAGGCGGATGCGGGAAACCCAGTTAAATTTGTTCAAAATCGGCGTAAGAGGAGACTGCAGAAACCCTCTAAATAGGGTGGTAGGCAATGCTACCGATGTCCCTGCGGTCGTTCTCCTGGATCGCGCGCTATCTCATCGGGACTCCTTCGCGAAGAACGCCACCGCACGTCGTAAAAAATCCCGTTCCTGCGTCACCCGCGCCAACTCCCGTTTCACGCGTACGAGTTCCTCGGTGTCGGCACGCAGGCCCGCACGGGTGGTGCCGTGCGCCTCGGCCTGCCGGTGCTCGGCCACCCAGCGATGCAACAGGTTGTCTGCAATTCCAAGTTCCCGGGCCACCTGAGCCGCGGGCCGGGCCTACTCTCGAACCAACCGCACCGCCTACGTCTTGAAGGCCTCCGTAAACCGACGTCGTCTGCTCTCTGCCATAATCACCTCCGATTTTACTATTCTCCCCTCTTACTGGGGTGTCTGTAAAATCGGGGGAGGGTCAAACAGCACCAAGAGCTACTATGCCGATGCCACCAGCTCGCTGGGCATACCACTCGTAGTAGGCACCATCACATGTGGTGAGGGAGTGGCGAGTGCTTGGCGTAATCCTGAGTGAATAATCTTCATGGCGATTCCGGTGCGCGTGGTGGTGCTCGTTTTTTCAGAAATGTGTTTGAAATGCTCCTTGATTGTCTGTTCTGACAACCCCATTTCGATAGCGATTTCCTTATTGGTCCAGCCTTTCAAAAGATGCTGAACGACCGTTGCTTCGCGTGCGGTCAGCTGAAACATCTCCTTTGCCTGGACGATGGCAGTGTCCTGCCACACGCCAATCCCGACCTCGCTGATCACGATGAGGATTCGTGTTTCCGCGTTGGTCTGACCAATCAACGCCGTACCGCACAGGAGCACGGAACTGTGGAGCGTGTTCACGACGCGTCTGAGTTGAATCTGCTCCCAGTCCTTCGGATCGGTTCGGGCTTTGAGGAGCTTCTGGATTTGATCGACGAGACTTACGACGGCTGGCGGGAGCACCCCGTGTGCCGCTTTCCCGTCCTGGCAGCGAATGATTTGCTGGCACAGTTCCCATGCCCGCCGATCCTTATAGAGTAATCGCATGGACGCCGTGAGTAGCATGATCCCGGGCCCCGCGTGCGGGAGCACCATGCTTTCCTTATGGTTGATCGAGACATCAGCTATGTTCTCTTCCACGAGATTCTCCTTTCTCTTTCCTAGGCCGCGCCGTTCTTCGATCACTCCAATCGGGATCGTGTCTTGACCCCTCTGTATCTGTCAGGGAAGAGGTACCTCCATGACGCTGAACTTACCTCTCGACTAAGCAAGACACTGGCCTTAGGATAAAAATAAAACCTGGGATGGAGAGGCAGTTTACAAAAGCATTTTCAAATGGTTAACGGCACAATTGTGATTTTGCCTAAATAGAGCCCAGCGGCCACCGACAAGACAGTTTGTCTTGTGCTATCAAGCGAACATTATCCGGAAGGTATTCATAAACAGGACGTTAGGTGAAGATGGACAGGTTGTCCTCGGTAGACAGTGTGCCTCTAGATTTCGCAGTGTTGTGCCCCACTTACAATTTAGACAGGGAGACTAGTCAGGTGGATGCAGGAAACCCAGTGAAATTTGTTCAAAATCATCGTGAGAGGAGACCGCAGAAACCCTCTAAACAGCGTGGCCGGCGGGTGTACCGATGTCCTGTGGGAAGGTGAGGCTCGAAGACGGTTGAATTCTCTGCAGCGTGGATGGTTCGCACTGTGAAACAAGCTGTCCAAGAATTTAAGTAGCGCAGTGTAGGCACCTTCGCGATCGTGTCTACCAGGCGGTATCAGTCTTTGAAGACATCTGGATAGACCTCTCTCATACAAACTTGGCAGACACCATGACTAAACTCAACCTCTGAATGGTCCCGAATGTACGCCTCTAGTTGTTGCCAGTCCCCGGCGTCGGTCCGCACTCGCTTGCAGTGGGCACAGATCGGAATAAACTTGCGCAACACCTTGACTTCCAGCAGCGCGTGTTCGAGTTCCTGTGTGCGCAGGAGCAACTCCTGCTCTCTCGCCTTGCGCGTGAACCGTTCTTCTCTTAAGGCGAGGGCCGAGGACACGCGGGCAACGAGTTCCGCTGGATTGACTGGTTTACGGATATAGTCCATCGCACCTGCCGCAAAGGCCGCGAGGAGATCCTTCTCCTCGGTCTTCACGG
>VBOL01000351.1 GCA_005887945.1 Nitrospirota bacterium
CACGGCGGATTTCATCCGGTCTTTCATGACGTCGGCCTCGAAGGACTTCCCGATCGCGTCCACATCCTTCTCGTTCGCCGCCAGAATCATCTCTTCGTCAGCCGCTAATCGATCCGCCATCGCGCGCAAGGCTTTCTCTTTGACAAGGCCGGATAAAAGCGCGAGTTCACGTGAAATTATACTGCATTCTTTTAATAGTTTATCGATATATATCTTAACTGGAACTTCAGGCATTTTTGACCTCGTGAAACGTGATTCTACTCAATCAATGCAGTGCAATGGGCACAGGACTATAGCATGCGATTTTTTCACACGTAAAGCAGGGGGCGGGAGCGGCCAGACCATCTTTCTTGATCGCAGACCCCACACGATCAAAACGTACTCGGTCTATGCGCGCAGGGAAGGACAGTCTGCCTAACTAACCCTTCTAGAAGAGGAGCGCGCAAGCTTGGAAGAAGCTTATTATTAATAGCTCTCGTTGGACGCGCGCTGTTGGAAATACCCAGACCACACTAGGGGGAGAGAGTGAAGCAGAAACACGTCACCCCTTCCTCAACTTCTCCTCTTGCCGGGCCAGGAACCACCCTACCCATCCCCAGAGCAGCGCCAGTGGGACCAGAACCCATGCCATCTGCCCTGCTGTGACACCCAGCACTTTCACCCCGTTCACGATCCACCCGGTCGTCGCATCACCCCCGCGCGAGACCGCTGTGTCGATAAAGTTCTTGGCCTTATATTTCTCCTCCCGATTCACCACCGTGAAAAGTACCTCGCGAGCCGGCTTGGCGAATGCATATTCACCGACTCGCCGCACGACGGTAAAGAGAATGAAGACGACCAGGAACGGCATGACGCCGATCACGCCAAACCCGATGGCGCTCGCAACGGGAAGACCGACGAGCGCCGACGCCAACCCGAACCGGCTGATCACCCGGCTCGTCACGGTCACCTGCATCAGAAACGTGAGCACGTTGACGACCAGGTCGACGAGGGCAAACAGACGGGTGCGCCCTTCCGGGGAGGGAATCTGCTCGCTCACCAGCCTCATTTGTTCCAGGTACAAGAATGTCGCGGTCGTCGTTAGAAAGAACAGATAGAGGCAGATTCCCAGAAGATAGGGCGACGAGAGCGCCAGTCTGATCCCCGCCCAGATATTGCCGCCGATCGGCTCACCCTGCCGACTGATCTGTCGTGAGGGTCGCGCCATTGCCCATCGATCCAGTTGATACACGCAGAGCCCGCAGGCGACGAGAAACCCGACCGAGATGAGCAGCAGAACGGGGATCGGGATGAGATAGGTCAACCCGGTGGTGAGAAGCGGGCCGACCATCGCGCCGATACTGCCGCCGGCGGCAATCACACCGAAGAGTCGGGCGCCCTGCGCCGGTGTAAAGAGATCGGCCATGACACTCCAGAACACCGACACGACGAACAGATTGAACACCGAGAGCCATACGAAGAACGTGCGGGCGGCCCACTGGGGAGAGAGGTGGCTCATCATTGCCACGAAGAACAGGACCAAGTTGAGACCGAAAAATGCATACACGATCAGGAGCAACCGATACCGCGGCACGCGGGCAGAGAGCCATCCGAAGAGCGGCGTCACGAGCAGGAGCGTCACGAAGGTGGCGGTCATCATCCATGGTAGGTGCTGCACCCCGCCTTCGATCGCCATCTCATCGCGAACAGGGCGCAGAATGTAATAGCCGCAGAGGAGACAGAAAAAATAGAGGAACGCCCAGCCCACCGGGACGGCTTCGTCTGGTTCTGCATCGGTCACCGCCGGAAGCACGTCTTGAAGCCACGCCATAGGAACGGCATCCTGCCGTGACCGACTCTCCCGCGCAAGGAGAAAATTTGCTAGAATGCGCAGGCCCACGATCGTGTAGGATTCTCACGGACGTTTGATGATCGACCTACGCAGCGATACGGTCACGAAACCCACTGAAGCCATGCGAAAGGCAATGGCACGCGCGGAAGTGGGAGACGATGTCTACGGCGAAGATCCCACCGTGAATCGCCTCCAGGAGATGGCGGCCACGATGTTTGGGAAAAAGGCCGCGCTCTTCGTGCCGTCCGGCACGATGGCCAATCAACTCGCCATTCGCCTCCACACGCAACCGGGCCAAGAAGTCATCGTAGAGAGCAAGGCTCATATCGTCCGGTATGAGCAGGGTGCCGCCGGGGCGCTGGCAGGAGTCCAACTCCATTGGGTCACGGGAAATCGGGGCCTCATCTCACCCGAGCAGGTCGAGGCGGCAGTCCGCCCCAAAGAGCCACACTCGATTCAAACGACGCTGATCTGTCTGGAAAACACCCATAACAGCGGCGGCGGAACGATTTATCCGCTGGCAACGATTGAACGGATTCGTGCGGTGGCTGCCGCCCACGGCATCCCAATGCATTTGGACGGAGCACGGCTGTTCAATGCCATCGCCGCTACCACCTTGCCACCGGCCTCCTATGCCCAACACTTTGACACCCTGTCGGTATGTCTCTCGAAAGGACTGGGGGCGCCAGTCGGCTCGCTCCTGATGATGAATGATCTGACCCTCCTTGATAAGGCCAAGCGGCTGCGCCGTATGTATGGCGGTGCGATGCGGCAGTCCGGCATCCTTGCCGCCGCAGGCATCTATGCGCTCGAGCACCATATCGGACGATTGAAAGTGGACCATGACCACGCCAAACAGCTGGCACGACGACTGCAGCAGATTCCTACGGTCAGGATCAGTCCTCAAGATGTCGACACGAACATTGTCATTTTCGATGTGATCGGCCACCGCCTGGCTCCCCTGGCGATCGTCGCCGCGTTGAAGCAGGAAGGGGTCTTGATCAATGCGATCGGCGGCGACAGCTTTCGTGCCGTCACTCACTTGGATATCTCCAGTGCCATGACCGTAGAAGCCTGCGAGATCTTTACCCGTGTGTTGGGGGACTAGCCCGCATTATTCCTGACGGTTCGTCGCGAAATCGCCGAGACGCTTCGTGAAACGGACGCTTGGAGCCGTGAGGGAGGTCAGCATACTCGTGCAGTATGTTGACCGATTGAGCGGCAAGACCGCCCGTTGCAACAGCGTATCGGCGATTGCAGTAGAAACGCTCATAAATATTGCGGGCCCGACGCGCTCATTGACACTTCTCCCACTGAAATCTAGAATGCCGCGTAATGGAGCATCAATGCCGCTAGAAATTGTGTCGTTCAAACACATCAGTCGGATCCTTGAGGTCACCGACTCACTCGGTCTGAACCGCGAATGGGTCGAAATCCCGTTGTCTCCAGAACGCCCAGGTGTCATCCGGCGATTGACCAATGGCCAGCTGGAAATCTTCGTTGATGCGGACCAACTGTTTAAGGACTGGCTGGGAGCGCTCCCGAAACATATTCGGCTCGTACAGGGAGCCTAAAAATGGATCGCCCCGCCACCCATCCTATCCCCACATCAGAAGAGTTGAAGGCAGAACTCCTGGCGATGCCGGAGCCGCCGGAACAACCGGACCCGATCGACGAACCGGGATTCGAAGAGCTTGTCGCAGTGGCCTTGCGCCACGTCCGTGGCCGTCGTGGGGGCGATCTGGTCAGTGTGATCCTGGTAGGGTCCAGCGTTCGCCGCGCCATCACGAATCACAGCGACATCGATCTCATTGCGCTCGTGAAAGGACAGGCCGATGGCCACGAGATCGTCCGTGTCGCCGATCGTCTGGCCGACATCCGCTATCGCGGACATCAAGAGCTTGAGGAGGACCTCCCCTACTCGCCGCGCCTCCCATCTCTCTTACGGAAAGCCCGCATCCTCTTCGATCACGACAGCATCGGCACCAGGCTCATCGAACGCGCTAATCAACGGTTCCGACAGGGGCCGCCCCCGGTCAGCGTCAATGAGCAGATTCGGATGAAGGCGGAGTGTTTCCATTGGCTGGGAAAGGCGCGAGATCTGGCCGACAAGCCGGCGACCGCGCAGTATCTACTCTCGATATTTTTCGATGACGTCGTCAGCGCGTTCTTCCGAGTACAGGGCTTCTGGCTGACCGCGCCGAGCGACGTGCCAAAATTCATCGCCTCCCGCGATGCGGGGTTGGGTGACTTGGCTGGGAGGTTCCTGACTGCGGCCACTTTACCAGAACGGCTCAACTTTGGCCGCGATCTGGCCGATACGCTCTTTAAGGACGTACCGAATCCTGCCAGAATCGACTGACAGGGCTCCGGGATCGATCATCAGACTGCTGCCACACGGGGCTTCTGAGCCAGTCAGCCTTTGCATGTCTGAACAGATGAGAAGCTTCTCTTGAGGAGCGTGCTCCGTACGATCTCGTTCAGCCATGACCGTATCAGAAGGAGTCACTATGGAAATCGGGTTCATCGGGCTCGGGAAAATGGGGATGAACATGGTCACCCGGCTGCAACGTGACCGGCACCGGGTGGTGGTCTATGACCGATCGGCGGATCTGATCAAGCAGGCCGAAGACGTGGGCTGTGTCGGTGCCTTGTCATTGGCCGATCTTGTCAGCCAGCTTAAGGCCCCGCGCGCGGTCTGGATTATGGTCCCATCCGGCGCGCCTACGGAGGAGACCGTTCATGCCGTCGGGGCACTCCTCCACACGGGTGATACGGTGATCGATGGCGGCAATACCAGATTCCACGACGATGTTCGACGGGCCGGGGACCTCAAGAAGAAACAGATTCACTATGTCGATGCCGGCACCAGCGGCGGCATTTGGGGCCTGACCATTGGCTACTGTCTGATGGTCGGTG
>VBOL01000354.1 GCA_005887945.1 Nitrospirota bacterium
GACGGGATGGGGAGAGGCCTCGTCAAATTCGGCGCTGTTTGCGCCGGCCAGCCCGGCGACGTTCCGCGCAAACTCGATCGTCGCGCACTGCATGCCCAGACACAAGCCGAGAAACGGAATCTGGTGTTCCCGTGCGTATCGAATCGCGCCGATTTTGCCTTCGATCCCGCGCGCGCCGAACCCGCCGGGAACCAAGATGCCATCCACTTCGCGCAGGATACGCTCGGTCCCTTGCCGTTCAATCTCCTCCGATTCGATCCACTGGATGTTTACCCGCGTTTCATGGTCGATCCCGCCATGGACAAGCGATTCCGCGAGACTCTTGTAACATTCCTTCAAACCCGCGTACTTGCCGACTAGGGCGACTGAGACTTCATGCTTGGGATACTTGATCTTCTGGACCATCGCATCCCATTCGCGCAGATTCGGCGGACCAGTCTCGAGTTGGAGCAAGCGCACGATCAGCTCGTCCAGCCCTTCCTTCCGGAACACGATCGGCACTTCATAAATCGTATCGATGTCCTTGGCCGTGATCACCGCGTCTTTCTCGACGTTACAGAACATCGCGATCTTGCTCTTGAGTTCTGGAGGCAGATACCGATCGGTCCGGCAGAGAAGGATATGCGGCTGAATTACAATCTCCCGGAGCTTATTGACAGAGTGCTGCGTCGGTTTGGTTTTCAGCTCACCGGCTGTGCCGATGTAAGGCACCAGCGTAAGGTGGACATAGAGGACGTTCTCGCGGCCTACGTCGTACGGCATCTGGCGAATCGCCTCGAGGAAGGGCAAGCTCTCGATGTCGCCGACCGTGCCGCCGATCTCCACGATCGTCACGTCCATCCCCTGGGAGATGCGCATGATGCACTGTTTGATCTCGTCGGTGACGTGAGGCACCACCTGCACCGTCCCGCCGAGATAGTCGCCTCGACGCTCTTTCGTGATGACCGAATGGTAGATCCTGCCGGTCGTGTAGTTGTTTTCTTTGGTGAGGGTTAGAGACGTGTACCGTTCATAGTGGCCGAGGTCCAGGTCTGTTTCCGCGCCGTCGTCCGTCACGTAGACTTCCCCGTGTTGATAGGGATTCATCGTGCCGGGATCGACGTTGATGTAAGGATCGAGCTTGAGGAACGTGATCTTCAACCCTCGACTCTCAAGCAGGTTGCCGATCGAGGCCGAGGCGAGCCCTTTCCCCAAGGAAGAGACGACTCCGCCTGTGACAAAAATGAACTTGCTCATCGTGGCCCCCATCTTGTCGGATCGTATAATTCTGACACGCATGCCACCCTTACCTGGAAGGGGCTGTCTTCAGCGCACCCAACTCCTGCTTGATGACGTCAAACTGTTGGAGCTTCTCTGCCACCGGCTCGACATCTTCCGGTGTATCCACGCGCACGGAGGCATGTTTGGTTTCCCAGACCCTGATCGGAATGCCATGCTCCAACGCACGCAACTGCTCGAGCTTTTCCGCATCCTCCAGCCGTCCGGTGGGAAGGGACGCCAGCCTCAACAAGGTGTCGCGCCGGTACATGTACAGACCGAGGTGAACGTAATGCAACCCTCCGACGGCTCGGCGGCTGGGGTCGTCCCGCACCAATGGAATTGGTGCGCGTGAGAAATAGATGGCGTTGCCGAGATGGTCCGTGACCACCTTCACCACCGAGGGATTGTGGACATCCTCCGTCGAATCGATCATGCGCTTCAGCGTGCCCATTCCTGTGCTGCCCTTGATGAACGGCTCAATGAGATCCGCCAGCAAATCCGGCTGCAGCGGGATCTCATCTCCTTGTAGATTCACAAAATAGTCCCCGCCGAACATGCGCGCCACTCCGGCGACTCGATCGGTACCTGTCCGATAGTCTCCGGCTACCATCACGGCACGCCCGCCAAATCCTTCCACGGCCTGCTTGATCCGCTCGTCGTCGGTGGCGACCAGGACCTCCGTCACCGCTCGACAGGCAGCCGCTTGTTCATACACATGCTGAATCAGGGGCTTCCGACCGAGCATGACGAGGGGTTTTCCTCGAAAGCGCGACGACCCGTACCGGGCCGGGATCACCACCATGACGGATGGTGTGGCCTTAGTCATTGCCGAGCGCCTCCGAGAGCTGCTGGGCCGATACTGTCGCGGTGCCGACCATGCCGACGACGATACCCGCGGCATAGTTTGCCAGAATCGCCGCATCTCTCGTCGAAGCACCGGTCGACAGCGCGAGGGCCAACGTCCCAATCACTGTATCGCCCGCACCGGTGACATCGTAGACTTGGCGGGCTTGTGTGGGAATGTGCCAGGAGACGCCTTCTCCCTCGTACACACTCATCCCATTTTCGCCGCGCGTAATGAGCACCGCTTGGCATCCTAAACGCTGTCGTATGATCGCGCCGGCCTCGTTGCTGGCCTGATCGTCATCGCCGTGCACCCCGGCGGCTTGTGTCGCTTCAAGATGGTTCGGCGTGATGACCGTCGCCCCCTTGTAGTAGCTGAAGTGTTCGACTTTCGGATCGACGACCAGGGGTATTCCGCGAAGTGCGGCGAGCCGCGTAAGTTCCGACATCAGCGTGGCACTCACCACCCCCTTGGCATAGTCCGACACCACGAGACAGGACAGCTCCCGTAATCGCGATTCCACGTAGCGGAGAATCCGCCGTTGCATCGCCGGCTTGAGTTCCGCACGGCGCTCCACGTCATACCGCACGATCTGCTGATTATGTGCGATGACGCGGGACTTTTTAGTGGTCGGGCGGTCCTGGTCGATCACGACCCCTCCACGCCCAGAACGTGTCGATCCCAACTCTTTGAGGAGCATCCGGCCGCTTTCATCCGAACCGATGACGCCGCAGAGGTCCGCTTTCCCCCCCAAGGCCAGAATGTTATTGAAGACGTTCGCGGCGCCGCCGAGCTTCAAGGACTCGGAATCAACATGGACCACCGGCACAGGGGCTTCTGGCGAGATGCGGCTCACGCGGCCCCAGATATAATGGTCGAGAATGAGGTCGCCGATGACGAGCACGGTGGCTTGCGGGAACCGCGAGATGTACTGCCGAAGCACTTTTGAAGACGCCCCACCTCCGCGGCCCTGAGCCCCGGAGCCTGCCGACGTGTGGCGCGAGGTTTTGTCTATTGGATGGCTTTGCCGAATCGATCCCATCTGACCCACTCCGTCATTTGACCTTGCCCGCTCCACGACCAGTAAATACGGAATGCTTTCCCGCGGATTTTTTCCTCGCGCACGAACCCCCAAAAGCGGCTGTCCAGACTTTGGTCGCGATTGTCGCCCATCACGAAATAGGCGCCATCAGGCACTGTCACCGGCCCGAAATTGTCGCGCGGATTGATCGTGCCGTCGATAATCCCCGGATCGATCCGTTGAGTGAATGGTTTGTCATCGAGCACGACCCCGTTCACCAGCACGGCTTTATTGCGAAGTTGGACGGTATCGCCTGGAGTCCCCACAATCCGTTTGATGAAATCCTTTTCCTCGTCTTCGGGAAACCGAAACACGATGATGTCTCCCCGCTGGGGCTTGCCGAATTCGATGAGTGCCTGCGAAGCGTAGCAGTTGACAGGAGGAAAGGC
>VBOL01000355.1 GCA_005887945.1 Nitrospirota bacterium
CCTCGTCGACGACCAATAGACGGCCGACTGGACAGCCAAAAACGGATGGCCCGGCGGAAGAGCGAGGCCTGGAGGTGCGACGGATGGGTCCACCAGACTGGCCAACTCTTCGAGAGATGGCAGCCGCCAACCTTTCTGGCCTCCTATATTTTTTTCGGTACAGGTACGGCGGGCTACGCTCCATTTGGTGCTCGTCGTCTGCGGGGACTTTTCCCAGACCAAGCCGGATTCTTTATCCAACACCGCGTCGCTGTTGAAGGCCGGCAGGATGACGAATCGCTGCACCGCCGCCAGGGCTTTGTCCCGGTTCTGGGTGACGCCCGGCAGATCGGCCAGTACCCCTTGCGCTTCCGCTGGCGAGTCTGCACTGTCACAGGCTGCCACGAGCAGTCCACCAAGCACCAGCGCGCCCATCGTGACGGTGAGAAACCGTCCTCTCTTCATCACTCCCTCCCTTGATGTGTTGATGTGGTGCCGACTGCCTGAAGTTGGCCCGTTACACCGGCCTGCAGGCGAGAAATACGATCATGTCCGAGATCTCTCCTCTCGCCCCGTGCCTTCAGCACCTAGCCCGTGGTCTTATCCGCCCACGTTCGCGCGTGACTCAAGGACAGGTGCGTTATCAGACGAAGCCGGTCCGCAGCTGGCCAGCCCCGCGAGGAGTATCAGGCTCAGGAGCAGCGCCAGGCGCGGACACAGCAGATACGGGCACGGTCGTGGTGGATGCATGTCCTCGGACCTTTCAGGAGACGTGGTCGAGGCTGGGTCGAGCCAGGATTGGAAACGGTCTGCGTGAGGGTACCGTTGCTGAGACGCTGTATCTGACGCCGGGACTAGACGGACCGGCCCACCTGACGAAGAAGATGATGGACGCGCGGTTAGGTGTCGAGCTGTGAGTGAGTGCAACGAGAGGGCCGCGTGCGCGGAGGTGATTCGCCGAACCGTGTGAGACTGCATCCCACCCTCCTGTAGAACGGCTGCTGGGTATGGCTTTACGGGCATCGAAACAAGGGTTCTACCCTATGTCGAGATACGGAGGCTTGTCAATCCCTAGCCTCTACCGAAAAAGTTTTCAGCAAGACTTCTTTTTCCCAAAAGCCAGAACCGTGTCAGGAGCCTTTCGCCCAGATAGAGTGAAGTCCCCTGAGCAGATGTTTCCCGTGATAGGATGTCTTGGGGGCCTTGAGCAGAAGCATGGCGGCCTATTTCACCGGGCTATTAGACCCACTTCTTCCGTTTGAAAAATCCCAGCATGGCGATCGCGATCGCTACCATCACGCCGAGCACCAGCGGGTAGCCCCATTCCCACTTAAGCTCCGGCATGTGTTCGAAATTCATCCCGTAGATACCGACGATGAAGGTCAGCGGCATGAAAATCGTCGTAATGATCGTCAGAACTTTCATCACGGCGTTCAACCGATAGCTGATGCTCGACAGATAGATATCGAGACTGGCTGAGACCATTTCGCGAAGCGTCTCGATGGTATCCACGATCTGAACCACGTGATCGTACACATCCCGAAAGAATACCTTTGTCGATACCTGTAAGAAAGGGCATTCCGATCGGGAGAGATTGTTCGTCGCTTCACGAAGTGGCCACACCGCACGCCGCAGAAACAGCAACTGCCGTTTGAGGGCATGAATCTGGCGCAGCGTCTCCGGTTTAGGATCGCTGACCACCAGATCTTGCAGCGCTTCAATCTTCTCGCCTAACACCTCCAACACAACGAAGTATTGATCCACAATCGCGTCGACCAGTGCATAGAGCAGGTAATCGGCCCCGGATTGCCGCAGGCGTCCCTTACCACCACGAAGACGATCCCGAACCGGTGTGAAAACATCGGTGCCGTTTTCTTGGAAGGACAGCGCAAAGTTCCGTCCCAGAACCAGACTCACCTGCTCGACGACGATATCCTGTCGGTCGGTGACTGAGAGCATCTTCATCACGAGGAACAAGCAGGTCTCATAGTCGTCGAGTTTCGGCCGCTGATCGGTGTTGGCAATGTCTTCGAGGAGAAGGGGATGGAGCTGGAACTGCTTCCCGAACGATTCCAGAATTTCTATCTTATGAACGCCCCCGACATCCACCCAGGTAACGGACTCATCGGTCGGTGGCGCAAGCACATCGAGCGACGGGTCCCGGCGTTCGTCGCAGCGGGTACCGGCGTAGTTGAAGGTCGTGATCGTGACCTTGTCCGTTTTCTTCTCGCCGATATGGACAAGGGTGCCAGGGGGAAGCCCCGTCTTTCTGGATCGTTTCTGGACCAGCTTCATCGGTAGAGATCTCGCAGGACCCCCTGCTTGTACGCAGATTCTCTGCGACGGTCAAGAGGAGCGTCGGCGCAGGTCGCCGGCTGCCGTCTTTCCGCTTTGCCGATCTAGCGAGACCTGCTACTCTTTCTGTCCACTCTACGAGGCACCGAACATGGAACGAGAATCGGCAGCATTGGTCGAAGCGGTTCAGAACGCCGGCGCGAAGGTGCGTGAATTGGTCAGGGTTGGATTCGAGGTGCAGACGAAGTCGGACCGTTCTCCGGTCACCACCGTGGACTACGAAGTCAACCGCATCCTGCATGAAATGCAGTGCCGGGAGTTTCCACAGGATGGATGGCTCTCGGAAGAGTCCCCCGACGATCCGGCGCGACTCACCAACACGCGCGTCTGGATTGTGGATCCCATAGACGGCACAAAGGCCTTGGTGAATCGGATGCCGGAGTTCTGCATTTCTGCCGCATTGGTCGAGCGAGGTGTACCGGTTGTCGCCGCGATCCTCAATCCCTCGACTGACGAACTCTATACCGCGGTGCGCGGCGGCGGACTGTTCTTGAACGGCGCATGCGTCACTCTCTCGCCCGCTCATGACTTCAATCCCGTCATCATGGTCAGTGCGTGGGAATTCCGGAGCGACCGATGGTCGACGCTCGCCGATACCACTCGGTGCCGCCCCATGTACTCTATTGCCAACGCACTGGCCTTGGTCGCCACCTGTCGCGTCCAGGCTACCTTGACCATCGAGCCGGAAAACGAGTGGGATCTCGCGGCCGGAGTCCTACTCATCGAAGAAAGTGGCGGCGCCATCAGCGACGCGGCCGGGAAGCCCTTCGTCTTCAATCAGCCGACACCGAGGTTTCGTGGCGTCATCGCTGTGGCCGCAACAGCGGACAAGGACCTGCGTGCCAACCTCCAGGCCCACGCCGAACATGCCCGCTCGCAACCAGAGCGAAAGCGAGCCGCTCCATGACCATCACCCTGTTGGGAACCGGTCTGTTGAGTTGAGCCATCGCCGAACGACTCCAGTCGGTCGACCATATCGTCACTGTTTGTAACCGAACCGCGCAAAGACGCTTCCCCTCCAGGCCAGCGGCATCACCGTAGTCGCGCGACCGGAGCAGGCGATGGCTCAAGCCGACTGTGTAGTCCTCACGTTGGCCGATACGGCGGCGATCCGTGCCGGCCTGCTGACGCCGGCTTCGTTGGCGGTCCTCCGCGACAAAACCGTGATCCAGATGGCAACCATCGCTCAGGAAGAGAGCCTGGCTCTGCAGGCCGAGATCGAACGAGTCGGCGGATCGTATTGCGAGGCGCCGGTGCTGGGAAGCCTTGCCGAAGCACAGTTTATCCA
>VBOL01000357.1 GCA_005887945.1 Nitrospirota bacterium
CTTGGAGCACCCGAAATGTCGGGATTGGTGGTTCCGGGGCACACAGACAGGACCCCTCATTCAAATTTTTCCCACATTGCGGGCAGAGCCCCAAGCAGTCGCCGCCGCAGAGAGGCTGCATCGGCGCGGACAGGATCACGTGTTCACGCAACATCGGAGCCAGTTCCAACTGGTTGCCCTGATATTGATACTGATCGTCCGGCTCCTCTTCTGGTTCGACCTCCACGATCTTCGCACGCGCCTTTCGGGGATCGTCTCGCTTCGGATGACGAGGCGCCGACTTGGGCTCCGGGATAAAGGCCGCCCGCAGAGAAAAAGCCAGCGGATCCTCATACTCCTTCAAGCACCGCACACATTCGCGGACGATCGTGCCTTCCAACACACCGGTGACGGCGACCAGTCCTTCGACGTTGGTCAGATCAAGACTCACAGCCAGCGGACCCAGAACCACGGCATCATCCTCAGTGAGGCCGAGTTCTTCAGCCGTGACCTCGCCGACCAGTGAAAGTCCATCGGCAGTAATGTCAGCCAGCAACGGCCTGAGCAGTTCCATCGCAGCACCTACCTGCATTCCCATCCCCAACGTGACCGGTTATCGCTCTTCCGCAAAGCTGATGAGAGCGATGTGCCGAGCCCGCTTGACGGCGGCCGTCAATTCGCGCTGGTGCCTCATGCAATTGCCGGAGATACGCCGCGGGACAATCCGACCCCGCTCCGTCAGAAAGTTTCTCAGCAGCCCGACATCTTTGAAATCGATCGACCCTTTATCGATACAAAATCGACAAGGCCGGCGGCGTTGGAAAAACCGTCCACCACCCCCGCCGTCTCGGTCTCCGCCTTGTTCACGCTCCATAACCGTCTCCCTCTCTGTTAGCAGGATGCTGAAAAAGTCGCTCTTCTCACCCGCCCGCCCTGACTCTGTCAAGAGAGCCTCTTTACCCAGGGACGCGCCTTTTCCTATGCAGCGTTCTCGCTTCGTTCAGAGGCTCAACCTACCGAAGCGTACGCGTCGCCTCTTTGCTCGCGGTGACCTTGCTGGACGGCCTTTTTGAACATCCTGCAAAATGTTCTCCTGTTGTGCCACATGTGCGGGCCGTCGAGGTTCTCGCGTGCCACAATAGTTTTTCCGCATCCTGTTAGCCGTGCTGGTCGGGTTCATACCCGACATCATCATGCGCCGGCGCCTCAGTCCCGCCACCACCACCGCTATCCTGGCGTTTCGGCATGAATGTCACCGTTTGGGCCACCACCTCGTGCTTGCTGCGCTTCTGCCCGTCTTCCGTTTCCCACCGGCGCTGCTGCAGCCGCCCATCGACGATGATCCCACTCCCCTTGCTAAGATACTGTCCGCAATGTTCCGCTTGCTTGCCGAAGACGACAATGTCGACATAACAGACTTCTTCTTTCAATTCATCGCCCTGCTTGTACCGCCGGCTGACCGCGAGGCCCAAACTGGCCACCGGCGTCCCGTTCGGCGTGTACCGCAGTTCAGGGTTCCGCGTGAGATTCCCGATGAGAATGACTTTATTAAATCCGGCCACCGGCAAACTCCTCCGATGACGTCTCAAGCGGCCGTGGCGGCACCAGTTCTTTTTTGAGGTGGACGGTCAAAAACTTGATGATGGAATCTTCCAGGCGATAGGACCGCTCCAATTCACCAACCGTGGTGTTGGGCGCTCTGAAGTAGAAGTAGACGTACGTCCCCTTCCGCTCACGCTTCACCTCGTAGGCGAGCTTCTTCTTGCCCCAGTTTTCTGATTTAATGAACTGCGCCCCGGTCTTCTCTGCCACCGCCTTCATCTTCTCGATCAAGGCAGCGGTCTCCTGGTCGGAGACAGACGCACGAATAATGAACAGAGACTCGTAGAGCTCCATGCAGCAATCCTCCTGGACAAAGGCCCCGGGACCAGCCCGGAGCGAGGTGTAGGTGCCTCTATATGAGGCTCAAAGAACGGTCGACGGTATCACGGCCAAACTCTGGCTGTCAACGAATCGGCCCGATAATCGCCGGCGGAGGGGTTGTCTGGGCTCGTCGCTAACTCACCTCTCGGAGCGGAGCACTGCGGCGTGAGGCTCTTCCTCCCGCACTTCCCGCGACTCCCCATCCACGGCGGTCTGAAGCGGAAACCTTCCGGAATTCCCGTCGCCGTGGTCTGGCGACCACGGTGCGGTGGTCAGCTCCGGCTTTCCTTCTTCATACGCCGGGCGGAGCCCCATCGCTCCGGTGAAGTCCGCTCGGAGCCACAGGCCACCAGCAGTAAAGATACCAATGCGGTTATTACAGGAGAGCGCGATTGACAGGGGAATACGGTCAGGACTCCGTTTCGTAATTCTGATCGTCTCAATAGGAGCATCTGCTAACATTCAAGAATGTCCACTTATGGTTTCTCTCCATCGACACGGGCAGTAGTGGTTTTGCAAATGGCCATGGTGGGGCTCCTCTTTATACCCATCCTATCTGTATTGCGTTCTTGGCTTACCCGCCACAAAGGTCCGCTTCACCATTCTCTTACTCAGCACCCTCCTCGTCATTCCATTGGTCTCAATGCTTCGATTCTATGCGAGAACTCGCGATCATATTATTGCCTCAGAAGAAGGGCTTACCTATCATCCACACACTGGCAACCCCTTTTCGATTTTATGGAGCCAGATCGCCGACCTGAGGCCTCATGCTCTACGAAATCGTTATGACGTAGTAGATCATCAAGGTCAGCGGTTACTCAAGATAAGTTACGAGCTTGAGAAAATTGACGATCTCGTCTCAATCATACGCAAGAACCTTCAGAATACCACGGCTGACAAGCACCTTACCTACCATCTAAAACGGCCTGGCGGAACGATTCTGTTGTGGATTTTACCTCTGTTCTTAGTTCAGATGCCTTCTACAGGCTTTACTCCTCGAACCACATTCTTATTGCTACTGTTGCCTCTAGGAGCAGCATGGGCGCTCTTCTATGAAATTCGTCGCATAACTCTAGATTCTCAAGGCCTCACAATTGAATACCTACTAAGAAGAACTCGGCTATCATTTAATGATGTGCAAGGAGTAAAGCTTGAAGGGCCGCAGGGATGGCATACCATTCGCATCCAACGTAACGGCCTGAAACTCTTCAAGTTTAGCTGGCGGGGGGACGAGTCCTCTATGATCTGGAAAACGACAGAGGACACTTGGCGTGCATTTTTATCCGAGAAACAAACGAAAGTATGACGGATGGGGATGGAAGTCTCGCAGGCTGCTCAAAAAGACTGATAACAAGGCCGCAGGGAGCGCGGCGACTGAGGCGTACGCTTGGGGTACGTCGCAAGGAGACGGGCGACCGAGAACGCAGTGAGCCGCCTTTTTCAGCAGCCGATTAGACGTTGAAGCGGAAGTAGACAACATCCGCTTCCTTGATGACGTAATCCTTGCCTTCGAGGCGAAACAGCCCCTTCTCCTTTACCTTAGCTTCCGATCCGCACACCATCAGATCGTCATAGGTATACACCTCGGCGCGGATGAATCCTCGTTCCATGTCGGAATGAATTTTCCCCGCCGCCTGTGGGGCCGTAAGCCCTTTCCGCAGCGGCCAGGCTCGCGACTCCGTCTCGCCGGCGGTAAAAAACGTGATGAGGTTCAAAAGTGCGTAGGCCTCGCGCGCGAGGCGAACAAGGCCCGACTCCGTCAGCCCCATTTCCTTCAGGTAATCGGCCCGCTCACTGTCCGGAAGTGTGGACAACTCCGCTTCGAGCTGGCCGCAGATCGTGACAACCCACGCACCGCGCTTCTCGGCAAACTCTCGCACCGTTTTGACCATCGCCTCATCCGCATTGGCCCCTTCCGTCACATTGGCGACAAAGAGCACGGGCTTGGCGGCGAGCAATTGACATTCGTCCAGAATCAGCCGTTCCTCCGGTGTATACGGCAAATTGCCAAGCCATTCGCCCTTGTCGAGGAGATCCATCAGCTTCTGCACAAAGGCCAGCTCAAACGCCGCTTTCTTATCCCCGGCACGGACTTTCTTCTCGGTCCTTTGCTTGCGGCGGTCCAGCGTCTCCAAATCGGCGAGCATCAGCTCGGTTTCGATGGTGCCGATGTCGCGAGTCGGATTGACGCTACCGCTCACATGAACGACATCCCCACCTTGGAAACAGCGCACCACGTGCATCAGCACGTCGACTTCCCTGATCTGTCCGAGGAACTGATTGCCCAGCCCTTCTCCCGTGCTGGCTCCCTCGACCAGGCCCGCGATGTCACGAACTTCCAATGTGCTGGGTGTCTTTTTCTTGGACTTGAAAATCTCGACGAGCCGATCCACCCGCGGGTCGGGCACTTGTGCGATCCCGACATTCGTTTCGACCGTCGAGAACGGGTAATTCGCCACCACCGCCCCCGCGCCCACGAGCGCATTGAAGACGGTGGTCTTCCCCACGTTCGGGAGTCCGATCATGCCGCAACAGAGCCCCATGTCTTACCTACAACCTTGAACGATGGATGGCTGAGCAAAGATCCATGCTGATCCACGACAATTTCCGCAGATTCAGCGCTTCTCGTTCATTGCTCATCGTTGCCGTTTTCAGGTTCACGCACATTAAACTGATTCATCGCCACAGCTGTCCCCCGGTGGATCAGACATTCCACCGCATCGACGGCGCGATCGAGACAGGGATTCAACACCTCGATCTCTTCTCTCGTGAACCCCTGCAACACATAGTCCGCCGAATCCTGACGTGGTGCCGGTCGGCCGATTCCGATCTTGACCCGCACAAACTGGGGCGTCCCGATTGTGTCAATGACCGACTTGATCCCGTTATGTCCCCCATGCCCTCCGGCTTGTTTGATCCGGAGACGACCCAGATCAAGATCAAGATCGTCATGGACAAGAATCAGGTCGTCGGCGGTCAGCGAAAACTCACGCACGAGGCCTTTGAGTGGAGGACCAGTGATGTTCATCCAGTCGAGGGTGCCGGCGAGTTCGAGGAGTTCCGACCCAAGCCGTCCCGATCCACGATGAGCCATGCCGCGCTTGGCGAGACGGATGGACCACCGAGCCGCGGCCCGCTCGATAACCCACATGCCGACATTGTGGCGGGTTCGGGCATAGGCAGCGCCCGGGTTGCCCAGCCCAACGATGAGACGCAACGTTACTTCTTCTTTTCGGTTTCTTTCTTCTCAGCTTTTGGCGCTGCAGCGCCTTTCTTCTCGCCGCCTTTCGCATCAGCAGCAGCAGGAACAACAGCAGCCGCACCGGCTTTGGCCGCTTCGCCACCCTCAGGGGCTTCACCCGCCACTTTGCCCTTCGTGACCACCTCAGGCTCTTTCGCACCCTCCGGCCCAGCTGCGCTGCTCGCGAGGAGCGATTCGAGCTTAGCTTCCGTCATCGGCGCCGCCACACTCACGACCATCTGCTCAGGATCATCGAGATAGCGGACCCCTTCGCGAGCAGCCACGTCCTTCAGATGGAGGCCTTGCGCAATGGCGAGCCCCGAGGCATCGACTTCGATGAAGTCCGGCAAATCAGCTGGCAGACACTCAATATGCAACTCGCGCATATTGTGGTGGAGGATGCCGCCTTCTTTGACGCCGGCAGGCATCCCGCCGGTCAAATGCAGGGGCACCTTCACGCGAATCGGCTTGTTCATCGAGATTTCAAACAGATCCGCATGCAGTACATTCCCTTCGACCGGATCGACCTGGAAATCGCGCAAAAGTGCAGTCCGGTTCGGTTTCGACTTTGCACCAGCTAGCGTGAGCGACACGAGCGCGGCCCCCCCTGCCTGTGCTTTCAAAATCTTAACCAGGCTATCGGGTTCAATCGTCAAGAGCAGGCATTCGCCCTGTCCATACAACACGCCCGGGACCTTGCCCTCCCGCCGAAGTTGGCGCGCCGCACCCTTTCCCGTTTTCTCTCTCACCGTGACTGCTAGATCAAACTTCATATAGTGCCTCCGTCCTCTTCTCGCCGGTCTCTCGATGCATCGGTCTCGAGTTATGCAAACAATGAACTCACCGACTCATCTTCATGGATTCGCCGAATCGCCTCACCTAACAGTGGGGCGACCGATAATTGATGTAACTTCGGGCAGAACTGCTCTTTGCCCCGTAACGGAATCGAATTGGTCACGATCACTTGCTTCAAGCAGGATTGCTGAATCCGATCCAACGCCGGCCCGGTGAGCACCGCGTGGGTACAGGCGGTCCACACTTCCCGAGCCCCATGATCCATACAGGCCTGCGCCCCCTTCACAATGGTGCCAGCCGTGTCGATCATATCGTCCAGTAACAGCGCACTCTTACCCGCGACGTCGCCGATGATGTTCATGATCTGCGTCTGATTCGGTCCTTCACGTCGCTTGTCGATAATCGCCAAGTTCGCTTCGAGCCGCTTCGCAAAGGCGCGGGCCCGTTCCACTCCACCGGCGTCTGGCGAGACGACCACCAGGTCGCTCACCTTCTTCTTCGTAATGTAATCCAACAATACGGGTAGTGCATAGAGATGGTCCACCGGCACATTGAAGAATCCCTGGATCTGCCCCGCATGGAGATCCATCGTGAGGACGCGGTCTGTCCCGGCGGTGCTGATGAGATCGGCCACGAGCTTCGCTGAAATCGGCACGCGTGGCTGATCTTTGCGATCCTGGCGAGCATAGCCGAAATACGGGATGACCGCGGTTATGCGATTCGCGGAGGATCGTTTGAGCGCATCAATAATAATCAGCAACTCCATAAGGGAGTCGTTGACGGGCTGGCAACTCGACTGCACGACGAACACATCGCCGCCACGAACGTTCTCCTCAATTTTGACGCGAATTTCGCCGTCACTGAATGACGACACCGTGGCCGCGCCGAGCTTGGTCCCAAGGTAGGTACAAATCTCATGGGCCAGTGCTGGATTCGCGTTGCCAGAGAATATCTTTAGCTCTCTGCTCATCGACTCCTCAGAGGGTCCGTGGATGCGACTGCGTCACGTTCTGATTTCATATTATTATGGTTCGTCTCGACGGCGGGCGTCGGTGGGCGTGATCGTAATCCGCCTACCTCGTTCGCTGCGCGCTGTTGAGGAAGCCAACTAGGGAGCCAAACTCTAGCGGAATGCACGGGGAGTTGTCAACCAAGCTACGGCTTATCTGGTAGTCCGGACCGCCAGCCGAGCGGGCCTGAACAGGTGGGAGCGAGAAAAACGTTCATCAAATTCTCATTTACGAACTGGGCCTGGGCCTGGCGCGCGCGTGCCTCGTCCGCGAACACCCCGAACACCGTCGCCCCGCTTCCGGACAGCAGCGTGATCTCGGCTCCGCAGGCCTGCAAAGTCCGTTTAATCTCCCGAAGCTTCCCATGTGCAGCGAAGACTGGCGCCTCGAAATCATTCTCTGCCGCGGCAATCAATTGGGCCCAGCTCACGCGCAATTGCCGGTCGAGTTCTCGCTGGACCAACGATAGCGGCGTCACAGCGGTCCTGGTGGCAGCCAATTCTTGATACGCCCACTTGGTATTGACCCCAAACCCCGGGTTCACTAGCACGACCCATCGCACCCCATCAACGACGACCGGCCGAACTGTTTCTCCCCGACCCGCCACAAACGCCGAGGGGGCAAAGAGAAAAAATGGCACATCGCTACCTAACAATTGCCCGACATCAGCCATCTGCGTCGGAGACCACTCCAGCTGCAGGAGGTGGCTCAACCCTATAATGGTGGCTGCGGCATCGCTGCTCCCGCCACCGAGGCCGGCTCCCATGGGAATGCGCTTACGCAGCTCAATGTCGAGCCCGATCGATTGCTGGGCTCGGGCCAACACTACGGTAGCTGCGCGATAGACGAGGTTACTCTGGTCTGCAGCCAGCTGCGTCGCATCACACCTCAGCTGGATATCCTGTCGGTCAGCACGCAACCTGATCTCCACCTCGTCTTCGAGGGCAACCGTCTGCATGATCGACCAGAGATTGTGGAACCCGTCGGGGCGGCGGCCGAGGATACGCAGGATCACGTTGATTTTGGCAGGAGCGAAGACGGTGATATCGGATGGACTCGGCTGCGGGTTAATCACGGCCTCCCTTGATGGCATACTTCTCTAGTCGATAGCGAAAGGATCGCGTGTTGAGTCTCAGGAGCCGTGCAGCTTTTTTCTTCACCCACATGGCCCGTTCGAGCGCCTTCAAGAGCAGGTCTTTTTCAATGCCGTTGATAAGCCCTTCCAAATCCAACCCGTCTTCAGGTAAATCGGTGGGCACCCCCTGCTGCTGAGGGGTCACGACTCGATGAAGCCAGCCACGAATATCCTCGTCCGAGACAGGCGCACCAACGGAAAAGGTGACAACCCGCTCAATCAAGTTTTCAAGCTCGCGCACGTTGCCGCGCCACTCATGGCCCAACAACACGTGCATCGCCTCCGATGTCAAGACGGGAGCCGGCTTGCCACTTTCCTGTGAAAACTTCTCGAGGAAATGTTTCACGAGAAGCGGGATGTCTCCCGTTCGAAGCCGCAACGGGGGAAGCCGAATCGGGATCACGTCTAAGCGGTAGTACAAATCTTCGCGAAATGAGCCGTCGGCTACGGCTTTTTCAAGATCCTTATTGGTCGCGGCCACAATGCGCACATCGACCTTTACATCCTGGTTGCCGCCCACACGCCGGAACTCTCGTTCCTGAATGACGCGCAGCAGCTTGACTTGAATTGTTGGGGTCGTATCGCCGATTTCATCCAAAAATATCGTGCCGCCATTGGCAACTTCAAACAACCCCGCCTTATTGGCCATGGCGCCGGTAAAAGACCCCTTCATGTGCCCGAAGAGTTCGCTTTCGAGCAACGTCTCCGGCACTGCACTGCAACTCACCGCCACAAAGGGCATCGGACTCCGGGCACTGTTATAGTGAATCGCGCGCGCCACCAACTCTTTTCCCGTTCCGCTTTCTCCACAAATCAGCACATTGCTCTTGGCGTCCGCGACTTTGCGCACCACGTCGAACACCTTCTGCATGCTCTCGCTCTGGCCGACGATCTGTGCAAACGACGACTGGCTCGCCATCTCGCGCTTTAAGAGAATATTTTCCGTCGAGAGACGCCGCTTCTCCAGGGCGTTGCGGATGATAAGCTGCACTTCATCGACCTGGAACGGCTTGGTCAGGTAGTCGTACGCGCCCTGTTTCATCGCATCGACCGCCGAGTCCGCGGTCGCAAACGCCGTAATGACGAGGACCACGGTTTCAGGAGAAGAAGACTTCACCGCCTTCAGGACCGCCATGCCATCGGCTTTCGGCATGCGGAGGTCGGTTATGACGAGATCGAAGATTTCCTTGCTTATATGACCGATGGCCTCTTCGCCATCCGACGCTTCAGTCACGACATAGCCCGCGCGTTTGAGCATGATGCTCAGAACTTCGCGCAGCCCCCGCTCGTCATCAACAACTAGGATCTTTTCCACGGCGTCCGTCCCTCATGCCACAACCGCACCCCGGCATCCCCAGAACGCGGCATACATACGACAAACCGTGAGCCTTGACGCTCCTGACTTTCGACCTTAATCCACCCCCCGTGCAGATCGACGATGCGATGCACAGCTGCGAGACCCAGCCCTGACCCTTCTTTCTTCGTCGTGAAAAACGGAAGAAAGATCTTGTCGAGGTTCTGTTTTGGAATACCTTCCCCAGTGTCTTGAAACGCAATTTCGATGACATCGCCCTTGCGGCCGCCGGCATCAACGTGGCGGCAGCTCGTCGAGATCGTCAACTGTCCTCCCTCCGGCATTGCTTCAAACGCGTTCGTCGCCATATTCCAGAAGACTTGGCGGAGCTGATCTTGATCAACCAGGGCCGTGAGCGCCCCGGTTGCCAGAGACGTGACGATCTTGATCTTGGAACGTGTTCGCGCTTCATGTTGAACGAGATCGAGCGTCTCAGCAAGTACTTTGTTGAGATCACGCTCTGCGAGATTGAGCGCCGGCGGACGCGCATACTGGAGGAATTCGGTAATGATGTTATCGAGCCGGGTGGCCTCCCGTATCGCAATGTCCATCAACCGGCGATTCGTTTCGTCTTCCATGGCATCTTTTCGAAGCATTTGCATCGCGCCGGCCAACGCGCCAAGCGGATTCCGAATCTCATGGGCCATCCCGGCAGACATCTCACCCAAACTCGCCAGCCAATCCTTGCGCCGCATTTCCTCTTCGAGATCCCGAATCTGTGTCAGATCTTTAAACACACCAACCAAGCCTGTCTGCCTCCCCTGCTCGTGCAATGGGGAAAGGGTCATACCGAGGATCAGGCGATTGCCGTCAGCACGCTTACATTCCACTTCGAATCGCTTTGTCGTCGTCACGACACCACTGAGTTGTTCGTCTGATTGTTGGCTAGGATGCCAGTTGAAGACCTCGCGCCAGGGACGCCCGGCAACGTGAGTGATCGTATACCCAGTCGCTTCCTGTGCCGCTGGGTTGAACGAGGTGATGCACCCCGTGGCATCTGCCGTAAACACACCGCTGCTGATGCTGTGGACGATATTCTCGTGAAAGACTTGGAGGCGAGTTAGTCCCTGTTCCTTCTCACGTAACGATTGGTCCGCCTGTTGAAGTTGATCTGCTAAGGTTCCGCCAAGAATCCCGACGACAAGAAGGGAGAGTGCATAGACGCCGAATGTTTGAAATGTTTCAGGCATAGTCAGCCGACTCGGCGGCATCCACCCCCACCCCTCAACAAGACCATACAGTTGAATGTTCGTTAAGAGCCCAAACAAAATAATGCAGAAACAGGCGGTAAGAAGCCCCACTCGCCGACGGGGACCGAGACTGGCGACCGCCACTGTCATGACATACAGCACCGCGAAGGGACTCTCGATCCCCCCTGTCCTAATAACCAACACCGTTTCAAGGAGGAAGTCGATCCCCACCTGAGTCCAAAAAAGTATCGTGAGAGCTGCCGGTGAGGTAAGCGCACGGAGCAGAATGGCGGAAGGGATCGTCAGGATGTAGGTGACAATAATCAGGGTGTAGAACGTTTCGACCTGCCCGCCCTTCCCGACTTGAAAAACGAGAGACAGGCCGAGCATCAGGGTCACGAAGGCCATCCGAAGCCCCATGATCCAATACAGTCTTGTACGCAAATCATTCATGAGTGGAAGACCACCGGGCGAGAAGGAGATCGGCGGGGCATGAAGAGAGACGTGCCTCGTTCATTCTCCTCGGATATGGGGCCAGGAACCGTCTCATCGCACATTTGACGGAGCGCCGAGTGGTTTCGCCAGAAAGGCTTAGAGCCTTCATGCTGGGTACTAGGCTCAAACTCCGTGAGAGGAACGGACGAGACGCCGGCTCTATCCGATTGCAGACGCCATTTTAAAGATCGGGAGGTACATCGCAATCACGATAAACCCAATCACAATCCCCAGGAACACCATCATCATTGGCTCAAGTAGTGCAGTCAACGAGGCAACTGCCTGATCAACTTCGTCTTCGTAAAAGTCTGCAATTTTTCCCAACATCGCGTCCAGCGCACCAGTCGATTCACCGACGGCGATCATATGCGTAACCATCTTCGGAAAAACCCCGCTTGCTGCCAAGGGATCGGCGATGGTCTTTCCGCCACTGATACTGACGCGAGCGTTGATCAACGTTTCTTCAATAACCTTATTACCCGAGGTCTTTGCACAGATGGACATTCCATCGAGTAATGGGACCCCGCTAGAGAGCAACGTCCCGAGTGTACGGGTAAACTTGGCAACCGAGGCTTTTCTGATTAAGTCTCCAACCACTGGTAACTTGAGAAGCAACTTATCAATGACCATCCGACCTTTAACGGTCCCATAGTATTTTTTAATACCAACAAGGATCCCCACAATACCCCCAAACATGACATACCAGTACGCAATAAAGAAGTTACTGAGGTCGATAACCAGTTGCGTAGGGCCGGGTAACGCCACTTTCCCGCCTGACAGTTCAAGAAACATCTTTGCAAAGATTGGAATGACAAAAAGCATGAGAATAATGATAACAACAACGGCAACTCCCATGATTGTGGCAGGATAGACCATGGCAGACTTGATCTGCCCTTTGAGCTTCATCGCTTTTTCAATGTATTTTGCGAGACGCGTCAAGATCGTATCGAGCAGGCCGCCCACCTCGCCCGCATGCACCAAGTTGACGTAAAGATCGTCGAAGACCTTAGGATGGCGGCGTAAGGCGTCCGAAAAGGTCGAACCTGCCTCCACCTGAGTCTTCACTTCTCCAATCGTCTCTCGCAGCACTTTATTCTCGGACTGGGTCGAGAGGATTTCGAGACACTGCACCAAGGGCAGACCCGCATTGATCA
>VBOL01000356.1 GCA_005887945.1 Nitrospirota bacterium
TGAAGGGGCGTCAGTCTATATGTCACTTTGCCTGCGGTCGACACAGGCGCCTTCGGGTCGGAAGGGACGCCGGCACGGGTGGTTTCGCTGACAAACCGAAGAGCTCCTGCGCGAAGGAGGTTCCTCTGTAATTTAGTACGAGGTCAGGAAGTGAATTCACCTCGAAGTGATAACATCCTCAACCACAAGCAGCATCGTTACGTGTCAAGCCCCTCGCAGACTGATCCCCCCTCTTTGCTCGGCTAGATTCTACTGAATTGCACACAGTCTTTTGCGGGCGTTGCGCCTAGGAATCGAAATGGCCGGCGTCTACCTTAAGGCTTACAAGGGCATCCTGCCGGAAGGAACATGCTTATGGGTAAACCGAGCGGTCAACTATTACGCGTCAGCCAGGGGATGCAGGTTGCACAGGAGCGAAGAGATAGCAAGCGTGCGCCCTGCAGGCTAGTTTGCCCCTTCAAACTGACGAAGTTTGTGGACAAGAGCACTGTGCAGCTGACAAAGGGATCCGGGCACGCGATCAATAAGAGCGTCAGGGGCATGCTGCTCTTGCTTCCTGTGCCATTGCACAGACGGCAAGTGGTTGAAATTCAGGTGCCCTCAGAGGCGAGGGAAACGCCGAGCACCAAATTGGTAGATGTACGTTGGGCGCGGCCTATTTCGGTAAGCGACCGAGTCAAGATGTACCTGGCGGGCACTCGTTTTTTCTTTGAACTTCCTGCTCCTCGTCAGTTGCCACAGGCTCGCTAGGAGGTCGCGGGGCTGCTCCACTCACTTCTGCTTCGCCACAACGTTGTATGTGATCCCTTCGTATGTGGCTCGGGGTAGAATCTGCTTCGGCACCCGCTCAGCTTTCTGTCGGTCGGCCCTTGCCGATCTTTTCGGAGCAGGTGTACCCTCTTGGCGATCATGGCTCGGCGATGAGCATGAGCTTAAAGAAAAGCAGCTGAGAGCGATCTTCCACCAGGAATGGTCCTGGAGCTGATACATGTTTGCGAAAATCTCGTTGGACAATATACTGTCCTCACCGTCCGGGAGAATGAAGCAGTTGCCCGCTGTGCTCGAGACCTAGAGAAGAAGGTCCTTCCGGCCCGTCTACAGGTATGACGAGCAGGGCCGCCGCAATGAACGGGACGCTGGACATCCAATACTAATACAAGATTTCTCTGGTTATCACGCAGTGGACGACGGATCAGAGATCTCGTCGAGTGGAGCCTGCAGGCCTCAATCGAAGCACCCGCACCGACCGCGCCTCGACCTCGCACCGTTCGCCGCCTTTCAGCACCGTCACGTACTTCGGGGACACTCCCTTCGCATCTGTGTCCAGGAGCTGGTGCCACCGAACTCCCCGTTTGTGCGCCGGCAATGTGAAGGGGAGAGGTGTATCGAGCGCATTCAGGACAATCAGCAAGGTGTCATCCACAATCGCCCGGCCCTGCTTATCGGTCTCCGGCATGGCATCACCGGCGAGCCGAAGCATGAGGGAGCGGACAGAGCCACTGTTCCAATCCTCGTCAGTCATTCCCTGCCCATCAGGTCGCAACCATGAGATGTCCTTGACCTCCGACCCATGGATCCTGCGTCCTTGAAAAAAGCGCCGACGCCTGAGAACCGGGTGGTTCTTCCGCAGGCCAACGAGACGTTGCGTGAATACCATCAACTCACGGGCCGCACGGTCCAGTTTCCAGTCGTACCAACTGAGCTCATTGTCTTGGCAGTACGCATTGTTGTTGCCCTGCTGCGTCCGGCCGATCTCGTCGCCCCCGCAGATCATTGGGACACCCTGCGAAAGCAGGAGCAATGCCAGGCAGTTCCGCTTCTGCCGCTCTCTGAGCTCGTTGATGGCAGGATCGGCGGTCGGCCCCTCGACGCCGCCATTCCAGCTCAGGTTGTCGTCCGTTCCGTCACAGTTGTTTTCACCATTCGCTCCGTTGTGCTTGTGGTCGTACGAAACGAGATCGTGGAGTGTGAATCCATCGTGCGCCGTGACGAAATTGACGCTCGCAAAGGGGCGCCGCCCGCTCATACTGTAGAGGTCGCTGCTCCCGGTCAGCCGGTACCCCAACTCCGCCACCTGGCCTCCATCACCTTTCACGTATCGCCGGATGGTGTCCCGGTACTTGCCGTTCCACTCGGCCCAGCCGACCGGAAAGTTACCGACCTGATAGCCGCCTTCGCCCACGTCCCAGGGCTCTGCGATCAGCTTGACCTGGGACAGGGTGGGATCCTGGTGGAGGATGTCGAAAAAAGCGCTCAGCCGGTCGACTGCATGCACTTCTCGTGCGAGCGCGGAGGCGAGATCGAAACGAAATCCGTCCACATGCATCTCCGTCACCCAGTAACGCAGACTATCCATAATGAGTTGCAGGGTCCGGGGATGCGTGACGTTGAGCGTGTTCCCACAACCCGTATAGTCCGTGTAATAGCGTTTGTTGTCCGCCACCAGCCGGTAATAGGTGGCATTGTCGACCCCTCGAAACGACAGGGTGGGACCGAGGTGATTTCCTTCCGCCGTATGGTTGTAGACGACGTCCAGGATGACTTCGACTCCCGCGCTGTGGAGGGTTTTGACCATGCTCTTGAATTCCCGTATGTGGCGGCCTCGAACCGGTGATGTGGCGTAGCCAGTATCGGGGGCAAGAAAGCCGATGGTGTTGTAGCCCCAGTAGTTTGTGAGGCCGCGATCGTACAGGTGTTTGTCGCGGACGAAATGCTGGACGGGTAGCAACTCAAGGGCGGTCACCCCCAGAGCAAGCAAATGGTCGATCACGGCGGGCGTTGTGAGGGCGGAATAGGTTCCACGCAGGGGCTCCGGGACGTCGGGGTGTCGGGCAGTGAAGCCCTTGACGTGCACTTCGTAGATGATCGTTTTGTCCCAGGCAGTCTTGAGCAGCTGATCTCCGCCCCAGGTGAACGCCGGATCGACGACGACACACTTAGGCATGGTCCCGGCGTTGTCCTGGGTGTTGAATGAGAGATCGGCCTTGGGATCCCCGATTGTGTAGCCGAACATGGCGTCGGACCACTGGATCGTGCCGACGATGGATTTGGCATATGGGTCGATCAAGAGGTTGTTCGGATTAAAGCGGTGCCCGGCTTCCGGCTCATAAGGCCCCTGGATGCGGTAGCCATAATGCTGTCCGGGCCGTACCTCCGGCAGGTACATGTGCCAGACCTGATCGGTTTGCTCCTCCACTCGAATGCGCGCGGAGTCTCTGTCGGAGTCGGGTCCGTCGAACAGGCAGAGTTCCACAGCAGTGGCATTCTCGGAAAAGATGGCGAAGTTGACTCCCTCGCCATCCCATGTGGCTCCCAATGGATAGGGATTTCCAGGCCAAGTTCTCACTTTTCTTCCCTCCGTATTTGCCCGGCTAAACCTAGATTATTGCGTACATCGCGCATGTTTTCCTTCGGGATCACAGTCTATGGCAACGAGTGAGCAAGTTTAAAAGTGAACTACTACCAAAAAATCTCTACCTCCATGCGAGCAAACTCTCGGGGTGTTACGTTCGCGAGCGAGCCATGCGGCGGTGCTCATTATAATCGATTCGCCACGCTTCAATCTTCTGTATGGCAGGCTATTGTCTTCGAATGGTATCGATTCGGCCGGACTCCTGGCGATTCTGGCGGGAAGGCCTATAACCAGCGTCGTCAAATACATTAGACTCCGCGAAAATTTACCGGAGCTCATCCTGACATGCTACCTCACTGCTACCAGGACAGGACAAACCAGCCCGATCAGGCCCCATGTCAGGAGCATCTTGTGTTGTGGTTTCTTGTGGGATTAGGTTGTCTGAGTGTGGATCAGATGAATTTCGTAAACCGCAGGTCACATCCGGCTCACTCTACCCTATTCCAGCCTATTCCAGTTCTCCTAACTCTTGGTTCTAGTTTGGTCTTGTGAGCCTGAGTAGCCTGGGGGGTCGCAGAAGCGAGTTCCTAAATCGCTGGCCGTCGCTGTGCTAAATTTGTGCTAAAAAGCGTCGTAAAGCAAAGAATCAATAGAACCATCGCAACAGATAGAAGTCTGTAAGCCCTCTATTAATTTATAAAAGCGAGAAACCAGACGGAAAATCAGGGTGTTAAGAAATTACCTCTTTCGGCCTCATAACCCAAAGGTCGAAGGTTCAAATCCTTCCCCCGCAACCACATTATTTGACTTGCCTCCAACAGCGAGTTTCAGCAGCCCGGCAGAGCTCCCCACCAGCTCCACTTCGAGGTAGCCGTCCGCAAAATCAGTGAGGTTCAGCACGGCTCGTTCTAGCGGATATGAGGTGTCAGTCAGGGAGCGAAGGTACCAGGTGCTCACCTCAGTCACAAGTGGGAGCCTTCCTCTTGTCTTTATATAGGCGGGCAGCTATCGTGCGGGCCACCGACTAGGAGGTGGCCGATGCGCCTGAGAGGACTTATTCTGTTGGGCCTGACGTTGTGTTGGCCGACTGTAGGATTCGCCTATACCGCTGACAAACGTGACACGCTGCGAGGACTCAGAGAGGTCTCGGTGCTCGTTGAGTATCTTCCTGACGATGTTGAACGAGAGGGGTTGAGCCGAGAGCACCTCACACGCGACATCGAAGTTCGACTTCGACAAGCAGGTCTGCGCGTCCTGACAATCTCAGAGATAGCGAACTCACCTGGGGCCCCATATCTCTATGTCGCCGTATACCCGCTCCCAGGTCCCTCAGCGAATTTCAACGCGTACGCTATTGGTCTCACGTTGAAACAACTTGTTCAACTCTCACGGAATCCAACGACAGAATTCTTTGCGACCACGTGGGAAGGCCCTGCACCTCCTAGTTCGCTCAGTGCCCCTAGCGTTCTAGACATTCGCACCAGAATC
>VBOL01000359.1 GCA_005887945.1 Nitrospirota bacterium
TCTGGCCTTGTCAAAGAGAAAGCCTTGCGCGCGATGGCGGATCGATTAGCGGCTGACGAAGAGAAGATTCTGGCGGCGAACGAGAAGGATGTAGACGCGGTCGGGAAGTCCTTCGAGGCCGACGTCGTGAAAGACCGGATGAAAGCCGCCGTGGCCCGCCTGCGCATGACGGCGAACGATATCAAGGAGATGGTCAATTGTCTCCGCATGATCGCGGACCTGCCCGATCCAGTCGGTGCAGTCACCTCACGATGGGAACGGCCGGACGGATTGCAAGTCAGCCGTGTCCGCGTCCCGATCGGAGTGATCGGCGTCGTGTCAGAACTGAGCCCGCTCATTACGGTGGAATCGATCGCGCTCTGCTTCAAGTCGGGTAACCTGTGTGTCTTTCGTGGCGCGCCGGAGTGGGGCCTGACGCAGCTGGCTATCGGGACAGGACTGCGCGAAGCTGCGGAACAGAATGGGGTGCCTGCCGGCGCCTGGATCATCATCGAACGTCCGGATAAAGAGGTGGCGGTCGAGCTGATCAGGTCCGGGAAAAGTCTCGATGCGATTATCCCACGTGGCGGGGCCGGCCTCCGCAAAGCCGTGATTGAACAGGCGAAGATGCCGGTGCTTTGCTACGACGGGGGGCTCACGCATATGTACGTGGATGCCGACACCGATATGCCGATGGCTCAAAACATAGCGATTAACTCCAAAGTACAGAAGGCCATGGCATCGAATTCGCTCGACACGCTGCTCGTGCAACAGGTAATTGGGCGACAGTTCTTGCCTCCGCTGATCAACCGCATGCTCGAAGAATTCAAGATCGAAGTGAGGGCCTGTCCGAAGACCATGGCACTCATGGGGCAAATGGCGATGACCGGACATGCCTCGATCGTCCCGGCAAAGGAAGAGGATTGGCACACCCAATTCCAGTCGCCCCTGTTGGCCGTCAAAATGGTCGAGGACATGGACGAGGCCTTGGCGCACATCGTCGCGCATGGACCCTGTCTCACCGCCGTCATCGCAACCACGAACTATGAGTCGGCTATGCGGTTCACGCGCGAAGTGGATGCCAGCGCGGTGTTCGTCAATGCGTCGTCCCGGCTCAATGCTGGTGATAGCTACGGTATGGGCGCCGATATCGGGCTCAGTGGTTCGCGTCTCCATGCCAAGGGTCCGATCGGCCTTGAGCAATTGACATGCGAAAAGTATGTCGCCTTCGGGTCGGGCCAGCTGCGCTACCCGCATCCGGTGCCGGAGACATATTTTGACGCGATCATGCTCAAGCGGCCGTAAGGCGTGAAACGTAAAACGTGAAGCGTATGCCGTCGAGAGGAACGTGTGCATCGTGATACGAGAGACGAGATACGAACGACGCTTCACGCGCTAGAAGCCCACTTGGCCGGCTGGGGCCTCCGGCAATTCACGTCGGATGAAACCTATTTTCAGTGGCAGCGGGAGACCCTCACACCGGCCGAGATCACAGCACTGCATCGACAGGTGGAGCAGAAGTGTGGTGGATCCTCTGCCGACGAGGTCTCGTTCTACGATACCACCGCCCATCCGAATATCCTGCCTGTCCTCTATAGCCAACGGTACGACTATTATTTGGCCATCGGATCGCGCGTGGCAGATCGCATCGGTGGAGCCCGGTCTATACTGGATGTGGGCTGCGGGGTCGGCATCCTCACGACATTCTATGCGAGGCAGCATCCCGACAAGACTTTTGTCGGGATCGATCGCTCGACTACCTCGATCGCGCGCGCGCAAGAACACGCGAAGGTTCTTGGCCTGACCAACGTGCGGTTCGATTGTCTCGATCTCGATCACACGGCTCCCACTCGCTCCTATGATCTGGTCCTTGCCACGCATGCCCTCGTGCAAGCTGAACAGGACCCTGGCATTCCCAGTCGCAGTTGGAACACCTTCGAGCGTGCCAGCGATCGTCAACAGCAAGCAGACTTTGAGCGGCGAACGGGGATCGGTCCCAGGCTGGATCGCTTGAGCGCCCTGCTCTCTGCAAAAGGGCGCATGATCCTGTTTGAGAAAACCCGTCAGTTGGCTAGACGAGTTCCGTTGCAGCGGGCCCTGGCTGCACGGGATCTTGGCCTGATCGAGCAGCCGGAATTGATTCGATACCGTCTCGTCAAAGAAATTTCCGACGATGGACCGTTCTATGTGTTGGGGAGGGGAACGTCGCGTCGGTTTCTCTGGGATGAATCGCCGGAGCCAGACGAAGGCCGTTTGTTCGATCGAGCCACGCTGAAAACCGGTTTAACCGATCCGGACGCGCCGCTCTATGAGAACCATTGGCCTTCCGCACAACGCGCATGGGAACAGCTGCATGACACGCATCTCCTCAAAGAGACCACGTCCCAGGAGCCAGACGGCCGCCAGCTGCATATCGAACTCGGTCAGGCAGAGGAGGGGGTCTATCTGTATTGCGCCAACACCTGGGATCAACGACAGTTGGTGATTGTCGAACCAGCCCGCACGGTCATGCTGGAGTCCTACTATCAGGAGATTGCCAGCGGCACATTCAGCTAGGAGCCGGTACGACGATCCATGTGAGCGCCATTCTTGATCGCCAGCACGATGAGGTCCTTTTCTCGAATCGCATAGACAATACGATAGACGCCCTCGCGAATCCGAAAGAGATGGTCCACGCCCGCGAGCTTCGTGACGCCGGGGGGATGAGGACTGGTGCAGAGTGAATGGAGCCGTTTCACGAGAAGCTTCCGAAGCGGTTTGGCGAATGTGCGGAGTTGCTGCTCAGCAGGAGGGGCCACAAAAATTGTCGAGATTGCCTGATGCAATCAGAGCCCCAATTCTTTCAAAATAACATTAAGTGATTGGGCGCCCTTCTTGTTTGCCTGGGCCAACGCTGCGCGGGCATCGACGAGATCGATACGATCTTCCAAGGCCTCCAGGAGTCGCAGGTCATCGATGGGCACCACCGCGGCGACCGCTCGGCCACGTCGGCGCAATAGAACTCGCTCGTTGCCGAATGCCGCACGGTTGATCGCATCGGCGAATCCCTCTCGCTCCTTATTGCCCTCTGGATTTCCCATAGCGCACCTCCACTGACAGCGTCCAGTCAGACGGACAGATCGTTCGACTGGTGCAAGCTGTACAGTGGGCAAGGGATGAAGTCAATCGACGGGAGCGTCTCACATGTGCCAAGGCAGCAACGATGCAATCGGCGGCACGTACCTATTCCTTTTTTTTCGTAATTGGGGTATGAAATGGGGGCGGCGATTGCGTCGCGGTGCGATATTGCTCATCCACACATCAGAGGAGACACTCAATGGCTAAGGGTATGACACAGAAGAAAATGACCAAGAAGAAACCAGCCAAGACGATGATGGAAAAGCGCGCCGACAAGATTGCCAAGAAGAGGGGCTAATGCAGCCCGCGGTTGGGCCGTTTTGACCGGAGCATTGCTCACGGCGCCCATCCACGTGCGTCAGCAGCAAGCCGCGCACGTTGATGGTTGCGCTCTGGGGCCTTGACCTGCCCGTGCCCATTCGTCTGGTTGCGCGATGCTTCCATATGAAGCGAGCCATCTGGCGTGAACGTCGTCCGATCTGCCGTTCTGATCTCTTGCGTGGCCGGCCGGCAATGATGCGTATCTGCACGAGAGTCCCTATCCGATGACTGGCGTGCGGGTGACCGCACGCTTTTCGGACGTCACGAGCGCGATGGGGTGGCGTGTCTCAGCTATGATCACGTTATGGCAATATTGCCGTCAGTGCTGAACCCTGTCTTTGAGACCATCACAGGTGAGGCTCCGGCCTCCTTCAGTTTATCTCCCAAACCGGATGATACGAGAACCTGTTGGAGGTCTTCGTCCGTCTGATCGCGGAGAAAATCGAGCCCGATGACAGCGTAATGGAGGGGGTGACCGTGCGGCCCATCGACACGGAAGACCTGTGCGCGACTGGTTCCTTCCTGGAAGTCGGTGATGTGGTGTTTGGGAAACTGCTGGCGCAGGTAGAGGCGGATCGCGTCGAACTTGGCTATATTGCTCACGTGCCTTTTGTGTACCTTTTCAGATATCTCTTGTTCAATGCGCCACCTTGACTGGTTTCCCCTGCGGCGCCCACGATGAGGATCTGGCGACCCAGTATATGCGCTCGGCCCTTGCGAAGTCAGGAGGTCAGGCACAATTCCCGCCGCCCGTCCCCGTTCAGAAGCAAAGACTCACGGCCCATGAACGTTTTCTATTCTCGTTTTCGAGGTGACGCCCCGGTCACTTCTTCCGGTACACGTTCAGCCCGACCTTCTCCTCGCGGTTTGGAATGGTCACATTTCCCTCCGTCGAGGCAATGATGGTGGTCTTCCCCGAAGCAGAGGGTCCGAACTCTTTGGACAGATCTACCTTGATCGTCAATGTTGTCCCTTCGACATTCATCTCCACGTTCTTCATGATGGTGGCCTCTCAGTGATGGACGAAGCGTGTGGACGCCCTGTCCGAATAATGGTGCAACCTGTACCGCGAGAAGGGGAGGAAGTCAATCGACGGGAGAGTCTCAGCAGTGCCAAAGACCGTGGCGACATGCGAGAAAGGCGCAATCCGAAGCTCGAGTTCGGGGTGCGAAGTTCCACACACCTCGAACTTCCGACCTCGAACCCTAGCCCGTCCCGCCTGTCTCGCACGGCTATCCTGTGCGAGTGTTCCCTTGTTGTGCTGCTCGACCGAGCTCGTCGCAGGCACACATGCAGACCATCGAAGTTCTCACGTGCCGACATAGTTTTCCGTAGCCTGTTAGCCCGCATTATTCATGAGTGCTTCTACTGCAATCGCCGATCAGCTGCTACGACGAGCCTTTGGACAGCGGGCTCGCCCCTCGGCCCCTCACCGTACTGCACAAGTACGCCCCGGGTCCTCACGCCTCCGCGCGCCCGTCTCGCGTGGCGACTCCGCGATTTCGCGACGAACCGTCATGAATATTGTGGGCTTGGTATACCATGGTGTCCCCGCGTCACTGCCCAAACGGGGTTGACGCGCCTTTCAAAATCATCAATTCAATGTGCGCGGTGTTCTCGCCATCCGCCATCCAAATCTGTCCTTCTTGAATGGTGCATTGCAGCTGCATGCGGGGCTGCGCGAGTGTGGCCAAGGCGCAGCTCCCGTCCAGGGGCAGATTCATCACGGCCAGATTATTCAACCGTTCGAGTGTGACCAGGTTTTTATCCCACCACTGATCGGCGCCAGGTCCGCCATAGGTACAGACGCAGACCTGTTTCGCGCGACCGCAGGCCCGGCGAATGGTTTTCTCATCTGGTTTGCCCACCTCGACCCAGAGGTCGATGACGCCTGTCAAATCTTTGCGCCAGAGAGCGGGCTCCTCTTCGGTGCTCAGCCCCCGGCCAAACGACAAGGCCTCATGCGCGTGCAGTACAAAGGCCAGCAGATGCATCATCATGCGCTCGTCGGTTTCGGACGGATGGCGCGCCAGGGTGAGTGCATGCTCCTCGTAGTACTGGCGGCCCATGTCGGCGATTTGGATTGTTGCTTTAAAATGGTGGCGTTCGAGGCCATAGAGCCGTGGTTCCTAGATTCCAGAAAGATTCAGGTGGATAATGCCGGCAGCCTTCGCTCACATGTCTTTATACGCGATATACCACCCTTCAACCCGCTCCCGCGCCCAGGGCGTTTTTCGGAGAAACGTAAGGCTGGATTTCACGCTGGGGTTGTGGAGGAAACAGCGGATCGGGACGCGACTCCCCATCTCGGCCCACCCAAATCGCTCGACCAGTTCCTTGATGATGGTTTCCAGCGTGATCCCGTGCAGCGGATCTCGGGGATGAGAAATACTCATGAGCGTATGGCAAATGACATGGCGCTGATAACCGACGCTGAAAGGCTCATAGCATATAGCATAGAGCACGAACGAGGAGCCACTGGTCTATAGCTTATGGCAAGAGCGAAAATCGCGAGACGTGCGGGAAGAGCGCGAAAAGCGAGATGTGGTGAGCGTGGATTCCCACGTTGTCACGCCCGTCTCGCTCGTCCCGTCAGAATCGCTGGCGACAAACGAGAAGACGGCTATGTTTTGCGCTTGAACAAGTCCGCGAGTTGGGCAAAGGGCGTGAAGGTCGAAGGTCGATCTTGCTCTCGGCCCTGCGGCGCCTCACTAGAGGAGTCAGCCACTTGATTCCGCTGGTGCTCATTGTCATGGCAGTAGAGACAGAGCAACTCCCAGTTACTCCCGTCGGGCGGATTGTTGTCGTGGTTATGGTCCTTGTGATGGACCGTGAGCTGGCTCAGCTTCTTGCCGTCAAATTCGCGTCCGCAATGTGCACAGATCCACGGAAACATTTTGAGCGCTTGCTCTCGATAGGTCTGCTGCAGCTGAGCCTGGGTGCGCCGTGTCATGTGAGCCTCGGAGAGGATGGCTACTCGTTACTGAGGAATTCTACAACAAGTCTTAGGCCAACCTGGACTAT
Source organism: Nitrospirota bacterium (assembly GCA_005887945.1). Taxonomy (GTDB): domain Bacteria; phylum Nitrospirota; class Nitrospiria; order Nitrospirales; family Nitrospiraceae; genus Palsa-1315. The sequence goes on from VBOL01000359.1 coordinate 6,442, forward strand.
TTACGAATACCTGCTATGTCCTCCCATCCTCTCGCCCGGCAGCGTTTTTCTCGTTCGGCCTTCTCGACCACTGCAGGTACGCCTCCGTCGGCCTCACTTGCGAAAAGCTCCGGCGGGCTTCGGCCTTGCCACGGCATTCATGAATAATCCGGGCTAAAGCCCCCCACGCGCCGCGAAATGGTTTAGGGCATCTATTCATTTCCACCGGTCCGAGCCGAGGTGCAAGGTCAAGCAATGGTCCCACGTGGGATTCCGGAGGCCAGGGATTCAATAAGCCGTCTCGGGAGCAGGCTCGCTACTAAGTGAGCTGTGTGCAGGGCCAAGAGAATACCCGGATGGCTGGTTTGACCCATCCTGAGTGCTGCGCCTCAGCACACCAGGCCTTGACCGCGCCTGCGACCTTGTCACGTTGAGCTGGTTCGAGCGAGACCAGGATCACACTGTTCCCCCCTGCATAGAACGAAATCCCTTCCGTCGATCCCGATTGTCCCGTCCCAACCGTTTCGGGAAATTCGGTGTAGGCCATGACCCCGCACGCCCGCAGTAACTCATGTACGCGTTCTTTCAGTGAAGTACGAAACACGATCATCAACATATCCATGGCTGACCTCAAAAAAGGTGAGCGATTACTATAACAGGTCCCAATCGATCTCGGAAGGCATGGGTGAGAACCACGAGGGAGAAACGAGTGCGGGTCCTCAATCTTTTCCGGTGGCGGGGCGGGAGAAGAGGGACAAACCAGAGGCTGGCGAGGCCAGGTGAGTGTATCTGGTGCGAGGCTTTGTCTTGTTTCTCTTGTTGAGCGAAATCAAATAAACCAGAGAAACCAAATAGACCAGATGAACCAGATTTCCGCTACGCGCCACGAAGTGTGCGACGTGCCTCGCATTCTTGCTGCCTGTATGCTGAGGTGTCATTCCCACATGCCCATCGGAGCCGAAATGGGTGGAGGCCCCGGCGGTCATTGTTTCGGCGAACTAAGAAATGTCATTTTTCCTCCCAGGGGAGACCTCCAGCCCATTCCATTGCCAATCCGAGCTATCCCATCGCTACCCAGATTTTCTGTGCATTCTCACCTGTAAACGTCATGTCATCCTGTGTGGTGGAGCTGCGCTCGAAATAGAGGTGCAGCAGTCCTCCCCCAAAGTGCGCTTCTCGGACTAGGTCGAGATTGATCGCAACTTCACCTGTACGTTCTTCATCCTTCACTTTGACGAATCGCATTGCTCTTGCCTCCTTTTGTTGATGTGACGATTATCTTTTCGCATGGGACCAATGAGTCGGACTTCCGTGAAGAGGTCAGTTTAAATTATGTGGCCGAGAAGAATGAGTCAAGATGGGGAAGGGGTATATCACTTTTTCAGGTCGGCCTGGTCCATGCCTTCGTTGGGCATCAAAGGCATGGACCAGGGAGTCTATCTGGTGTCCGGGTCTGTCTTATCTCTCTGGTTCGTCAAACCAAACAAACGAGACAGACCAAAGAAACCAGCTGAACCAGATCCCCGCCACGCACCGCGCGAGGGGTCCCGGTCCGACCAGGATACGGGGGTTGCACTAGAATCTTGAGCCTGGACTGACGCCGTTTTCTTGTCCACAATGGGTCACGAAGCATGTCGCTTCCGCAGCAGGGCTACGGTTCCACTTTCTTTTCCCAAGCCTTGAGGAAGGGCGCAATGGTGTCGATGGGGATCGGGAAGATGGTGGTCGAGTTCTTCTCGGCAGAAATTTCGACCAGGGTTTGCAGGTAACGGAGTTGCAAGGCAGCCGGGTTTCGGCTGATCACATCGGCGGCATCGGCTAGGCGTCGAGAGGCCTCAAATTCGCCTTCGGCGTGGATGACTTTCGCGCGACGTTCGCGCTCCGCTTCCGCCTGACGCGCGATGGCTCGTTGCATTTCCTGTGGCAGGTCCACGTTCTTGACTTCCACGGCGTTGACTTTGACGCCCCACGGCTCCGTCTGTTGGTCGATGATCCGTTGGAGATCGCCGTTAATCTGTTCCCGTTTCGACAGCAGGTCGTCGAGTTGACTCTGCCCCAGCACGCTACGCAGTGTAGTTTGCGACATCATGGATGTGGCATAGAGATAATCTTCGACTTGAATGATGGCTCGCTCCTGGTCCACGACCCGGAAGTAAATGACCGCGTTCACCTTGACGCTGACGTTGTCCTTGGTGATGACGTCCTGGGGCGGCACGTCCATGGTCACAGTCCGCAAGCTGACGCGAACCATTTTGTCGATGAACGGGATGATGACCACGACACCGGGCCCATTCCCCCCGATGAGCCCACGGGCCAGGCGACCCCATCTAAAGATCACGGCACGTTCGTATTCCCGGAGCACATTAAAGCCCATGAGAAAAAACACCACTCCGAGAATCAAGATTGCAAACTGAGTTGCGAGCAGATTCATCTCAGGCCTCTGTCTGTTTGGTGAGAGGTTTCACATACAGCCGTAAGCCGTCCACGCGTATGACTTCCGCTTTGTCACCAGGCTGGAGCGGCCGCTCACTGATGGCCTCCCAGAGTTCGCCATGGACCGCCAGTTGCCCATGGGGAGTCAGCGCCGTTTTGACAATCCCCACTAGACCGACCATTTCCTCGGGGCCGGTCACCGGCCGTCGTCGCATCGCTTTCACACCCATTCCGACAATAAAGAGCGAGAATGCAGCGGCCAGCGCGACAACCGGCAGGATGACCGACCAGGAAATCTGAAGGAACTCCACATCGGTCTTGATCAGCATCACCGATCCAAGGAGCATCGCGATGACCCCGCCGATGGCCAGCAAACCGTAACTCGTCACGCTGGCTTCCAAGATGAAGAAGACAATCCCGAGGATGAACAACAGCACGCCTGCATAGTTCACCGGCAGTGACTGCAAGGAGTAAAAGGCGAGGATTAGGCTGATGGCGCCGACGATGCCCGGAAGAATCGCCCCAGGGCTATACAACTCGGCAATAATTCCAACGGTGCCGATTGTCATGAGCAGGTAGGCGATGTTCGGATCGCTGAGAGTCTTCAGGAGTTCGAGGCGAAGCCCCATCGGGAATTCGCGCACGGCCGTGTCCGCAGTGTGCAACACCGTCGGGCCGGATTGGAGAGGGATGGTGCGGCCGTCCAGTTGTTTCAGCAACACCGGCATATCCTCCGCAACCAGATCGATGATCTTCAGCTTCATGGCTTCTCGTTCCGTCACGGACACACTCTTACGGACGGCATCTTCCGCCCAGGCGACGTTCCGTCCCCGTTGCTCGGCGATCGATTTGATGTAGGCCACGGAATCGTTCTCGACCTTCTCCTTCATCGTCTTGTCCATCTCGCCCCCGCCCATAGCAACGGGATGGGCGGCACCGATATTCGTACCGGGAGCCATCGCCGCGACATGGGCCGCCAGGGTGATAAATACGCCGGCGGAAGCGGCACGTCCACTAGATGGCGACACGTAGACGACCACGGGAATGGTAGCGCCGGTGATGTCCTTGATAATGAGCCGCATCGAAGTGTCGAGCCCGCCGGGCGTATTGAGACGGATGATCAAGGCCTGCGCCCCGGTGTCCTGCGCAGAGGCAAGTGCATCATGTAGGTATTCGGCGGAGACCGGATTGATGACCCCATCATACGTGGCGACTAGGACAAACGGATCGGCTCTTACGGGAAGCGGCGCTGTAACCAAGGCGGTGAGGAGCGCAGCAGTCGAGACAATCGGAAGCAGCAGACGGGGTCGACATCTCGGAAAATGCATCGAAGTGTCCCTCCCACAAGACTGAGATATAGGGAGACAGAACGAGCATGTTGAGCATACGAGCCACCCGA
>VBOL01000358.1 GCA_005887945.1 Nitrospirota bacterium
CGTAGACGCGAAGTTTCTTTGCCATATGATTCCCCAATGGGTTCTTGGGAAGCATGCCTTCAATCGCTTTGGTCAAGAGTTCTGTCGGATTCTTTCGGAAGACATGCTGCGCCGTCGCGGTCTTGAGCCCGCCCGGAAAGCCGCTATGATGGCGATAGAGTTTCGTGGCCATTTTGTTGCCGGTCAGATGGATCTTCTCCGCATTCACGATCACAATATGGTCGCCCATGTTCACATGAGGGGTAAAGGTTGGCCGGTGTTTGCCACGCAACATCCCGGCGACGCGGGCTGCCAATCGGCCCAGCGTTTTCCCCTCCGCATTGACGAGGTACCACTTTTCCTGCACGTCTAAAGGTTTTTGCATGTATGTCAACATCGCTCTTCCTACTCCTTCGCTATCGAGTGAATCAAGTTTCCTGCACTTCCGGTGTGCCGATTTCTTTCGATTCCAGTTTTGCCAGCCAGGCGTCGAGATTCGTGGTGCTCCGCCGCTTCAACACATCTTGGGTAATGTAGATCGGGCAAGGAGCCCGGAGGGCCAACGAGATTGCGTCGCTGGGCCTGGCATCGATTGTCCGCTCCACGCCCTTGTTGGCGACATGGACCATGGCGTAATAGGTGCTGCTTTTGACGTCCGCAATGACGACGCGTTGGATCGTGATGTTCAAATGTTCGGCGAAACTCTTGATCAAGTCATGGCTCATTGGCCGTGGCGTGATCATAGTATCGAGCGCTAATTTAATGGCATTACCTTCTGCGGCCCCGACCCAAATCGGAAACGTATCAAGGGCACCGTCCCGCCGTACTAAGACGACGATCCTGGTGTCGGTGTTGGCCTCCTCGAGGAGGCGATCCACCCGATATTCAACCAGGTCTTGTTCTTTGGGTAAATCGACGGCGCTCATGTTGCGTCTCGCTGAGTCAGGAGTCCAGTTTGCCGAAATCTTCCGGCTTAAGATTTTCCAGCCACTGTTCGAGTTCTTCTGAGCTCTGTTTGGTGATGACCGAATCGTTCGCAAACACGGGCGCATTGCTCCGAAGCGCAAGGGCAATCGCATCGCTTGGTCTGGCGTCAACGGTGTATTCTGAATCTTCAAACATCAAATGGATTTTCGCAAAATAGGTGTGCTCCGACAAGTCCGTAATGACTACGCTGATGATTTTTGCGTTGTAGGCGTCGAGGAGCGACTTCATGAAGTCGTGCGTCATAGGCCGGGGGGGCGTGACGTTTTCCAGTGACATACTGATCGCACCTGCTTCTGACTTGCCGACCCAAATCGGGAGCATGTCGGAATGCTCCTCGTCACGTAGCACCACGATATACGCGTTATTATAGGGGTCGAACATCAACCCTTTTATCTGCATCTGTGTAATCACGACACACCGGCTCCTTATCCCTCACCTTAAAAGGGTTGTGAGGAGATGTTGATCACACTCTGGCGGATGGATCAAGATGGATCCAATGTAGCATTTCTGAGGTCGGCCTGTCAACGAAGCCTGCGAGATCGCTAGAGAAAATCACGGAAGGCTCTGGCGATCAAAGGCCTAGCCGGGGATCCGCATCCCGGCGCTGAGCCGTCTGGCTTAGGCCGGCGGGCGATAGTTCTGATCCAGTTTTCCAGTATCAGTTTGCTCGCCAAGTTTGAGAAAAGCTTTCATCTGCTTCTTCACGAGTTCTCTCCCACTCTCTTCGCCCAGATTGACCTGATACTCGTTGATGACCATGACCCGCATGCCTTCCCACTTTTTCCAGCAGGGTTTGCAGACCTTGGCTTTGATCTCGGATTCAAGCCTTCCCATGAAGAGGGGATCAGTGATAGTTTCTCCGGCTTGTCCACACGTGACGCACTGCACGTCTGCCATGGTGTGATGATCCTCCCGCATAATTATTAGGTGAGTGTAAGCAAAGATTGTAACACTGCGGTCGTGGTAAGAAAAGAGGGGAGCGGATTGACCCGCACATGGCTTCGTGCTAAGAAGATCCGCGTTTTGAACGGATATGCCCGGATGGCGGAACTGGCAGACGCGCCGGACTCAAAATCCGGTTCTCGTAAGAGAGTGGGAGTTCGACCCTCCCTCTGGGCACCATCAGCTCACAGCGTGTCAGAAGGTGTGGCGCGGGGTTTTTGCCTATTCGAGTGGTGATCGGATTGTACGCGAATCTGAATCAAATTAAACACGCATATCCTTCAGTTGACACGTCCGAATGGGTAGCCTATAGTCGTGCCTAGAGTGATGAAGAAGCTTCAAGACCATGATGGTGGTCCCATCTTGGCGTCCGTCATTGCACTTCATTCTCTAATCTCATCAAGGAGGCAGCACATGCGTATCGTGTTGGCACTAGGAGCGGCAATTCTTTTTGTCGGTTCCGTGGGTGTGTCAATCGCTCAGGAGCGCTTGCAGTCGAACCAGTCCGGCATGGGTGTGGGCGAAGGAGTTGGTGACGTGTCGGGGTCGAGTACTCGCGTGACCACCTTTGATCGAACCCAGTTCCTCGATCGGTTGTCGCAGGCGGAGACGATTTATGGCCGCGTGATTGGCCTCGATCTGCCGGGCAAGAAAATGCATCTCGAGGGCGGTGGAAGTTCCCACGATGAGGGGCGTGCAGGCGGTGGCGCGATGAACTACCGCACGGTGTATTTTGATGACAAGACCAATTTCGATCAGATTCGTATCCTTGAGTCTGGTGACGACGTGACCATCCAGGCATTCGAGGAAACAAGTGCCAGCCAGCCGTTCGGCACTGGCCGTAAGATTGTCCGTGAGATCACCGTTATGCGTGGCAACGAGAGATTGGCCGGCTTCGGCGGACTCGGACAGCGCCCAAATCCGGCTACCGAGCGTGGGATTAACACGAACAGCGGTTCCACCACAGGCGGCATTGGTGGTTCTGTGCTTCCGGGACAGATCGATTCCGGTATTACCAGCCCGGTTGGTGAATATACCGGTGCCGCTCCTTGCTGGCAGTGTGAACCCCAGCCAGGATGGGGCAATGCAGTCGGCAATAAATCAGACTACGGGACGGACTACACCAAGCCGAACTTGGTCAAGGGCCTGAACTAAGTCGAGACACATTCTGTGAGGGTGTGAGAAGGGGCAGCGTTTCGCTGCCTCTTCTTTTTTGCGTTCGCTATTCCGTCACACCCTGTGCGTGCGTGCAGGGCTACCGACTCCTTGTTAGGATTTGCGTCCAGCCAGCGCGCGGCGCATAGTCAAGACTGTTACGGAGGAGAGAGACGTGGTCGGGAATGGATGGGAAACACGACAGTGACTGGTCAACCGGATGCTGAGTTGGATTTACGGGGAGTGATTTGCCCCTATAACTTCGTCAAAACGAAGTTGAAACTGGAAGCGATGGAACAGGGACAGATACTTTCAGTGCTGTTGGACGATGGCGACCCGATTCGGAATGTCCCCCGGAGCGTGAGTAATGAGGGGCACACCATCCTTTCGGAAGATCGCGTCGAAGGATCCTATCGAGTGGTCATCCGCCGCCGTGAGGACGAGTAGTGCGGGGCGCTCTTCCGCTCATCTTTCTTTGCGATCTTACCCCATACCCTTCAATGACAACTGTCACCGTTGAATCCTTCGGCACTGGTCCGATCTGATCGAGTAGCTCACCTGGCGTCCCGCGAGAGAGGGTCTCTTCGTGCGTTGTCAGATTCATAGCGATGGCAATCTGTCTGGTGGGGAGTATCTGCACCAGGGTTTTCAGCAGCCCTGCTAGGGCTCTGGGACCCACATAGAATACGAGTGTTCTTCGTTCTTTGCGGAACCGAGAGAGGTATTGCGCGAGACAATGACTGGACGAGGGAAGGTGTCCATCAAAGATGATCGCATCACCAGAAAAGCCAGAGATCGCCGCCGATGCCGTCATGGCAGAGGGACCAGGGATGGCCTTGACAGGGATCCCTGCTTGATGGGCAGCAGCCACAAACAGACTGCCTGGGTCGTAGATGACCGGGGTGCCGTTGTCTGAGACGAGGACGACATCCTGTCCCTGCGTGAGTCGATGCAGTAGGAGCAGCACCTTCTCATGGCGATTGAGCGGGCCGTAGCTTGTGACTGTTGCGGCGGTGATGCCATGATGGGCCAGGAGCGCCTGGGTCACGCGAGGGTCCTCTGACGCAATCACCGTGGCGCGGCGCAGCGTGGCAAGGGCCCGAAGGGTAATGTCATCAGGGTGGCCAATCGGCGTGCCGACGACATAGAGGGTGCCGAGGGAACGAGACGTGGTCGTCCGTACTTCTGCTCCACGATCGTTTGGTTGACTCCGATCTCGCGCCATCGATATAATTCTCTGTTTAATGCCAGTCTGTTTATCCTGAAAAGTTGGGAGGATAGACCTCTATGGCCGCCATGTTTTTCGTGGTGACGATGACCCTGTATTTTGCGGCCACTGTTTCCTTTCTTGCCTACCTGCTCTGGCCTTCTGAAGCCCTGTCAAACGTTTCCTTGGGTATGACAGCGACCGGGTTTGCCTCACACACGATCGCGTTGGGCGCAGGCATGATCGGGGTGACGGACGTATCGACGCCAGGATTCCATCAAGCCCTGTCGTTTTTTTCCTGGGTGCTGATTTTGGTCTTTCTGGCCGTGGAGTTTCGCCATCGTCTGCACGTGCTTGGCTCGTTCATCGTCCCCCTGGCACTGGTCTCGCTGGTCTCTGCCGCGGCATTGCCGGAAACCGCTCCAACGCTTACGCCGGTGTTTCGAACGCTGTGGGTCCATGTCACCCTGAGCATGCTGGGCACGGTGGGGTTTGCCATTGCCTTTGTGGCTGGTCTCATGTATCTGATTCAGGATGGACTTCTCAAGTCCAAACGTTTCAATGTCCTCTACTCAAAGTTGCCCGCCCTAGATTTTCTCGACCATCTGAATCAACAGTCCATTGTGACAGGGTTTCCGCTGCTCACACTCGGCATCATTACTGGCGCACTTTCCGCCGAGATCTCTCGGGGGTCGTACCTGAACTGGAATCCCGAGCAAACATGGGCGTTGGTGACGTGGGTGTTCTACTTTGTCGTACTGATGGGACGACTGACGGTGGGCTGGAGAGCCAAACGAGCGGCGTACCTGACGATTATCGGGTTTGCTGGGGTTATTTTGACCCTCATTGGCGTGGTCCTCAAGGGTCACGGACCGGTGTCTTGACATGCATATTGTTGTTGTCGGTTTGAGCCACAAGACCGCCCCGGTTGAAATCCGTGAGAAACTTGCCGTCCCTGAGAGCCGGATGGGCGAAGCCTTGACCCGTCTCTGTTCGTATCAGGGGGTGCGGGAAGGGATATTATTGTCGACATGCAATCGTGTTGAGGTCTATGCCGTCGTCGATGAGATCGAATCAGGGTATGGACGAATCCAGGATTTCCTAGCTGATGCCCATCTTTCGCTGTCCTCGGAGCAACTGACTCCCCATATGTACTGGCACGAGGGGGATCGGGCGATCAGCCATTTGTTTCGTGTGGCCTCCAGTCTCGACTCCATGATCGTCGGCGAGTCGCAGATTCTGGGTCAGATCAAAGAGGCCTTCGATGTTGCGCTCGCACACAAGGCAACCGGCATCATTCTGAACAAAGTCGTGAAGAAAGCGATTTCCGTTGCCAAACGTGTGCGGACAGAAACGAAAATTGCCGAGATGGCGGTGTCGGTCAGCTATGCCGCGGTCGAATTAGCCAAAAAGATTTTCTCGAACTTAAGCGAGAAGACAGTACTGTTAGTAGGGGCAGGGGAGATGGCCAAATTGGCGGCGAGACATTTCATTGCCAACGGTGTCCGGCATGTGCGGGTGACGACCAGGAATCCGCAACATGCGCTGGAATTGGCAAACCGGTTTAGCGGCACCGCGGTCGCCTTTGAGGAGTTTCTGGAGGACATGGCTTCGGCCGATATCGTCTTGGTGTCGACCGGTGCCGCGCATTATCTCGTGAGCGAGGATGACGTGCAGCGCTCGGTCAAGCAACGGATGAATCGTCCGATGTTCTTGATCGATATCTCGGTCCCGCGCAATATCGATCCGGCGGTGCGGCATGTGGACAATGCCTTCCTCTTCGACATTGATGATTTGAAGACGCGGGTTGAACAGAATCGCGGGGAGCGCCTGAACGAGGCTGAAAAAGCCGAGCGGATGGTGGTGGATGAAGTCGGGATTGTGCGGCAATGGCTCCAGTCGCTGGAGGTCACTCCCACCATCATGGCGCTCCGCGCGCGGGTCGATGATATCAAGCAGGCCGAACTCGACAAGACCTTGGGGCGATTGGCGAATCTGTCCGCGCTGGAGCGTGAATTAGTCGAGGAGATGGCGTCGTCGATCGTGAATAAGCTCATTCACAATACGATGGTGACGCTCAAGGCTGAGGTGAATTCTTCGGAGGGGGCTGCCTTTGTCGAGGCGGCGAGACGGTTTTTCAGCCTCGGCGATCCTGCGGTCTGCAATGTCAATGAGAGTGCATCAACTTCGTCTGGGACCTGTCATTCGTCGCAAGCAGATCTCCGGGAAGTTGGAGAGGTGACTCCGAGAACTGGTTCGAAGATGCCGGATCATTGAGTGTGCCGTTCGTATGGAAATCACCCGCAAAGGGCCGAAACTTTTTACCTGTCCCAAGTGTCTAAAGGCATACTTGGGACATGACTCCCCACCCGATTGTCCGGCCTGTGGGTTCGATTATCGGGAGCGAGAAGGATTTCGGTGGGATGTGCTCTTGTATCTCTTGTCGATTTTTGATCCGATCGGTTTCCTGCTTGTCCCGTCTTCCTACTTGGAGTTTCTTCAGTGGAACCCTGCCCGGTGAGGTTCCACGCGTAGACCGCGACGGTTCGGCGAAGTTCCCAGGCAGCGAACGGTCCGCGACGTTTCATATCCGGTATCATGATGTGAGTCGGTGAAGGGAAGCCATGTCAAAAGTCGGCCATGAACGATCGACCGCCGTGCTTGGGACGCGCGGTAGTAAGCTGGCGGTGCAGCAGAGCGAGTGGGTGCAGGGACAGTTGCACGCGCTGGCTCCGCATGTGACGGTGACGCTGCGGAAGGTCCAAACGTCGGGAGACAAGATTCTTGACGTTCCGCTGGCCCAAATTGGCGGAAAAGGACTGTTCGTGAAGGAAATCGAGGAAGCGCTGTTGAGCGGCGAGATTGATCTGGCGGTGCATAGTATGAAAGATGTGCCCACGGAATTGCCCGAGGGATTGGCCATTCTCTGTGTGCCGCCACGCGAGGATCCCCGAGATGCCCTGATTAGTCGTGACGGGCGGTCGTTCATAGACCTTCCTCGTGGCGCCCGGATCGGAACCAGCAGCCTTCGCCGCCAATCACAGCTCCTGCATGCCAGGCCTGATCTCACAATTGCCATGTTGCGAGGGAACTTGGATACCCGGCTCAAGAAATTACGGGAGGGACAGTTCGACGCCATCGTGCTTGCCGCAGCCGGGCTACGGCGATTGGCCTGGGCGCATAAGATTACGGAGTATCTTGCGCCGCAGATTAGTTTGCCTGCCATTGGCCAGGGGGCGCTCGGCATCGAGGGCCGGCGAGACGATCTCTTTATTCGTTCACTGTTGAGTGGTTTGGACCATGCGCCAAGTAAGACAGCCGTTCTTGCCGAACGTGCGTTGCTCCATCGGCTCCAAGGAGGCTGTCAGGTTCCGATCGCGGCGCATGCGACAGTGGTCGGGACAGGGGTGAGACTGGAAGGATTGGTATCCAGTGTGGACGGCAAAGAGCTCATTCGGGATACCGTTGAAGGAACAATTGAGGATCCAGAGTCGATCGGTATTCAACTTGCGGAACGACTGCTCGCACGCGGTGGCGATAGAATACTCCAAGCGATTTACGGGACCACATGACGAAATTGAGAAGACCGGGGAAGGTCTATTTGGTCGGAGCGGGACCAGGTGATCCTGGACTTTTGACGCTGAAAGGGAAGGAATGCCTTGAGGCGGCCGATGTCGTCCTGTACGATTATCTCGCCAATCCGGTCTTACTGCAGTATGCTCCGGCTACTGCACAGCGCATCTATGTCGGTCGGCGGGGACGTGGGCAGTATCAAGACCAAGCCAATATCAATCGACTGCTCATTGAACGCGCCAAGGAGGGGAACGTGGTGGTTCGGCTCAAAGGGGGCGACCCATTTGTTTTCGGACGCGGTGGAGAAGAGGCAGAAGCGGTGGCTGCTGCAGGGGTCGACTTCGAGATTGTGCCTGGCGTGACGGCGGCGGTCGCGGTTCCTGCGTATGCGGGCATTCCGGTTACCCATCGAACGTTGGCTTCCACGGTCACGTTTGTGACCGGTCATGAAGATCCCACCAAACCGATGATCTTGTTGGAATGGCCCAAATTAGCCAGTGCATCAGGGACGCTCGTGTTCATGATGGGCATGAAGAATCTTCCTTCGATCGTCAGACAGTTACTGTCGGAGGGACGGTCGCCCAACACGCCGGTCGCGGCAATCCGTTGGGGGAGCAGAGCCGATCAACAGACCATCGTGGGAACAGTGGGCGATATTGTCGCGAAGACGGAATCTGCGCATCTCGAACCGCCGACGGTGATCGTCGTGGGTGAGGTCGTGCGATTGCGAGGACAACTGAATTGGTTTGAAACCAAGCCGCTCTTTGGGAAACGGGTCGTGCTTACCCGCGCACAGGAGCAGGCGAGAGAATTTTCCCAGCTACTGGCTGCCTATGGCGCGGAGCCGGTTGAAGTCCCGACGATTCAGATCGTGCCTCCGGCCAGTTGGCAGGCGATCGATGATGCGGTGACTCGTCTCAATACCTATCAATGGCTCATTTTTACCAGCGTGAACGGGGTGAGGCCTTTTATGGACCGACTCCATGTCGCAGGGAAGGATGCGCGAGCGTTAGCGAGCCTTCGCCTGTGCGCAATTGGACCAAGAACGGCGCAGGAACTGGGAACCTATGGGGTGACGCCGGATGTCGTTCCACACGAATTTCAGGCAGAGGGTGTGATCGCCGCATTGGGCCATGTGGGAATCCGTGGGAGCCACGTATTGATCCCACGCGCCGAAGTCGCTCGCGAAATCTTGCCGGAACAGTTGCGTGAATTAGGAGCAACCGTCGAAGTGATCCCCGTCTATCGCACGATCGTCCCGGCGGTGGATGTCGTGTCCTTGACGCAACAGCTTCACGATGGACGGGTGGCGGCGGTGACATTCACGAGTTCATCCACCGTCCGCAATTTCGTGGAAGTCCTTGGAGGGCGGGATGCCGTGAGATCACTCGTCGCACGGGTGGTCATTGCCTGCATCGGACCCATTACGGCACGTACGGCGGAAGAGTATGGGTTGACGGTCACGGTCATGCCAGCTGAGAATACTTTGCCGGCGCTGGCAGAAGCGATCGTGAGGTATTTCAAGGAAGAAGGGGCTCGAGTCGCCGTTTCTACGCGCGGTTAGGCCTAAGCAGACGACAGGGTGATGGAATGAAT
>VBOL01000086.1 GCA_005887945.1 Nitrospirota bacterium
CAAGAAGGTGATCCCCTGCACGATGTAGTCGCAACAATTCCCAAGATTCAATCGGTCGCGCTTGATAGCAGTCGCTCCGTGTCCCTACCCCGGTCCAAGTAATCCACTGGGCCCCTCCCTTCCGCAGTCAAATATTTCTGACTACTTCGCCCGCTTTGGTTGCTTGACACTGCCTGTCGTATTCCACAGAATCACGGCACACTGTTCACGAGAGTAGGCACCATGGCGTTTTCACCATCACCATTCCCACACCTTCCCTCGGCTAGGAAAGGGACCACATTTCAATCCGCTATTCCGACGCGGATCGTGTCGAACGAAGAATTCGCTCCCTTCGGCCGGACCGCAGCGCAGGCTCGTGTTGAACAGCTTTCCACCGCGCTCGTGGAACGGACCGCAGTTCGACGAAGGTTCACGCGTCGAGACTTTCTCAAGACGACCGGCGGGATGGCAGCCGCGCTGCTGGCCATGAACTCGGTATTTGGGAAGTTCTTTGACATTGGAGAGATCGAACTATTTGAAACGGCAGCCTTTGCCGAGCAGCAGGGCGCGCCCTATTTTATCTTCGATGTGCAGATGCATTACGTCGACTCGCACTACGACCCGACAGATGCCGAAGAGAATCGAAAGGGTGCCGTCTCTAAGCAGGCGCTGCTGTCGCTCAGACGATGGATACGGGAATCAGGTCTCAATCCGAAGCTTGCGGGCGATCGAGGCAGCATCGACGATCTTTCGTGGAAGAATTTTGTGAAAGAAGTGTTTCTCGACAGCGAGACCACCATCGGCCTCATTAGTACGCCGCCGGGACCCTATCCGCAAGAAGCGGTCGTGCCGCCGAAAGAGATGGCGCACATCCGCGACGAAATCAATCGCCTTGCGCAGTCCCAACGAATGCTCGCGCATGGATTGGCCACGCCCCAACTGGGGGCAGCTGATTTAGAGTTCATGGCGATGCAGGCGGAGACGCTCAGGGTCGAGGCGTGGAAGTGTTACACCGGATCTTGTCCAAGGGGATTCGATCGTGGCTGGTGGATGGACGATGAGAGGATCGCCTATCCGATGCTGGAGCAAGCCCGGAAGCTCAACATTAAACGTGTCTGCGTCCACAAAGGACTTCCCGTTGGGCCGGTGCCGGACTACAACCACCCCAAGGATTTGATCAAGGCGGCAAGAGATTTTCCGGACATCGATTTTCTGGTCTATCACTCGGGGCTCAAGAGTACCTCGACGGTGGATACTGTGTTTGCGAAGACAGGCGAAATTCCCTGGACTACCGAGTTTTGCCGCGTGAAGCAGGCGCAGCCTGGAATCAAGAATATCTATATGGAGCTCGGCTCAACCTTTGCGCAGCTCGTCACGACTCATCCGGCGGTCTGCGCGCATGTGCTTGGGCAGCTCATCGACGCGTTTGGTATCGATCACGTGCTCTGGGGGACAGACTCGATTTGGTATGGTTCGCCGCAATGGCAGATCGAAGCCTTTCGGCGGTTCCAGATTCCGGATCCGCTGATCGAGCAGCATCGGTACCAGCCGCTCACGCGCCAGGTGAAGGAACGGATCTTCGGACTGAACGCGGCGCGTGTATTTGGCGTCGATGCCACGGCGAATCGGAATGAGTTGCCGCAAGACGTTCTGGGGCAACTCAGGATGAGCTATCTGGAAGAAGGGCCGGAGCCGAGCCGCAAAGCCTACGGATGGGTGGTGTGAGAACCAGTGTGAATAGATGGAGGACGTGACGACATGAAGAGCGAAATCTTATATCCAGGTGCGTTTCCGATGGTGCGGGTAGAATTGGCGGCTGGTGAGAACATCAAAGCCGAGTCGGGCGCGATGGTGGCTTGCTCACCGACCATCGACATTGAAAGCAAGATGGAAGGAGGCTTTCTCGGAGCCCTGTCGCGAAAGTTCCTGACAGGAGAGAAGTTCTTCTTCCAGACGCTGCGCGCCAGCCGCGGTCCCGGCGAAGCGTTGCTGGCTCCGACGGTGCCCGGCGAGATTGTCATCTTGGAACTCGACGGCGTGAACGAGTACATGGTGCAGAAAGACGGCTTCCTCGCGGGCGCCGACGGGATCGTCATCGAAAGTAAAATGCAGAGCCTGAGCCGTGGATTGCTGGGCGGAGAGGGTTTTTTCATTCTGAAAATCAACGGGAAAGGGATGCTCGTTCTGAACAGCTTCGGGGCCATTCACAAGATCGAGTTGAAGCCCGATCAGGAATACATCGTGGACAACAGCCACCTGGTGGCCTGGTCGACCACGACCTCGTACAACATCGAAAAAGCCACCACTGGCTGGGTCGCCAGCTTCACCTCAGGCGAAGGGTTTGTCTGTCGGTTCCGAGGGCCTGGACTCGTATACATTCAAAGCCGGAACCCGGGCAGTTTCGGAGCGTGGATACGGCAGTTCATCCCGGTCTCCGAGTAGCGGATGCTGAAAACGCCCGCCAACTTCGTTCTCGGCTCGAAACAATCCTCAACGTACCCCCATACGAGGAAGGAGCTGTCTTGGCAGCTCGGGGAGGGAGGGTGGAAACTATCACGCCTCCAGTTTTTGCTCGCCTGCGGCCTCGTTCGCGGCCATTTTGAGCAGCCGGACAACCCCAGATGACTGCTATGAGTCCCAACGCGCTCTGTTTCGGTGACGAGGCGTGCCTTGTCTTATTCAAGTCGAGGAGCATGGACTCACCGTCACTTTTGCATCTGATACTGCCGATGGCCAGCCGGAATCCGTTCCTTTTTCAAGTCTGACCGTCTCGGCAGGTGGACTCGACCATGACCATCTCGTGGTGAAATGGAATAGCGTGCAAGGGGAACGGACGCTGTATCTGAAGAATCCTGACGTGATTCGGGCGTTTCGGGAAACGGTCCCCCACCATCTCAGTCTTCCATTTGCACAGGCCGCGGAGCAGGTGCGACAGGTGCGACACCGACGCCGGCTCGTCTGGAGCCTGGTCGGCGGGGCGATCCTGGCCACGGTGCTGGGACTCTGGTTCGGGTCCGATCTGCTCGTCGAACTTGCAGTGACTCGGATCCCGATAGAGTGGGAACAAAAGCTGGGTGAATCGGCCTATCGGGACTTTCTCAGCCATCAGGAGGTGATGAAAGAGGGCCCCGCGGTTACAGCGCTGGGAGAGATGATGCATCGTCTGACAGAACAGATCCCGAATAATCCCTACGAGTTCGACGTGACCGTGGTGAAGAGTGATGTCATCAATGCCTTCGCACTGCCTGGCGGGTATGTGGTGGTGTTCACCGGGCTCATGAAAAAAGCAGAAAGCAGCGAAGAAGTGGCGGGCGTGCTGAGCCATGAGCTGAACCACGTGCTGCAACGACATGGGCTTGAACGGATCGTGAAAAGTCTTGGGCTACTGACGGTGGCGGCCATTGTGCTTGGCAATCAACAGGGCCTCGTCGGGATGATGAAACAGCTCGGTGTCGAACTGCTCACCCTCAAGTTCGGCCGGGAGCAGGAGACCGAGGCCGATCTGACGGGATTGCAATTGCTCCAGCGGGCGAAGATCGATCCCTCCGGCATGATCCGGTTTTTCGAACGGCTCTCGGAGAAAGACCAAGGTCGGATGGAATGGCTCTCGACGCATCCGATGAGCACCGCCCGGGCCGAACGATTGAAAGCGGAGCTCGCCGCCTTGCCGAAGAAATCGCCGGAGCCTTTTACGTTCGACTGGAAACACGTGCAGGCTTCGCTCGGATCCCAGCCGGTCGCCGTCCCATGAACCACCACAGAGACATTCGGATCGGCGTCATTGCCGATACCCACGGCCTGTTCGATCCGGCCATCCGGCGACATTTCCGAGGCGTCGATCACATTCTCCACGCCGGGGACATTGGCGATCGGTCCGTGATCGAACAGCTGGAGCAGATGGCTTTGGTCACCGCCGTCTCCGGCAACGTCGATGGTAAACAGAGCGGATATCCGTCCGAGGCCGTGATCCAACTGGCAGGCCGCCGCATCGCCATCCGTCATATTCTGTATGAAGGTGGGAAGCTCACAAAGGACGGCCAAGCCTTTTTGGATCGCGAACGACCTGACATCTGCGTCTTTGGCCACACGCACCAGCCCAAAGTTGAATGGTTCGGCAAGACGCTGCTGTTCAATCCAGGATCAGCGGGACCGAAGCGATTTAAGCTTTCCCGAGGTCTTGGTCTTCTGCGTCTCTGCGCCGCCGAAGTAAAACCGCGTCTCATTTCCTTGCCTGATAAGGCCGAGTCTCACGTGGTGGTTTAGACTCGGGGGTAATTTTATTGGCAAGAACCATCAGTTCAGCCATGTATATCTAGAGGTGAGAAGTATCCCGAGAGAATGAATGTGTGCTCTATGAGGAACAACGAGGTGTTGGTGATGAACGTATGGAAGGTCAAGATGGTTATGGCTCTCGCGGGTGTTAGTCAGGTAGGGATTAGGATGGCTTACGGGAATCCTGACACAGGTTCCGGCTGTGGGCCAGGCAAACTTGCCCGGTCAGATTTTAAACTTCAAAAGGATATTGCCCTACAAGTGATGATGGTCACGACCAACGGGACATTTGGCAGCCAGACTTTTGGGATCAGCACAGGACTTCCAGTTGCACGAATGAAGGAAAACTCTGGGCGGAACAAAAAACAGAGCTCTTCGTGTCAGCCACGTTCGAGAATCTGGCAGGAGATATGGCGCGCAGCCAAGCCGAACATCCTACTACGTTGGCGATATTACTCGGCATGCCGACAGACCACCAGCAGATGTTTTTTACGCTGGCGCAAGAACGCTTTCGCGGGCTCATTGGCCGTGGAGAGACCTCGCTGAGTGCTCTCATCAAGCCCTGGTTGAAGCCATGGCGGGACATTCGGTTTTGGCCAAAGTCGAAGCGGCGCACTAGCGCGCGCGAGTCTGTAAATATCCTGGAGGCCCAATTAATTTTCTTGTAAACAATCGTGATGACTTGAGCTATACTGCGTCCTGTTATTTTAGATAGTAGCAGTGGTACCTAACCAATTCTAAAGGAGGAGGACATATGTCGAAAAAAGTGATCATGCTATCGGTCGCGGTGCTCTTTGGCATGCAGGCCGGCCTCTCATTGGCGGCCAATCCGGATACGGGGCCAGGTTGCGGTCTCGGCAAGCTTGCCTGGAGCGATTATGCGCACCAGAAGAACATCGGGCCGCAGGTGTTGATGGCGACCACGAACGGTACGTTCGGGAGCCAGACGTTCGGGATCAGCACAGGGACCTCGGGCTGCACGAACGACGGGAAGGTAATGGCCGAGCAGAAGACGACGATGTTTGCCCAGCTTAATTTTGAGAACCTGTCTCAGGAAATGGCGCAGGGCCAGGGCGAGCATCTCGCATCGCTCGCCACTTTGATGGGTGTGCCGGCCGAGCACCAGGCGGCGTTCTTTGCCTTGACTCAGGAGCGGTACACCTCCTTGGTCAAGACAGGTGAGGCCTCACCTGTAGCGATGGTCAAAGCGATCAACGACGCAATTGCCACGCATCCAGTACTTGCCAAGGTTTCGACTCGCTAACAACCAGCACGGGGCTTCGACGATGAAGTCGAAGCCCCGTGTCTTTCTGACCCGCCACTTGTACATCGCCGTCCTTCTGTTCATTCTGCTCCTCGCTCCAGCCTCGCCGGTTGATGCCGGTGCGCTTCCCGAGAACGCCTACCTTGTGGAATTGATTGACAAGGGTCTGCAGGCCAAGATCGCCAACGAGCGAGAATGGCATCTCCTGCT
>VBOL01000361.1 GCA_005887945.1 Nitrospirota bacterium
ACGGCGTCAAGAGTGTGAAGAACGACCTCCAAGTCATCGCCCCGTCTAAACGCGAGGCGATCGATGACAAGGATGAGGCAATTACGACATGGGTCAATGAACAGATCGCAAAAGATTCCTATCTGAGGGGAGCCGGTATTCATACCCAAACGAATGCGGGCGTGGTCTCGCTGACTGGCGAAGTGTCGAACCTGATGACCAGTGCCCAAGCGTTTTGGACTGCTTGGCAGGTCCCCGGCGTGAAGTCAGTGAAGAACGATCTCACGGTGAAAGAGAAGGCCTAACGTTTTAGGCGCGCTACTCCCGAGCCCTCCGTCCGTCGATATCCCACCGTAGGGGTGTCGACGGACGACAGAGACTCGCGCTGAGTCCACCCCTCGGTCAAGGTCCGGACCAGACCTTCACTAAGCGGACGGCGTAAGACGAATGAAGAAAGACCGAATGAGGTGCCGACCATAATGATCCTTGTCACCGCCATGTTTTTGCTGACCCTGGTGCTCTTGGCCCTCTACCTCTATGTGTCCGGCGTGTTCACCAATCGGAGAGCGTTCCAGTTTGGTTTTTATATCCTGTTGGTCTTCTTTGCGCTGACCATCGGGATCGGTATTCATTCCTACCAAGGTACAACCTCCCGGCAACAACCCCGGTGTCGCTGAATGAGGTACTGCCCGAACCTTAGGCAGCTCTGCAACAGACGCGCTGAACTCCGCCATGGGACTGCAATGCCATCCCTCAGGGCAATGCGCCATTGACGGTGCAGGCACTTGCAGAGATGCTACGCGACTAGGTCATCGTGTCGATCGATCAGTGAACCCGGGAGCGCGGATCCTGAAGACGTGGGATGATGGATTGGTCGGGGTCAGATGACTTGAAAGGGATCACGGGTGTTAGCGGCAACCAACTCACCGCAGGCAGTACAGTGATAGTTGTCCGTCAAATAATCGTCGCTGCTGTGTTCCAATTCCAGGTGAAGATGCTTACAGGGTCGATCCTCTCCCTCTGCCCACTTCACGCGTAACGCAGCAGCTTGCGCTTTCGTCATGATATCCACCCCCTTGTGTGATTATTATTCTAACATACTGTCGGCTGGATTATCCGGATCCGGCGACTTTTCGCTTTCACAGTTTAATGAGGGGCGTCACTGATTACAAGTCAACTTCATCGGATCCGAGCAGGCCCATCTATCCCCTGACACACTCAGCCAAAGCCCTGACAGTCATCCGCTTCGGATTGTTGCAATTCACGGAGCATTACTTTGACTTTCTCCACCAGCTTTCGGCCCTTCGGCCCCGTGCGCGCACTGCTGAAACGGCTTTCCCCGAGCCATACTTGCTCACCAAAACTGAGCAAAATCATCGACGATATTCTGGAGATGCTGAACAAGAACGGTCTGACCTCGTACCAGTCACTGAACGTGCTGGAGCGGTTGGGCGGGATTATTGAGATGGGGCAGCGGGTGGCGAAGGGGACGACGCACTGACCATGCAAGGTGTCGAGCACAACGGCTATGAGGAACTGACGCTGTTGGAACTGGTGTTGCAGTTGCACGGCGAGTTCAGTAGAAGTCTGGAGCCGATCCGCGTAACCCCACTCCAAGCAGGCGTGCTCCTCTTTATACGCCGTCATGCGAGTGCCCGAATGACGGACGCCGCAACCGCGCTACGCCTGAGGCTGCCGACATTGAGTGAGATGGTAAAAGCCCTGGCACGCAAGCGGTGGGTCGCCAAGCGTCGCTCGGTTAAGGATGATCGTGTCGTGATTTTATCGCTCGTCGGTGGGGTGACACGCTCGCCCTACAAATCGAGAAGTGGGGACATCAAGTGAATGTCACACTGGCTAAACAGGACCGAAGAACCTTCGGCATGATCTCGAAGGACAGCCGCGCATAGACCCTTGTGCCTTCCTTCGCATCCTCCTAGAATTGGTCCCCTTGGGAGGCCTCCTATGCCCTTCTCGATTCGTCCCTACCATCGCTTCCCCGTGCACTGCTCCCTCACGTACCACGCGGATGATCCGGGATTCAGACAACCTGGTTTTAACCTACATGGAGTGCTTCAGCTCGGCGACGAACCTCTTCGGCTTTTTGCGATTGTCCGAGGTTGTCGTAGAGCGAGGCGATATTCGTGTGCAAGTGCGATAAGAGTCGTCCCAACTGTGCTTCGTGTGCGATCACATTCGCTTCGAGCGCCAGTTTCTTTTCTTCACTTCGGCGGAAGCGTTCCTCAAGCCGCTGTACGAGTTGGATCCAGACTTTGACCTTGCCGGACTCCAAGTCAGGGAGGGACGGCAACGCTTCAGCGCGATCGAGAGACTTTTCAGTTTGATTCATCCAATTGATGAGGACGAGAAGATCACCTAGCGTAATTTGAAGTGCGGATGAGGCGCCATCTTCTGCTTCGATAACCAGCTCTTCCATTGCAACTCCTTGTGAAGCAAATTAATTTAAATAGTGTGCGGCAGACGAACGAAATACCTCTGCCAAATTGCCGTTGAAGTTTTCTGTTACCGGCCTTTGAAACGCGAACAACGCAGCGAGACCAATGCGAGCCACCTCCTTTCTGCCGCGGAATTGAAAAGCCGTCGAAATATTCACCGCCTTCAATATCGTTAAGGCAGGTGCAATTCTCTCCGTCGATCTCAAGACATGTACGGTTCCATCCAAAGATTGCTATCAATACCCACTTCATGGTTTTACTCGCAACTAGGACAAAGCCTAGTAATGGCATTCTTTGTTACTAGACTCTGGAGGCTCCCTGGTAGCACCATCCCCCCTGCAACGCCGTACCTTTGCCGGCTTATCTGCAGAGAGAGGCATGCCCGCCGCTTGACAGATCTCTCATGCCGACGGCTCCTCGACGAATTCACCCGAACGATGCCCCCTCTGCAGTACTTCCTTCGGGTCTTCGCCCCACCCCCGTGCCGCTATTCTTCTCACAGAGCGGACGTTCACAGACTGAATAGCAAGGAGGCGTCATCATGACCACTCTACGCGCGTTTGTCGCAGCAGGCTTTCTGCTTGCCGTCATGGGAATCGTGGTATCCGTCCCGCTTGGTTGGGCCCTTCTCCTCGGTATTGGCGAGGCCAACCCAGAGAAGATCATCCAGGGCCGACCATACCAGCGGAAAGCTGAGCTGGTGCAGAAGAAGATCCTGCCACGAGCCGCAGACGAAGGGATCACATCTAAGCTTGTGGCGACGCAGAAATAGTCTTTGCTACGCCGCACGTATCCGCTTCAGCGGCATCG
>VBOL01000360.1 GCA_005887945.1 Nitrospirota bacterium
TTCGATGACCGGCTGGAGCGCGGTCAACGCCAGCCCCTGGTCCGCCACCGCCACCGCGGCGACCGTCCCGGCCGTGACTTTTAAAAACTGCCTCCGTGACACCAACATGGGGCATACCTCCTTCAGTTGAGGACGTGAGTCAAGTCCTCGCGACGTCACTTATGCACAACAGAGATCTAGACTATTTTATTCTACACGCCGATTTGGATGAAGGATAAAGCAAGAGAGTTGCCAGAATAAGAATACTTCGAGCCAGCAAGATCGTGCGTGTTAAGACATTGAAATAGAACGGATAAAACTAGAATTGCGAAAAGGTCTTGGGAAGGGAAAAGCCGAAGCTGTTTCGCTAATCGAATATGATGATATGCACCATCTGATAAATAGAATATTTCGTCCAATATATTAATTTGTTACGTCAGCATATCCGAGTATTCGTTAACGAGAATGTGCCAGATGACCTCGACAGAATGGACCCCGAAGCTCTTCACGAGATAGTAATGCTACGAAGAAGAAACGTAATCGTGGGGATGAACAGAGAACGAAGTCAGTGAACAGTTGGATTGTTACGAATGGGGGACAAATGCTACTGATTCTCGACACCCTCGCTTTCCAGAAATCGTTTCATGAGCAGCGAGAAATGTTGCCGTGGAATGCCGCTGCTCTCAGCGGCCTTCGTGATAACACCACCATGCTGCGCGAGTTTGACACGCAGGTAGGATTTCGTAAACTCTTCGAGTGCTCGCTCCTTCGCTTCCATGTATGGAAGGATGGTCAGATTCGGGTCGGCTGAGGCGAGACTCTCGGCCTCACTCTGCGGAAGCATGCTTCGGACATCTCGCGCGCGAATGATGTCGTCGGTTGCGAGCATGACCATCCGTTCTACCACATTACGGAGTTCACGCCCATTCCCGGGCCAGGAATGGGACACCAGCACCCCCACAGCCGCTTCGTCAAAATGGCACTGCGCCTTGCCCATGGATTGCACCAGCTGGCTGAGCAGCTGGCGTGCGATCACGGGAATATCCTCGCGACGCTCGCGGAGCGGGGGCACCCGAATCGACACGACTGCGAGCCGATAGTACAAATCCTTCCGGAAGGTTCCCTCACGCACGCGCGCTTCGAGATTCCGGTTGGTCGCAGCGATAAAGCGCATATTGATCCGACGAACTCTGGTGCCGCCCACGGGGCGCACCTCGCTTTCCTCAAGGACGCGCAGGAGTTTCGCTTGGAGAAGAAGGGGAAGTTCCCCGATTTCATCGAGGAACACGCTGCCGCCGTTCGCCAACTCAATAAGCCCCGGCTTATCGACGATCGCGCCGGTAAAGGCGCCCCGTACATGCCCGAACAGCTCGGATTCCATCATCCCCTCGGGAACTGTCGTACAATCGATCACTTGAAACGGCCGATCGCACTCAGGACTCTGCTGATGGATTGCCCGTGCAATCATCCCCTTTCCGGTTCCGGTTTCACCGGTGATTAAGACCGTCGAGCGGACCTGGGCCGCCTCACGAATACTCCGCATAATTTGCTCGAATGCGACGCCACTCCCCACGAAACTATTGGCTGCAAACTCCTGTCGATCCTGTTGTTCGTACACCGAATGCCTGCGCAGGATCTCAGAGATTCGAATCGCCCGATGCAGTCGCACCCCCAAGTCCTCGGCATTGACCGGCTTCAGCACATAGTCGAAGGCGCCGCGCCGCATCGCGTCTACGGCCAGAGGAACCGCGTTCATCCGCGTCACCATCAGCACCGGCAAGTTTGGGTCGATCTTTTGAATGCGGCTGACGAGATCCAACCCATCCATTCCCGGCAACACCATGTCGGTCAGCACAAGATCGACGGCCCGTTCCCCGAGCAATTGCAAGGCCCCTTCTGCCGTGGCACGAACCTCCATATCGAAATCTCCCCCGAGTGGTTTCAGATCCGCCGATTCAAGGGCGTGCAGCATCAATTCAACA
This sequence comes from Nitrospirota bacterium, assembly GCA_005887945.1. Taxonomy (GTDB): domain Bacteria; phylum Nitrospirota; class Nitrospiria; order Nitrospirales; family Nitrospiraceae; genus Palsa-1315. Next base: position 1,962 of record VBOL01000360.1, read on the forward strand.
TCCGTTGCGTTGTCCTCGACGATCAGGATCGTGAACGGTGCTTTGGATTTGGTTTTGGTCGCTCGCATGTCGGACACTCCGCCACGTGTCATCATCATCTCCCCCTTCCTCACAGAACCCCTCGCCGAACGACATCAACCACATCGGGGACCCTCGACGCCTGCATCCTAGCATTCGAGGCTCCCTCTCGCTCCTGAACACTCGGGAGCGTGAATTGTACTGTGCAGCCTGGCCCCTCGGCTCCGTCGATCCACACCTTGCCGCCATACAGTTCCACGATGCGCTGAATGATGGTCAAGCCGATCCCGTTGCCGGCTGCCTCAGACATCAACAAACGGACAAACGGCTGAAACACTCGAGTACGTTGGGTCGGAGGGATCCCGATCCCCTGATCCTCCACAGAGAAAGCCACCATAGGACCTTGTACCCGCCCGCTGATCCTTAGCACGGGTGGCTCTCCCTCTCGAGTGAATTTCAGTGCGTTCGAGACGAGGTTATCGAAGATCTGCCGGAGATTGGGACCATGACAGGCGACGAGCGGTAATCCTGGTTCAACATGTACCACGGCACGAAGGTGCCCGATCTCATCAGCTCGGGCTTTCAACACCTCACGAATAATCGCAGTTGGATCGACAGCCGTGATGGTCTCTTGATCCGCGCCCACGTGAGCCACGGTCAAGATCCCTTCCACTCGCTGCACAAGATCCCTACCATTCTCTTCGATAAGGGATAACCACCGCTTCGTCCGGTCATCGAATTGCCCCCTGTCCTGCTGGACCAGCAACCGTGCGAGTTCTTCCATGCGAGCCCCCGGCCCCTTGAGATCATGAGCCAAGGTTTCTGCCAGATGCTCGAGCTGTCGAAGACGTGTCACCAACTCCCGCTGCTTCTGTTGTGCCGTTTCGTATAGCCGCGCATTTGAGATGGCCAGCGCAGCTTCCTGGGCCAACCCTTCAGCCAGGCGCTGATTCCACTCATGCGCTGCCCGGGGTCGCTCGTTCAGAAACGACAGAACACCGAACGGAATCCCCTGCGCCAACAATGGAATTGCCCGCATACTGCCCCCGTTCAAGTTGTGCCGGAACATCTGCGGCCACCCATCCGAACCAAGCCGTTCCCCGGTGGCCACCTGGCGCGTCTCAAACGCTTGAACACTGACCGGAAGTTCCTCCCACGGCATGACCCATCTCTTCAAACGGTCGTTCCATTCGCCGGATGCAGCTTCAACAATCCAACACCCCGTTCGTAGATCGCGTAGAAGCACCAGACAGATATCCGTTTGCTCCAATTCCACTGCCCGGTCCAGAATACGCTGGAGCGCGCTATTCAGATCGTCCGAGCCGATGGTGTTGATCTCTTGGCCGATGGTGTCGAGTGCTTCGATCTCTCGAATGTTCGTCTGGATGCGGCGAGCCATGGCGAGGTAAGCCTCTACCAACTGACCGAGTTCGTCCTTCGCTCCTCGGCCAGTGGCCAACAGTTCGGTGATCCCGGCCACATCGACTTGCGCTCCGATCCTAGCAGTGGCGGATTGCAGCCGCGTGATCGGATCTGTGAGAGAACGGGCCAGTAGGCGCGAGACAATCCATCCCAGCGCGACCACACCGGCCAGCGTGATCCACAGTCCTACAAACGTTCGCTGCGACAACGCATCCGCTTGTTCGTTCAACGAATTTCGCTGCCCCTGCAGGCGATCTTCGACGGTCCGGAAGTCTTTGCGGAGGAGATCGGACAGTCGAAGCCCTTCACCCGACCGCACGTACGCTAACGCTTTGTCCGCCTGCCCCTTCTGAATGTCTGCGATCAATTCATGCTTCGAGCGCAGAAGGTATTTCAGTCGTTGTTCGATTGGCGCGAGACTGTTCGGAGAACCCGATAGCCTCGCGAGTGACGTTGTGGCATCCGACAACGCCTGGTCGAGCTTCGCTTCTGCTTCAGCCAGTGGAGCAAGAAAGGCGGGTTGCTGGGTCAAGACATAGCCGCGAAAGCCGTCTTCAATATCGATGGCGAGTCGCCCCAGTACATCTACCTGCTCATCAGCCAGCATGAGCTCCTGCCGTTGTTGTTGGAGCGCAAGCAGCTGTTTGACAACATACAGGTGAATGGCAATGCCTGCACTGAGCGGCACACAGAGCAGCAGGAGCACCACCCATACCTTGTGTTGAATGCGGAGCTGATCCCCCCAATGTGCGGCCCATCGATCCATCAGGCGATGTCCTCTCGTTCTCG
>VBOL01000362.1 GCA_005887945.1 Nitrospirota bacterium
CCATTACGCACCTCCCTCGGGGAATTATGCCTGGAAGGTGTCCACAAAATCAGGGGAAGACCAGAAATACGAACTTTGGCTGGAAGAGGCTGGAATGAGGTGGAGTTGAGCACAAAATGAGCACAACGCTACTTCTGGATGAGTTTCTGCTCCCTCATCGCCAGGGCTCGCTTCGTATTCGGTTCAGGACAAGACTTGAATTAATTCCAGGTCCAGTGGTAACTAATTAATAGTGGAGGCCATACCCTATGGCACACGAGCTCCCCCCGCCGTTCAATGTCACCACATTTCTCGCCAAAGTCAACGGTGGGAAAAGAATTCTTGAGGCCAAAGAGAAGCAAATCATCTTTTCGCAAGGAGATGCGGCGGACGCCGTCTTCTACATTCAGGAGGGCAAGATCAAGCTCACCGTGCTCTCCGCCAAAGGCAAGGAAGCCGTCATCGCGATTCTGGAGCGCGGAGCTTTTTTTGGGGAATCCTGCCTCACCGGACAGATGGTGCGCGTGGCAACTGCAACCGCCCTGGACGTGTCCACCATCCTGCGCATTGGCAAGCCCACGATGATCCGCACACTGCACGACGAGCCCACCTTCGCAGAGCGGTTCATGACCTATCTCCTCACGCGCAACCTGCGCATCGAATCGGACTTGGTGGATCAGCTCTTTAATTCCAGCGAGAAACGTCTGGCGCGGATGCTGCTGCTGTTGGCCCACTTTGGGAAAGAAACCAAGCCCGAGCCGATCATTCCGAAGATCAGCCAGGAAACGCTCGCCAAAATGGTCGGCACAACGCGGTCGCGAATCAGTTTCTTTATGAATAAATTCAGGAAGCTCGGCTTCATTCACGACGACAACGGCTTGCATGTTCACGGTTCCCTCCTCAACATCGTCCCGCACGACTAGTTTCCCCTTTAAATAAAGCCAAGGGCAATGTCCGACGGCAACCTCTAACTATTCTTCACCACTGTTTAATATTGAACAGACTCGAACGACAGTTATTGCTTACACTACAGCCCTAAATAGTCACGACCGCCTTCTTAAGGAGGAGATGACATCGTGGGCTGCAGAGTGGCTCGGTTGTACCAAGACCTCTTTCGTATAGATCTGGCCTTCTGCTGTGAATGTGGTTCAGCGGATCTGGAGGTGTGCCACACCTCGAAAGCCCTAGGGCCGCATCTATGCACAACGTGCGGCCAGTCCAAGGTCGAGTGTGGAACGGGGAAGGAAACCGAGACGCGATTGTCGCTGAGGGGGCAGCCTCTCGCCTGAGTAGGCGGCATGAGGAGACGTGTTCACTGACATCGACACGAGTAAGGTAGCATCACTCACCCCGAGTTGCCGGCAGAGGTCGCCGACCGGAGTGCCGGCTTCTGCCTGTCGGATCGGGTACACGATCTGTTCCTCCGAGAACGTTGACCGCTTCATGGGTCCGCTCCTTTCGTGCGGGACCGGCGAAGCCGCCATCGTACTCTAGTTCTAACCTGCCGTCGTTTTCCGGGGAGACGTCAGTAGAGACCTCTCACTGTGATTCTATTGAATCGATAGAGTGTGTGAATATTGACCTCGTCTATCACAAATCACAGCGAAGGTCCCCCGATTGTTAATCTGAATCGAAAGTTCAGCGGGCTTTTTTGGACTCGATTTTAGTGAAATGTGATAACGTTCGCCCGCCTCCATCCTCCCCTCCTTCGGCCTCGCACCCCGGAGGGTAAGAAATACACATGACGCAATGATCGGTCGCTTGGTAAGATTTTAGACGGCTCAATACACTTATAGTCTAAGGGCCGTATGTTATGGTAAGTTTACACGGGGTTTCACTATCTTCCAGTCCAGGATTGATTTCGTTATGTTGAGATACGGAAGGGCATTCGTACGCAGCCTTATTCTAGTATGGCTGGCTACATGGCTCTTGGCCGATCCGCTGTTCCTGCTCCAGGGACTCATGGCCCCGGAGAAATATTCTGCGGCGCGCAGCGTTATTAGGAACGGGCCGGCCGGAGAGCACCATTTCGCAGTGCATTATTCGGATGTCCTTATCAGTTCGTCCACAGAAGGCAATCCCAACCAGAGCGAAGACACCCAGTCCGACGAGTTCGGATCCGGCAACCGCATAGATCCGCGGCGGTTCGATCGTGCTCGTCCGGTGGCGCTGACGGTCGCCTTCCAGCTCTGGTTCCCCTTTTCCACATCAGGCGAGTTTTGTACTGGCCAGGGCACCAGTGTTTTTTATTAGGTCAAAGGGGGGTGTACGTGTTGAACACGGGCATTGAGAAACAACCGCAACGGTCTGCACGCGAAGCCGTAGATGTGACGGATATCTTTTGCGATTTTGATGGCACAATCACCCGGGTGGATGCCACTGATGCCGTACTCGAGGCCTTTGCTCTGCCGGCCTGGCAGGGATGGGAGCAGCGGTGGGTGAATGGCGAAATCACAAGCCAGGAATGCCTGGCCCGGCAAGTTGAGCTAATCCAGGCTGATCGGGAAACGTTGGCAGCCTTCGCCGCTAATCTGCCAATTGATGAAGGCATCCTCGATCTGGATCAGCGCTGCAAGGAACGCGGGGTGTCGCTGACCATCGTCAGCGACGGCCTCGATTTCATTGTGGAGAAGATTCTGCACCGGCACGGGCTGCTGCATTTGCCCGTCTTCTCGAATCATCTCTGGTGGGATGCGCAAGGGCGCCTGGCGCTGAGTTTCCCGTTTGCGACACAGGAATGTCGCAGCGGAGCCGGCACCTGCAAATGTGTCATGACGCGCACGACGGGGCCCTCGTCTGCGCGGACAGTTTACATCGGTGACGGCCAGTCCGATCAGTGTGTGTCAGGAAAAATGCAGACCGTGTTTGCCAAAGGAACGCTCCGGAAGTGGTGCGAGCGGACTGGCATTCCATGCATACCATTCGAGACGCTAGCCGAGGTGGTCGACCGTCTCTTCGTAAAGGAGGCCCGCATAGCATGAACCCTCTCCCAATGGTCCAGCTCAGCGAAGAGGCACTCCGTGAGAAAGAGGAAAAATACTGTTCACAGGGGGACACCGTCCACTACTCGCCTGTGCCAAAATTCTTCCAACACTGTGAGGGGAGCTTCCTCTACGACCGCGAGAATAAACCCTATCTCGATCTGCAAATGTGGTACTCGGCGGTCAACTTCGGTTATCGCAACCAGACCATCATCGATGCACTGAAGGCCCAGTTAGACCGTCTCCCGCAACTCGCCTGCCAATATCTCCATGAAGAGAAAGTGCTGGTATCCGAAAAGCTGGCCACTGAATGCTTGCGGGCGTTCGGTCTGGAGGGGCGAATCCAATTCAACGTGGGAGGGGCGCAGGCGATTGAGGATTCCATGAAGCTCGTGCGGAATGCCACCGGCAAGAGCCTGTTCATGGCCTTCATGGGCGGGTATCACGGGCGCACGTTGGGGGCATCGGAAATCACGTCGAGCTATCGCTATCGCCGTCGCTTCGGACACTTCTCCAATCGAGCGCACTTCGTGCCCTTTCCCTACTGTTACCGCTGCCCCTATGGGAAGACGCTGGACTCGTGTGACTACTATTGCGTCAACCAGGTCGAGCGGCTTTTCGAGACCGAGTACAACTCCTTCTGGGATGCCAAGGCCAATGAGCCGGAGTTTGTCGCCTTCTATGTAGAGCCAGTGCAGGCCACAGGGGGATACATCATCCCACCGCCGGAGTACTTCTCACGGCTCCAAAAGATTCTCAACGAACGCAAGATTCTCCTGGTGGACGATGAAATTCAGATGGGATTCTTCCGCACTGGGAAATTTTGGGCCATCGAGCACTTTGGAGTGAAGCCGAACATCATCGTTTTCGGCAAGGCCATGACAAACGGGTTGAATCCCATTTCGGGACTCTGGGCACACGAAGCGCTCATTTCACCGGAGAAGTTCCCACCGGGGTCCACGCATTCGACCTTTGCGTCAAATCCGCTCGGGACCGCGGCGACGCTCGCGACCCTCTTGTGGATTGAGCAGCAACATTACGAGAAGAAGGTGATGGAATCCGGTGCGTACTTTCTGCGGCAGCTCGAAACGCTGCAGAAACGTCATAAGACGATCGGTGATGTGTCCGGGTTAGGGTTGGCCCTTCGTATCGAAGTCACAAAACCGGACCGATTCACTCCGGATAAAGCCCTCGCAGACCGGATCTTTGAAGCAGGGCTCGCCGGAGGGATTCCGACCTCGCGCGGTCTCATGGGCTTGGTGTTGGACATCGGCGGACATTATAAGAATGTGTTCACGCTGGCGCCGTCATTGGACATTACGAGGGAGGAGATTGACTTGGGGCTCGAATTGCTCGATCACTTATTCACCACATGTGCGGAGGCCTGATGAGACCGCATAGAGTGAGACGTGCGGGGCTCTTGGATAACATGGTAGATCGCCAGAAGACAGACTTCGCTCTACACGCGGAGTCGAATGTTCTGGTCTATCTTATACATGGTGTCACCGGCACTCCCGCCGAGATGTTCTACCTCGCACGGGAAATGGCGCGGAAGAACGGATGGGATATCTATACGACGACCCTTCCCGGACATTGCACCAGACTCAGAGATCTCGTCAAGACCAACGAACAGGACTGGCGGGCGCATGTACAAATGCAGCTTTCTTTTGCACGAGATCGATACGAGTATGTGTTTGTAGCGGGCCTGAGTGCGGGGGCTCTCTTGGCGTTAGAAGCGTCAACAGTCGTCCATGTCGACGGTGTTGGAGTCCTCTCGCCTACGTTCGTGTATGATGGATGGAATACTCCCTGGTATGACGCCATCCTCCCATTCTCCATGAAGGTAGTCCCTCTTCCCTTGCAACATCTGCTGTTCCACATAGACGGACCTCCTTTCGGAATTAAGGACGAGGAGCTTCAAAGCGTGGTGCGAGAAGCCTACAGTCCAGTTGCCATTCTTCGTGAGTGGATGAACGATTGGTGGGCTCAACGGAAGGCGACCAATGGCGCTGTACCGCCTATTCCATCTGCAGCAACGAAGGGCTACCCGATTTTTCCGTTGAGGACTCTCACGGAAATCGACCGGCTCATTGTGCGAGTTCGTGCACAACTGAGCGAAGTCACGGCCCCCACGATGATTCTCCAAGCGAGTGACGATGACATGACCAGCCCCCGCAATGCCTCCATAGTCTTCGACGAGATCTCATCGGAGGACAAACAGTTGGTGTTGCTGGATGATTGCTATCACGTTATCACGGTGGATAAACAGAAGGAAGTCGTTGCGGAGAATTTGGGAAAATTCTTTCTCCGTCAGCTAGCGGGCAAGCAGTCACATCGACACTTGCACGCCGGTCAAGTGTCTCTCTCTTCTTAAACTGTTAGCCGTGCTGTTGATGCAGGGAGCTATTTTCAATATAATCCTGAAATCCGGAGGGGAAAGATCGAAATGGCTCCTGACTTAACGATCGCCGAACGGATTCGGACCGAACTTGCAAAGCGTAGGAAGCTGGACGTCAACGCGATTCAGCCTCACCATTCTTTGCGGAACGATCTTGGCCTGGACTCGGCCGATGCAATCGAGCTGGTCTTCTATTTAGAAGAAGCGTTTGATTTTGAAGTTCCTGACCAAGACTTTAGGAATTTTACCACGGTCTCGGAGGTGATTGCCTACGTGCAAGGAAGACTTAAGTCGACATGACCCGTACGCTAGCCGCTAACCGATGATTCCACGACGATACATCTCCTTTCGTATCCAGAATTCATGGTAATACCCTGGAGTGTATCTGTCCATCAGGATCACTGCCAGACTCCTTCGCTCTGAGATTCACAGCCAACGCATTAGTGTCCGCCTTAGCATGCTGATCCGATTGCTCCTCACTCTGTGCTGTGTCATGGTGCTTCCGAATCCCCTGTTTGGCCAGGAGTATCCAGCAAAGCACGACAACCCACCAGCACTTCAACATGACGTCGA
>VBOL01000363.1 GCA_005887945.1 Nitrospirota bacterium
CGGGGCTCAACAGTCCAGAATCTGCTGCTTCATATGCCAGCCGTCGTACGGCTGCCAGCCTGACGTTGATGGTCCCTCCAGCCAGGTGGCGATCTTCGAGATGAAGTCGGTAACGGAGCACGACCGCCTTGTTAAACGACAGTCGCGGAGCGGAGCAATACCAAGCCACAAACTCATCGATCGAATGCCGATAACTGCGCTGCGATTCGAACGACCTTAAGCTTACGATCACGGCGATCTTGGCGTTCTCCAAGTCGGGAAGGCCGAGCTTTGTTTTCAGTCGGGAATGCCCGCTCTTGAGTTTGCGCTTCATCGTTAGCCGCCTCCCGACGACTAGCCATATCAGACTCCCCTTTTGGCGTCTCCGAGAACCGCCGAATTCTCAATGTCCGGTTACGCGACTTACCAGGCAAGTGGAACCACTTCCGGGTTGACGAGAGTCCGGCACGTTTCTTTTGGAACTTCGTAGCCGTTCTTACGTATCAACAATTGAGGTTTTCCCAGCAATTTCCAGAAATCACGTCCGGCAGACGGAGTTTCATGAATTCCATAAAAAATCAGCTACGGCAGGTTCTGCGGAGATTGGTCCGCGCTCCAATGTTCACGGTCATAACGCTGGTCACGCTTGCGGCGGGCGTAGGAGCTAACACTGTAGTCTTCAGCGTCCTCGAAGGCGTGCTCTTGAAGCCTCTGCCGTATCCTGGCGCCGACGAATTGGTGGGAGTCTGGCTTACAGCTCCGGGCATTAACCTCAAGGATGCAGACCTCTCGCCATCGGATTATTTCATCTTTCGCGAACAGGGACGCACGTTCCAGGACATCGGTCTATATACAGGAGATTCTGTCAGCGTGACCGGAATCGCAGAACCCGAGCAGGTCTCGGCTTTGCTGGTGACTGACGGCACGCTTCCGCTTCTTGGCATACAGCCAATCGTGGGACGCGGCTTCAGCAAGGAGGATGACTCGCCGGGAACCCCCGAAACGATAATCCTGACCTATGGATATTGGCGCCGGAAGTTCGGCGGGGACGCTTCCGTGGTGGGGCGAACTCTGGTTGTTGACGGCAGAGGACGGCTAATCATCGGCGTCCTGCCGCAGAAGTTTCATTTTCTGGACTGGGAAGATCCTGCCTTGATCCTGCCGTTCCGCTTTAACCGCAATAAGATACACCTGGGGAACTTCAGCTACCAAGGCCTTGCCCGGCTCAAACCGGGAGTCACGATGCAGCTAGTCAACGCCGACATTGCGCGAATGCTTCCCATCGTCATGACGAGCTTTGCGCCGCCGCCGGGCTTCGGCATGAACATGTTTCAGAATGCGCGCATCGCGCCGAACGCCAGGCCTTTGAAACAGGACGTGGTCGGTGATGTGGGGAATGTGCTCTGGGTGTTGATGGGCTCGATCGGAATGGTGTTGTTGATTGCGTGCGCTAACGCGGCGAACCTGCTGCTGGTCAGAGTCGAAGGACGAAGGCAAGAGTTGGCCTTGCGTGCTGCGCTGGGCGCGGGTTGGAGCCGTATTGCTGGGGAGTTGCTTCAGGAGAGCGTCATTCTTGGGTTGCTGGGCAGTGCTTTCGGGTTAGGATTGGCGTACGCCACCCTGCGTGTTTTGCGTGCCATAGCGCCTTCGGGGCTGCCGCGCATCCGCGAGATCAGCATAGACGGGCCGGTTTTGCTCTTCACTTTGGTCGCGGCGCTTTTCGCCAGTTTGTTGGTCTGTTGCGTGCCCATCATCAAGTATGCCGGGTCGCGTCTGACTACAGGGATTCGCGAGGGAGCACGCGGCCTCAGCCAAAGCAAGGAACAACATCGGGCGCGGAACGTGCTGGTGGTTGTCCAGGTGGCATTCGCGCTGGTGCTGTTGATTTGCTCCGGCCTCATGATTCGGACCTTTCGCGCCCTGACAAACGTGAATCCTGGATTCACTCGACCTGCCGAACTGCAAACCTTTCGTATTTCCATCCCAGAAGCGCAGGTTAAGGAGCCGGAGCGCGTGGTCCGCATGGAGGAAGACATCTTGCGGAGAATCGAGGCGATTCCAGGAGTCTCCTCGGCGAGTATCAGCACCAGAATTCCTATGAGCTTCGGGGGGTGGCACGATCCGATCTTTGTAGAAGGGCGCACGTATGCCGAGGGCCGGCTTCCTCCTCTTCGCTTGTTTAAGTTTGTTTCATCTGGGTTTATCGGGACGATGAGCATTCCGCTGATTGCGGGACGCGACCTGACCTGGACGGATACGTACAAGAAGATTCCCGTGGCTCTGGTTTCCGAAAATATCGCCCGGGAGTTTTGGCGCGATCCATCAGAGGCGCTCGGCAAGCGCATTCGCGTTGGTACGAAGGACGACTGGCGAGAAATCGTCGGCGTCGTAGGGGACGTTCGTGATGATGGTGTGAATCAGAAGGCTCCGACTGCCGTTTATTGGCCCCTCATTATGGACCACTTCGAAAGTGAAGAAATCTCAGTGCGACGCGATGTCGCTTTTGTCATCCGGAGCTCGCGCGCGGGCTCTGAGAGCTTTTTGAAGAATGTCCAGGTAGCGGTCTGGAGCGTAAATGCCAATCTTCCGCTCGCAGAGGTCCATACGCTGCAATACTATTACGGGAAATCGCTGGCTCGCACCACGTTCACTCTGATCATGCTTGGTGTTGCGGGGAGCATGGCTTTGCTGCTCGGTGTCGTGGGCATCTACGGCGTGATCGCGTATTCGGTGTCGCAGCGCACCAGAGAGATCGGCATTCGCATGGCGCTCGGCGCACAACAGCAAGAACTGACGCGCATGTTTGTGCGTCACGGATTATTGCTGACGGGCATCGGCGTAACGGGCGGCCTTATCGGGGCTATCGTATCCATGCGACTGCTGTCGTCGCTGCTCTTCAACGTAAGGCCCGTCGACCCGATAACTTATGCTGCGGCTTCGCTCGGACTCGTGGCAACTGCCTGGCTTGCCAGCTATCTTCCCTCTCGCCGAGCGGCCACCGTTGATCCCGTCGAGGCCCTGCGAGCCGAGTAGACCTTTCGCTCGTAAGGGCATGACTCAAAGCAGCGTAAATGCCTGATTAATACGGCGGTCTCAATGGGTCGATGCAACACTAGGCCGAAGTCCACCTGAAGGGGCCTCAATAGCTGAGAGTCGTTCGCGAGCGTTGATTCAAACGGAACACCATCCTGGCTAGGGTCCGATTGAGTATAGCCGGACAAAGCGGTTCTCCATGGGGAAGTGCTGTCGGATCAACTGACTAGAGGTTGTCTCATAAACACCTTCAACTCACTGGAGGGTTGAAGGATAGCTGCAAAGGGGTCAAATCCA
>VBOL01000364.1 GCA_005887945.1 Nitrospirota bacterium
GTTCTGTCTGAACAGTCGCCTCAGGCATGCCCGCCGCTTGACACCTTCCCCGAATAGAGCTGTGGTTGTGATTCCACCCGGAGAGGTTCACGCCGCGCTATGCCCGAATGAGAAGGTGGTCGGTGAGCGCAGGTTCTTCGATGTGCATGGGTGCGGGGGCATCGAGAAATCGTGTCAGTCTCATCCGGTCATCTGAGCTCACCTGGATCACTTCCACCCCGATCCAGTGCTTGTGAACCCTTCTGACTTGCGCCAGCCGGATGTCGATAAAGGCCTCTTCGCCTTCCAACCATAATTGGATTTTCACAAGATCCCCTGCTCGCAGGTGATCAGGGGTGGTGAGCTGATACCCACCCTCTAAGTATTCGAGGACGCAGCCGTCCGCTTCAAGCTGCCTGCTTCCGCTCGCTAGCACGCAGTCAATAGTAAACTCAGGACTATCCCCACAGGGCTGTGTATCAAAAGCCATCATGCTATGTCCAGGGTAGTATGGAAAAGGGTACGGGTCTATTCCTCAAGAGGCGGGGGGGAATGACTCGAAATGGTGGTGAGCGCAAAACACAAGAGGGCCGATCCGCAGCCGGTGCCGCCGTGGGAGTGGCGGAAGAGGAAGTAAAGATGTTGGCGGCAGAACGGCCTGCTCTAACAACCTTCTTTCTCAATAGCCTTCCATGCAGGCTTCCCTTTCTGTTCTACTCGCCAATTGCGCATGCCACCCGCATGTCCAAGTCTAGGCGGTAGGTTCCTTAAACAGGCCTCTCCCGCCTGCCGCACAAGCCGCTTTTTGTCTCCAGGGTGCAAAAATCTGGTAGGAGTCTCATGCGCATTGACGTACGGGGGGTGCCACTTGAGGGGTGGTGTTATTTCAAAGTTAAGAAGAGCGGCAAACAGGTCAAAATAAATGGACCGATGAGCAACAAAGAGAGCGGACTCGCCACCTGCGCTACGGGTGCGGAAAGAGAAGGGAATTCCACAATCATCCATCAAAGACTTGCGCAATTCTCCCAGAGACCATCCCCCCTTTAAATCCAGGAACTTACTTCCGAGATAGCTCTTTTCGGTCTTGCGGGGCCCATGGCCTGCGGTATCCTTTTCGCATGAGGTACGATGAGGGGCGAGTTTCAAGGCCCGCACCAAAGAGCGCGATCATGACATATTCACGCTGCAGGGGGTTCATGGCGAATTGTGAGAAAGGGGGAAATGCGTTCATGCGAACGAAAGGACAACGGGAAACACAGCAGTATCCGCAATCGTGGGGAAATTTAGCCTTAGCCGACGAGAGCCTGGGCGTACTTCAACCACCCAAAGCCAAGACCCGCTCCCCTCGGCTGAGCGTGGTACCGGACATTACGGAGGAGGAGGTTGACGCTCTTGCGGCTACAACGGGAATTCTTAATGGAATTCGCCTGTCTCTCACGTTGTGGAGTCTCATCGGTATCATCATTCTATTGATTGGTAAACTTCTAGCTTTCTAAATTCAAACCGTCCCCCCGAACATCCCCGTGCCGCCGTGGGTCTATCGCAAGGCCAGGCGGGGGCAATCACTCGACCTCTCAGACCTGGTGCCGCTGAATAGCGAAGCCGAGAGTAGGGGTACTTCTCGCGGCCCGCCACAGCTTGGTGCGGTTGAGCCTGATCCCTCGTCTGACTCCACATCCTCCTCCTACCCCATCATCCATCGGCAACAGACGAAGCCATATCTACCACCGCCCAGACTGCCCAAACTACAGCCAGATTGCGCCAAAGAATAGAGTGGAGTTTAATAGTGCGGAAGAGGCGGAAGCGGCGGGATATCGAGTGGCGACAAATTGTCGATAAAAAGCATGGGGAAGGTCTCTACGACCATATAAGGAGTGATCGGTGAAAGTACAACTGGTAATGATTGTGCTGAGCATTCTGCTTTCAGTGTCACCTTGCATTGCACTCGATCAGGATACACATGAAATTCCGATTGCCACTCAGTGGACTCTGGATGCTGCGGGGCAGCTTGGAAGAAATGCAATGAAGCACGTTTATCTCCTTCTCGGTCCAGAACCACCCCCTGAAGCAGTGCAAGTTGCGATTAAGAAAGGGACGGGGTTCTTACTAGATATTGGAGTGATTGTTACAAATGAGCATGCTGTCGCTTCCTGCGAAGTGGGCTGCTGCCGGTTTCAAAGACACCGAGTTAGGTGTATGAATGAAACCGGAGGTGGATCAGTCGATCAGGTCCTCTTGTGCTGGTCTGTCCAGCAGACGGGCGCGTGTGGGAACCTATAATGTGGAAGCAACGAGCGCGGAGCGTCAGGAAGACTCCATCATCACGATCAGCTAAGAACGCCTTCCCTAACGCTCCCCATCCCCAGATCAACGCAAGGACCCCAGGCCACCTTGACCTCGATGGCTTTCGACTTCGCCTTCTCTGATTTCGGGAGACGCACGGTGAGCATGCCGTCCTTGTAGTCGGCCGACAGCTTGCTCCCATCCGTATTCTCCGGAAGCGAGAAGCTCCGCATGAAGCTCCCGTAGGCACGTTCGATCCGATGATGCTTGTGCCCGTTGGTTTCCTTCTCGTATTTCCTTTCGCCGGAAATCGCCAGGACATCGTTCTCCACCGTGAGCTTGACCTGCTCCTTCTTCATGTCCGGTAATTCCGCCCTGATGAGGAATTGCTTCTCATCCTCTATAATGTCCACCAGCGGCGACCACTCGGCCACCGTCATGGCTTCCTTGAATCCGTCACTCAACGCCGCCCGAGTGGCCAACATCGTCGCCAACCGGCTTTCGAATTCCTCCCGATCCTTGAAAGGATTCTAGTGAGTTCTGCTGATAGGGTCCCAACGTAAAAATGTGTTCATGGCTTCATCTCCTCTGGTAATCGACATGGATGTCCATTCGACCGCTGGTTTGTGTGATTACTTACTCCATGCGCTAACCAATTGCCGTTCCGCGTTCACCCAGTCCTCCGAGGCCCGGCCTTCCTGCCGACCCCGTTGCTCGTACAGTTCGTACGCGAGCAGCGCAATGCGGTCTTGAGCCTGCGCATCGTTCGGACTCATCTGAGGCGTGCCGGCCGACATGGTCGGCGTCGCGGGATTTGAAATAGTTTCCTTGCTCATCGTATACCTCCTCACGCTCTCGTCTTGTTAAGGGTTGACTGAATGAGCAGCTCTGTCGTCCGTCGACCCCGCGGTGGTCGGATATCGATGGACGGAGAGCGCATGTGTCGTGCGAGTAAAACCCCTAGGCCTTCTCCTTCACCGTAAGATCGTTCTTCACAGACTTCACGCCGGGAAACTGTCGGACAGCCGACATCCCCCAGTCACGCAACCCGAGCGGTGCGCCCCGTGATCACATGGCCCGCGACCAACACGATCCCGATCAAGAACAGAACCCAGGAAATTTGGACCGCGATCGCGGCCACTCCGGCCAAAAATGCAGAACCCCGGCATCACTCCAACCACCAAAAACATCAGTGCGTAGTACAACATAACAACCTCCTTTCATAGAGATCCGGACGTGGATCAAGAATCCTCTGCATGATGTCCATGGTCCAAGCCGCTATGGATCAGCAGACCATGACAGAAGGCATGCAGCCTTTCAGAGAAACTCTGGCATCGGAGCGGCGGAGACTGAGGGATCAGTCACGCCGGGACGGATCAGGAAGCGCAAGAGAATAGGACAGTCAGCGGAGGTTCACATCGGACAATATCACCCTGGGCGCAATGAGTATGGGAGTCAAGTCGTATAATGTGGGCTTGAATAGTTCAATGATACTGGCACGTTGCGACGCGCGCTGGAATGGGCATGGCGCCTTGAAGATTGCGGCGAAGAGAAGGGTCGTACCCCTATGCTGTAAACACGGAGGACGATGGATACATAAGAGATCTAGGTTGTCGGACAGAAGGAGGTGAGCTGGCTCCTGCAGGGGAACACGGGGGAACTCGCCTGGCTTCACTTGATCTATATGGTCAAAGTAGCATGGGGGAACAAGTTAGAGGGGTGCGTCCAAAAACCCCGTTGAAAGGCTGTCGGGATGCAGTTGATGTTTCAGGGGCGTCGGTGCATCATTTTGATGGGTTCACAATGAACTCCTTGTGGTCCATTTTACTTTCCGTGGAGTCCATATCTCGAAGAATTGTTTCTGCTTCACTTGCTTGACCTAACTCCCTCAACGCAGCGGCCACGCGCTTTCGGACAAGAGGAACAGTGGACTGATTGCCGCCAATTTCGACCAATACGTCGGCTCTCCCACGCTCCTTTAGCTTGTCGACCGCACAAATGCTCACCTTTTCGTATTTGCCATTGCGGGCCAACTCTTCCCATACCTGTTCGACTAGCTCACGTTGTCCAGGAAACTGAGACAGTAGTTGTGCCGCATTCCATCGGATCGTATCGGAGGCACACATAAACCGAGCAGTGTTTTTCTCTTCAGCCGCAAGTAGTTCCGCGATCTCAAGCTGGATATTCTGTTTGCCCTCTGCGGGTAATTCAGCACACATCGCTTGGGAGCTACAGACCGCGTTATCCTTCAGCACCAAACGGGCGAGTACGTGAAGTGACTCCAGGCGTGCCCACCATTTTGCGGTCATATCCTGGGCAAGCGAACAGAGCGCAGCACGAGCCTCGGTTGTTTGGCCCTCGTGCCAAAGGGTCTCGGCACGGCTTATCCGGGCAAATGTACTCTCGATCATGGAGGTGGCCTCATGGCTGTCCCGCTTCTACCCAAGACGGAGCAAACCTCATGCCGGTGTCTGCTAAGCTCCCCACGCATGACATTTCAACAATTTAGTTGGACAGGGCCCTCGCAAGAGTCAGACAACTGAATCTAGCAAGGACGATCGGCCAGACAAAATGATTCAGTGACACCACCACCAAGAGATCTGAGAAGGAATAGGAAATTCTTTTCGACAATACAGAAATTCAATCATTTCTTTTTGACCCCTTCGAGAGGATACGCGGATGGTCGCAGAAAATCGAGATAACAGCTCAGGCTTGCTCTAGGGTTTTTGACCCCGCCCTATGCCAGGCTTGTATCTTCAGGGAAGAAGACGATCGATGGGCCTCAGCATCAGTTTCCAATCTGGTTGGCACCAGCATAGTTGGCAGGGATGACTCAGTCCGTGGTGCATCACATGTGAACATGTCCTGGAGGGTTAGAGAAACTCGGCTAGAAACCGGGTTATGGCGAGCTTATCAGGCGAATA
>VBOL01000087.1 GCA_005887945.1 Nitrospirota bacterium
GATATGTGCTCGCCTTCTTCATGCGAATGTTCGGCTCAGAGCTATCCCGGGCGGCGCTCCTCAGCGGATTATCCGGCTTGGTCAGCCTGGCTCTGATTTACGAGATCGTGTTACCACTGGCTGGCACCGCAGGGGCCCTGCTCGCGGGGGTTTTGACGGGGGTGTCCTATTTCTTCTGGCGGTCATCTATGGCGGTGATGACCGAAGCGCTGTCGGTCAGTTTCGGCCTAATCGGCGTGGCGTTGTTTCTCCAATACCTCCGGACGAACCGGCCGCATTATTTTTTGGGTGTGGGGCTGTTCTTGGGCCTGGCCACCGCGACCAGGCCACAACAAGTCGTACTCCTTGGAGCGGGCGTAGTTACATGTGTCTTATGCAAGAGGAGTATCAGCCGCGCGCAGCTGGTGTGGCTCGCTGGCGGAGCGGGCCTCTTCTCGGCGGCGCTCGTTCCCCAGTACCTCTATGCCAGCTCGGATACACTTCTCTATACTCGGATAGCGCTCTTTTCACCCGAATACTTCTGGCGGGGTGAACTTGGGGGCGATACGCTGAGGCCTCCTTGGCAAATCGTTGCCTATCTCAAAGCGCTTCTGTTCGGAGGTCAGCTTCTTTTCCCTCCTGTGGCAGTCCTGTTTATCGTGGGCGTTTACAAAGGGATTCGGGAGAGGAACCTGGTCACGGTGTTCATGATGAGCTGGATCGGTGGTTTGCTGGCGCTGCTCTCGGTTGAACGCTACTTCAGCCTCAGGTATCTCGCCCCAGCGGTCATCCCGGCCAATGTGATCGCTTCCTATGCAGTTCCCCACCTTCAGCGCGATCTCGAAGCCAGAGTCGGTAGAGCCGCTTCACGTGGAGCAACGTACACGATGATGGTGCTCCTAATGGGGACGGCCACCGTTGTCGGCGCCATCACGGTCGTGGCCACTATCCGTGCCCACAACCTTCGCGCCGCCCCATACGCCTACCTCAAGAGGGAGAGCAATGTCCGTGACATTGTGATGGGGATCGGAGACGCCGGTCGCTTCTATCATCAAGGCCCCTTCTTCAATCTCGGGAGAGCGCGACCGGAGCTCCTCCAGCAAGTGGTCGAGACCGCGCGGTCGGTCGGCACACATGTGTTCGTGGTTCTGCCCCTCCGCCGAGCCGGGCGAGTCGAAAGCGAGTATGGTGAAGAAGTCGGGATAACGGACATCCGGAGGGTTGTCGAATCCATCGGAGGACGGAAGGTGTGGGAGGACAATTCAATCCCGCCCCTAAGCACCTGGATGCCAAAGAATGTTGTCGATCGAATGAGTGAAGCGTGGGCTGTTTACGCATTCTGAAACTTGCTTTGCGACGCCACGCCATCGAGGCAGAAGTCCAATCGACCTGCACCGCCACGCTCTAGGTACGCTTCCACAATCACGGTGATCGCTTTCAGTCATGCCTTCTCAAGGAATACATAAGGCTTCACGGCGCGAGCTCCTAATCATTCTTGTCCTTGCGGCTATTCCCCTCGCTGTCAAAGTGGCCCGCTATCCCGATTACCCGGGTTCGGACGATGCGTTTATCCATCTCTCGATAGTCCGGAACCTTTCACACGGTTTCGGATGGGGTATTGCGCAAGGCACGAGAGTGAACATGTCGACGAGCCCGTTGTTCACGATGTTGCTGGCCGGCCTGGCATCAGCGGGGCTCAGCGGCATCGTACCCGGGCAGGTCGTTTCGGGTATTTGTGCGATGGTAGGAATAGTCTGCATTCATAGGGTCACAGTGCTTCTATGCGACGTCTCCTGGATGAGAATCCTCTCGGTAGTCCTGGCGGCGTTCCAGGTACATCTCTGGCGCTGGACAGGCGTGGTTATGGAGACGACAATGACCTCGGTGTTCGTCGTCGTTGCCTTTTATGCGTATTATCACATCTTGAATCAAGACAGCGACCAGTGGCAGAGGTGGTTTGTCCTAGGAATGATCCTCGGCGGTGGTTACTTGGTTCGGCCGGAGCTGGGTATCCTCTTGGCGACCTTCCTGATCTCACTCTTCTTCGTGCCGAAGCAAGGAAGGACGAGGGCGTTCGTGAGTACACTCGGTGGCTTTGCAGTTGTCGCGGGGAGTTGGGTCGGTTTTTGTCATCTGTATTTCGGATCCATCGAACCAACGAGCTACTATGCCAAGACCACAGCGTTCCACGTGTGGAACCAGGTTGTTGCAAAGCAGATTGGCGAAGTCATCCTGTCGGGATGTGTGTTTTCACTGCTTCTGATTTGTACCCTGGCGACTGGGCTGGCCTGGAGCACAAGGCGTGAAGGGAGTCGATCGCGTCGACACGAGCTCTTGCCTGCGTTGGTCTTTCCGTTGGCGCTCTTAGGCTTTTATCTCACAAAAACAACATATCTACAAAGTCCCGGCCGGTATTGTTTACCGGCGGTCTCCACGATCCCGTTCGTGGTTTCAATCCTGGGTCGAGAATATCGCGGGGCCAAGCGCCTGCCGGTGATCAAGGTGTTTGGCATCCTGTGCCTTTGCGGTCATGTGGCGATGATGCTATACGTCAACGAGAAGTATATTGTCCCTGTCCTTAGGGATTTCAAAGGGAATTACTGGAGCACCATGCGGCAGGCTGCCAGCGCGGTGGGAGAGCGATGCAAGGCAGGCGACAAGGTTCTTGTTGAAACAGATATCGGGGTCGTGTCTTACGAAGCTCATGGCGTGTGTGAGGTAGCCGATGGGGGGGGACTTGCTTCACCGGAATTGCAGGGTCTCTCGCTTAGGGAACAGATGGCTCGCTCTGGGGCAGAGTATGTTATCCAATCTCTAGGGTCATCTCCACATGAACTTGCTCGGGGCGAACCGAGTCTCATCCCAATGGGGGTCTGGCCGTTTCGATCTCACTCAGTCGGTGAGGGTGGGAGAGTGTATTACTGCAATCTTTACCGGGTTAGTCATCCCGGGGGGTTGTGAACGAAGGTGATCGGCGGCCCACCGAGATGAGAGCATAGTCGTGCCGAAGGCCCCAAGACATCCGGAGCGGGCCAGAGTGTTCTCTGCGCTGAGGTGGGCATGAGTCCCAGTCGGGGAGAGTGATGGGACAGAACGGAGCCTCGGCCAGGCGCTGGTTGGAGAGAGTGCTCCTCGCGCTCCTTGGAACCGTCGTCGGGCTGATTGTGTGCGAAGGTCTCCTTCTGATTGGCGGCATATCATGCCCGAACTTCTATCGGCCCGATAGGTATACAGGCACGGCTCTGCGGCCAGGGGCGCAGGGCTGGTATCGCGGGGAGGGAGAGGCCTACGTTCGCATCAATCGAGACGGTCTTCGCGACCGGGATCATACTCTCGCGAAGCCGGCAGGGACAATACGGATCGCCCTTCTCGGTGACTCATATGCGGCAGGATTCCAAGTGTCGGCGGATAAGACCTTCTGGTCGGTCATGGAGAGTGAGCTGACCAAAAAGAATGTCTTCGCTGGAAAACATATTGAAGTGCTCAATTTTGGGGTCCCGGGGTACGGGACTGCGCTGGAGTTATTGACACTCCAACATCGGGTCTGGAAATATTCTCCTGACCTAGTGCTCCTCGCGTTCGTTACGGGCAATGATGTAAGTGATAATACCTTCGCGTTAGGTCACGAGAAACGGACGCCGTACTTCGTGCATCGGGGTGGCAGGTTGATTCTCGATGAAGACTACCTTGAATGGTACCATTCGCGAGAGGGTGCGATCCCCAAACTCTATTACTGGCTTCTTAACCACTCGCGCCTTCTACGGGTCTTCAAGGAAGCCAGCTATAGAATTGATCAGGCCGTGAGACTTAGGCAACAAATGGAAGTCGCCGCCAGAAGCGGATTTCAGGAGATTGGCCTAAGCGACATGATCTATTGCCAACCCGAAGACGCTTTGTGGAATGAGGCATGGGATATCACAGAGGAACTATTGGTGCAGATGCGTGATGATGTGCGAAGTCACGGTGCAGCCTTTTGTGTGGTGACCTTGAGCAATGGCATTCAGATTCATCCGGATAGAGCGGTTCGTGAAGAATTCATGAGGAAGCTCGGAGTCGCCGACCTTTTCTACCCGGAGAGACGAATTATGGACTTGGGTACGAGGGCAGGCTTTCCAGTCCTCAACCTGGCGCCGGCGTTGCAGTCCTACTCAGAAAGCAAGGGAATGTATCTGCACGGGTTCGGCGCAGGAGTTGGCGCGGGCCATTGGAATATCGAAGGCAATCGGGTCGCCGGGAACATGATGGCTGAAT
>VBOL01000088.1 GCA_005887945.1 Nitrospirota bacterium
AATCGTACCGATACTGGTCATGATAGACCCGCTCCCAGGACCGATCCGGATAGTCCCCCAACGGGTTCCCGACTTCGATGACCGGCTGGAGCGCGGTCAACGCCAGCCCCTGGTCCGCCACCGCCACCGCGGCGACCGTCCCGGCCGTGACTTTTAAAAACTGCCTCCGTGACAACCACATGGCTCCCCCCCTCCTCCGGTTGCGGGCGGCACGCCTGCCCACCCGCCAGCCGGACACACCGCGGAAATTGAGCCCCCTTACCATGAGAGCTTCACAAAAAAGGAATCTAACATGCCATCGGTCGATAAACCATAGCCCCAGACCGTCAGTTTGTATTATGTTTCACGCAGCATGGGACTTCCATGCGCGCAATATGCGCACCACATTCGATAGACCTAATGCATTTAGGTGAAGTGCAATAAGTGATTGAATAGTAAGCTGCAAAATGCGTTAAGGATGATCGTTGAAGACGACCCAAATATGTGTCGCTGAGTACCTGCTGTATCACTCGGTGAACGCTCACCAGATTTCAAGAGTAACCACTCAGTAAATCAATAACTTGATGGTAAGATTCGCGCGCTACCTTTTCGTAGCGTTTTTGAATCGTTGTAACGAAGATAACAAGATAGCAATGAATGATGGGTGAGGCCTGCTAGATTGCTTGACAGCTTCGTTCCTGGATCAGTAGAATTTTACCCCTCTTGACCGACGGTGATCGCGCGGGAATAGCTCAGTGGTAGAGCATCGCCTTGCCAAGGCGAGGGTCGCGGGTTCAAATCCCGTTTCCCGCTCCAATATTCAGTCTTCTTCTCAAGACGCCTTCCTCTCCCAATCCAGCATGGAGGGGAATCACTTCCCTCTTCCCCGATCGGAGTGTTTTCCTCTACAGGTTGTGCAGACCGCAGGCATGATTGACGTGCCCTTGCATCGGTCGAAGAGGCCGTTCGCACTCGGCATGGCGCTGTTGCGCACTACACTCCGGTCATGACCAGTTGTCCGCTTGATGCGCTTTCCGGCGTGCGGGTTTTCCTCCAGTGTGAAAACTTCCAGCGCAGCGGCGCCTTCGAATTTCGCGGGGCCTACCATGATGCGATCGCCCGATTGATGTCTTCGCCGCCGTCTCGCATGGTTGCGATGGTCTCATCAAGGAATATGGGCAAGGACTTGCGCTGGCCTGTCGTCTTCAGGGAGCCGCCACGCATGTCGTGATGCCCAAATCGTTCTCTGCCATGCAGCATCGTGCGGTTCTGGGCTATGGGGCTCAGGTGCACGGGGTCGAAGATCGGAACGGTGCTGATACAAGGTGCGCGACCTCGTGGGTGACTATCAGGCGGTGGTGGTCCACCCGTGTAACGATCCGTTCGTGATCGCCAGTCAAGGAATGGTTATAGGAAAGCTTGTTGACCAATTTGACCATCTCGACATCGTGCTGGGGTTAGTCGGCGGTGGAGGCTTGCTTTCTGGTCTCGGTCTCGCGGCACAGGCACTCCGACCGCGCATGGCCATCTTTGCCTGTGAGCCAGCCGGCGCCTTGGATGCGATGGACTCGGTCAAGCAGAACCGTATCGTTTCCATGCCCAACCCGAACACGCTTGCCGATGGCCTTCGAACGAGTCTTGGGGAGCTGACCCTCCCGATGCTCCGTCGGCACGTGGCGGGGTTCTTTGCGGTGGAAGGAGAGGAAATTGTACAGGCAATGCAATTCGCCTATGAACGACTCACGGCGGTTGATGGCCTGACTTATTCATAGGGGCACTGAGCAATGAAACCCAGTGGCTTACTCCTTCACGCAAATTATCACCCACTAGGTTATACACGAGAATACCAAGGCGACAAGGGGAAACTTGTCGAATCTCTTGTAGCACTATTCTGTTCGCTTTAGGGTGGTCCATCAAGGAGTGCCGTTAGATGTGGGCAGCTGTACTCCAAAGGGGTGAGACTGATTCGGGTGGAGAAGCTGTTATGAACGAGGACAGCCATAGCGGGAATTGAAGATGGCCGAGGAGTTCGAACTGGAATAGTCCCAGAGGTTACTGGGGCCAAGGTGGGTGATGTGATGATGGCCTAGGCGCGGGATTAGTCGTGCACGGCACGATGCTGCCTTGATGGCTGCAGAGGTGTGCCGCCGATTCTAACTTGCGCCGCTCCTTCGCTCATCTCCGGTTCATTCATACACCTGACTCTTGGAAACCCGGAGCAGCTTGTTTTCAGGTTAGGTAAACAGAAGAGAATGAAACTCGTTCATGAAGCCGTAATAGAGGGGAGCGAAATCTTTGAGACTCTCGGGGCTCGTTTCTTTGAGCCGTTTGAAGAAGAGGACCTGGGTGCGCGAGTCGATCTGTTCCAGGAGCTGGCCCAATTGGGCCATGGTGTAGCTGCCGGTGGGGACACTGAGGACATAGTGCACGAGGCGCTCGACGAATTGCTGCGCGAGATACTCACTGCTGAGGTAGCCCTGAGGGAGTTTTCCTGCGGCGAGAAATTCGTCGAAGGGGATGGCTTGGGCCGCAAATGGGATGGAGGGTGGCTGACGAGCGGTCACGCCGATGGTCCCCAGCTTGTGAGGGAGGCACGTCCGTCTGAGGCCGCCACTCTACGGGACCCCCTGGCGCGCGTCAAGTGCACAGAAGGCGCAGCCACGGCCTGAGCCGAACGACTGGTGCGGACGCAAGCGGCGGTGGGTCAACACACAAGGGGCGGAGTCCCTGACGGCACTCCGCCCCTCTGTGACGCGCCGGCCTCGCGGCCCCTTACAGCCAGTTGACGCGCTCGGCCGGCCGAATGTAGATCGGCTCTTCGACCTGAATCCGCGCCACTTCCTTGC
>VBOL01000089.1:0-10103 GCA_005887945.1 Nitrospirota bacterium
GGCGGCTGTGCGCATGCGGGAGAAAAGCGTTGGTTCCCTGTTGGTAGAGCCGACCAATGCAGAGGGTCGTGTGTCCAATCGATCCGGGATCGTGACTGAGACAGACCTGATTCGGAAAGTGCTCGCCAAAGGAATGGATTCTTCTCTTACCAGGGTGGATCAGATCATGACCAGTCCGCTGCTGACGATCACGCCGGATCGCCCTATGCTGGATGCGAGTCATCTCATGAAAACGAACCATGTCCGCCATCTCTGTGTCTCGGATGAGGAGGAAATCGTTGGGGTGATTTCAGTCCGAGATCTCGTGCGTTATTTCATCGACTCAGAAGGAGGCCCCATCCGTGATCTGGACAACGTATTCCGGCCCCTCAGCGTGCTCAGGATGCTCATGCAAACGACAATGGAGACGATGGCGAGTGAACGGACGGTGCTGGAGGCGACGCAGACGATGGCGGAGAAGCGGATCGGTTCGCTCCTCGTGCTGGAGGCTGGAGACATGGTCGGTATCGTGACCGAGACCGATGTGGTGCGGAAAGTGATCGCGGCCGGTCTCCCTGCAAGGAGCACCAGCGTCTGGGGCGTAATGAATGCTCCCCTGATTCAAATTGACATCAATGACACCGCTCGTGAGGCCAGTCGGCTCATGGCTGAGAAACGGATTCGCCACCTCGCAGTCACGGAAGACAACAAGGTCGTGGGGCTTTTGTCTGTGCGTGACCTGGTCAAGGTGGTGTCCATCAGAGACGAACCCCGGTTCCTTGACAATACCTAACGCAGCACATCTCCCTCACTGCCGCCTGGTGTGGTTGAAGGCCCGCTTCCAAGGAGAGCCAATGAGAGACCCTGCCTCACCCACAGGATGAAGTCAGAACGATCGGCGTTCGTCTTCTGGGCAAGCTTGCCCCGGAAGCACATCTCTCGGCTGTGAATTCAGATGTCAGCGTTCGCGATCGGCAGGACACCGACTCAAGGGGTTTCCTCAATTCCGTTATCGCTCTTCATCAGTGGCGACTGCCATTGTCTCGCACGTATAAGCTCGTGTAATTACATCCATTAAGCTCCACGCTTAATATCAGTTAGGGGGACCGCCCACATTCTCATATTTTGTGTCTTGCATTGCGGATACCAGAGAACTACGATACGGCACATCTGCGAACAATTCCTACTTACCGTCCCGGAGGTGCACCATGAACCTCAAAGGATCACGACAAGCCCCCCAGACCCTCTCAATGAGCCCGCCTTGCGCCTGTACACACAGTCGTCTGATCTCCGACTGCGTCTCGGAGGAGGAACACAAGGCCGGCAAGGTGCGCTGTGTTGAATGTGGGGGCGTCGTTCCCTATCCGCACTTCCAGTTGGAAGCCAAAGGAACATAGTCTCTCCTCCCATCCATCAGTGTTGCTACCTCTAGGCTCCTCTCGCGAGAAACGGTATCTCTACCTTCGTTGAGGTATTTGGCAACAGTCACCTGACTTGCCACTGACCCGAAACTCCTCAACCTGCCGGATGGTGCAGCGCTCTCTCTCATGCTCTAGCCTGTAACCCCCTGTGCTACCGAACTTCTCCCTCTGCAGTCGGCGACATCATTCTGTGGCACCGACAATGCAATCCTGTTCCTACAATAGTACCTTCTGTTCCGCAAAAGGTGGCGCATGGCACAACATACGCCCGTGGAAGATCAAGTGATCGACCTGCTGCACAGAGCCCATACCTGCGACCTCGAAGAGGTCACGCGTACATGCACTAAGCTTACGTGGAACCAAGTGTTTCTCGCCGTCGACCGCATGAGCCGAAGCGGCGAGATCCTGCTCATGCCCAGGGGCCGGGGCATTTATACATTGACCTTCCCGCACCGGCAGGAAGGTCGGCCTGATCGACGCTCACTTCCATCTTAATCACAAGGAGGTTATCTTATGTCTGCGTTAACTCGTTGGGAACCGGTGATGACGCGCTGGAATCCCTTCAAAGATTTGGAGGATATGGAGAAGCGGCTCTCGACCTATTTGGGTCACCCCGCTGTTCGGACCGAGGCCGGAAAGGAAGCCATGACCGTCGCCGAATGGTCACCGCTCGTCGACATTACGGAGGACGACAAGGAATATCTCATCAAGGCGGATCTGCCGGAAGTGAAGAAAGAAGACGTCAAACTGACGGTCCAGGACGACGTGATGAGCATCTCCGGTGAGCGGAAGTATGAGAAAGAGGAAAAAGGGAAGAAGTACCACCGTGTCGAGCGGGCATACGGGAGCTTTATGCGGAGCTTCACCTTGCCGGAAGATGCCGATGGCAGCAAGGTCAGTGCGGAATATAAATACGGGGTATTAAAAGTCCGCCTGCCCAAGTCGGAGAAGGCGAAACCGAAATCCATCGAGGTGAAGGTCTCCTGAGGACGACCGAATGGAGGTGTGCCATGTTCCGACACCCTCATTATCTTGAGGTTCCGTGGGACATTCGTGGGCATCCCGTTACCACGAGACCTCATCGCCATCTGTGGTGGCTGATCGCACTGCTGATTCTGCTCGCCATGTTTCTGATCGGCATCGGCGTCACGAGCGGAATCATCTAGTAGGTCCCGCAGGGAGATCCACGGCAGGGAGAGGAAGAAGGAGTGTCAGTGGTTTTCAAGAACCGTGAAGAAGCGGGCCGTCAGCTCGTCGCTGAGTTGTTGCAGTATCGTAACGACCCTCGGGGTCTCATTCTGGCTCTTCCTCGCGGGGGTGTGGCAGTGGGCTATCAACTCAGCCTCGCCCTCCATCTCCCGCTCGATGTGTTTCTGACGCGCAAAATCGGTGCGCCTGGCAATCCTGAATATGCGATTGGAGCAGTGGCCGAGACGGGATCGCGCTATCTGAATCAAGAGGCGGTCAGCTCCTTTGGTTTATCCCGGTATGAGCTGGACCGATTGATTCATGTCCAAGAGAAAGAGATCGCCAGGCGCAAGGACCTGTACCGGCAGGGACGGCCGTTCCCGCAACTCACGGACCGCACTGTGCTCTTCGTTGACGACGGCATCGCAACAGGCTCGACATTCCTGGCCTCGGCACTTGCCATTCGCAGTTTGCAGCCTCACCGTTTGGTGGGGGCGATTCCGGTCGGACCCCCGTCGACAATCCGTGAAGTCCGATCACTTGTGGACGAGTTGGTGGTTCTCATGACACCGGACCCGTTCCACGCCGTGGGGAATTTCTTTGTGGACTTCACGCAAGTCGAAGATCGCGACGTAGTGGAATACTTAAATCTGGCCGAGGAGGCGATGCTCGAACGCACGCCCTCGTCACCAGCCTCGTAAGACGTCTTGTCAGCCACGGAGGGTGCGCCTGAACACGAAGAAGTGCATTTTCTGACGCTTAAGGGCGGCGTCTGGCGCATTCGGGGGAATGCGGGAGAAACGCCACAGGTCTTGCCGTTCGGCACGGCACCGCGCCCGTTATTCTGAATCATGGAGAGGCAACAATGAGAATCGTAGCTGGCGTGGATGGTCGGATGAAGCCTTTTCTACCGTGGAACAAGTCGGGTTACTCTACCGGCCGGACGAGGTCGTGCTCGTACATGGCGTGGATCTTGGGATGTTCCAGTCTCCCATCGTGGCCGTGGCAGTCAATCTTCAAGGGTACGACGAATTCCGCCAGGCCGTCGAGCGCTGCCGCACCCTGCTGCCGGCTGAGACTCCCTCCATTCGGACGTTGTGCGAAGTCCAGCATCCGGCCGCCTTCATTCTCGACAGCGCCGCACGGTAAAGGCCGACCTCATCGCAGTGGGCACGCACGATTATAGCCGGGTGACGAAAGTGTTTGCCGGCAGCGTTTCGCACCGCGTCCTGCTCCATGCAACGGTGCCAACCTTGATCGTGAGAGGAAAAGCTCGACCCGTCACCCGCGTTCTCATGGCTGCGGAAGGCCGCGAGGATGCGATCCGTCTTCACACGTGGCTGACGTCGCACCCCTTCAAAACCCCGTCGCGGTCACCATCTCTCTCGGTCGTCCCCTCGCTCCACATGGTCAACGCGCGTTTGATGGTGGGACTCGAAAGCTGGTCTGAGCAAAGTGAGCGGCATGCTGAACAGGTCGTGAACGACACGGCCCGGGCGTTGGCCCGCCCCCACTTCACAGTGTCTACCATGGTCCGCACGGGTGATCCGGTGACGACGGTGTGCGAAGCGGGAAATAGCCACGACCTCATCGTGGTCGGCTCCCATGGGCGGAAGGGGCTCGATCGTTTCTTGCTGGACAGCGTGTCAGCATAGTTTCTCCGTAGCCTGCTAGACCTTGCCGCGAGCTTCCACCCTGGACCTCCCTCCTCACCCATGGATACGCTTCCTCATGTGGCTCCGAGCGCTTTGAGCTGTTCCGAAAGACGAAGATTCTCGCTGTAATCCACCGGGCAATCGATCACCGCCGGCTTTCCGCACGAGAGCGCGGCGTTCAGGACTGGCCCCAATTCCGACGGTCCGTCGACGCGGTAGCCGACCGCTCCAAAACTCTGCGCCATGGAGACGAAATCAGGGTTACCGAACTCAACACCGGAGGTCCTCCCGAATTTCACCTGCTGTTTCCATCGGATGACCCCGTAACCGTTGTCCCGCCAGATCAGCACGACGAGTGGAAGGTGCAGCCGCACGGCGGTCTCCAGTTCCTGGACATTCATAAGAAACCCGCCGTCCCCGGTCACAGCCACAACACGCCGCGTGGGGAACAGGAGCTTGGCCGCAACCGCCCCAGGGAGCGCCATGCCCATCGCCGCAAAACCATTGGAAATGATGCACGTGTTCGGCACCTCGCAGGGAAACATCCGGGCCATCCATAACTTATGCGCCCCCACGTCGCAGATGACCAGATCGTCCAGTGACAGCGCCTGCCGCAGATCGCGAACGATCTGCTGAGGTCGCAGGGGCCATCCAGGTGGCTGCGCCCACTCCCTTTCGTATGCGGTCTGCACAAGCCGACGGCTCTCTTCGGCCCAGGCGAGATCGAACGAAGCAAGATGCTCGCCGATCTGATCGAGGGATAAGGCGATATCTCCCAGTACGCCGACATCCACAATATAGTGCGCATCTACTTCGGCCGGCGACACATCCACGTGCACGATATGCTTGTCGCGGTTCGGATTCCACAAGCACGGAGCGTACTCCACAAAATCATAACCCACCGCCACAACGGCATCGCTCTGCTCGATCACCACAGCCGGATGATCCCGCATCTGCAATCCAATCGTATAAAGAGACAACGGATCGCTGTCTGGAACGACACCCTTGCTCATGAACGTGTGCATCACCGGCACGTTCGCCTGTCGGGCGAACCTCCGTACTGCATCATGTGCCTGTCCCCGGATCACCCCGTTACCGACCAAGAGGATCGGCCGACGTGCCTGAGCCAAAACCTCGACCGCCCGGTTCACCTGGCGCGTCAGCGGCTCCGGCAAGAACGGCGCCTGCACGCGCAACGGCCCATCCACCTCACGATCGCTCACCGTTTCAACCGCGACATCCTCCGGCAGTTCCAGATGAGTCGAACCGGGCTTTTCGGTCTGCGCAACCTTGAACGCCTTGCGCACCGTCTCGGCAATGGTCCGAGGGTGAAAGATCTCGGCGTTCCACTTCGTGACCGGCCTGAACATGGACAAGACGTCGATGAACTGATGCGATTCTTTGTGCATCCGATCCAGCGAGGCTTGTCCCGTAATCGCGACCAGCGGGGCGCGATCCAGATACGCGTCTGCTACGCCGGTGAGCAAATTGGTTGCACCGGGCCCCAAAGTGGAGAGACAGACCCCGGCCTTTCCTGTCAGCCGCCCATGGACATCGGCCATGAAGGCCGCGCCTTGCTCGTGTCGGGCGGCAATAAACCGGATCTGCGAATCCACGAGCGAGTTCAAGACGTCCAGCGTCTCCTCTCCGGGCACGCCGAAGATCCACTGCACTCCCTCATTTTCCAGACAACGCAGCAGTAGCTCCGACCCTTTCATGATAATCCCCTCCATCTGGTCCATCTGGTTTCTCTGGTTTATCCGGTTAGTTTGGTTCAACCAAACAGACGAGACAAACCAAATAAACCAGATCAATCCTCGCCCGTCCCGGCGGTCTCGCGTGTCTCGCTTGGCTATCCTGCGGGAGTGTTCTGCTGTTGTGCCAGACGTGCTGGCCATCGAAGGGCAGTAGCAGCATCGGCCTTTGTCAATACAGGACAAGCCGATAGAAGACTTTCTTCGCCACTTCAGCCGCAACGATATATCCGACGACGATGCAGAGCAAGGCCGCCAGCAACAGCGGCGGCAACGGCACGAACCCCAGCGGCCCGCGCAGCGGCGTATAGGGCAACAGCAGCGTCAGTCCTACGACCGCGAGCGTCGCAACCAGCAGGCCACGGCTCGGTCGACTGCGAGTGAACGGCCGACGACTCCGCACGACCAGAACGATGACCGAGGCGGAGATCACCGACTCCACAAACCACCCGGTTCTGAATTCCTCGACACCGGCTTGAAAGAACAAGAGCAGCACACCGAAGGTCAGGTAATCGAAGATGGAACTCACCAGACCGAACGTGAGCATGAATTTCTGGATGAACGCGATGTTCCACCGCCTGGGCCGATCGATCAGCTCCTCATCCACGCGATCACCGGCAATGGTCATTTCCGGAACGTCGGTCAGGAGATTGGTCAATAATATTTGCTTGGGAAGCAGGGGGAGAAAGGGCAGAAACAGAGACGCCCCCGCCATGCTGAACATGTTGCCGAAGTTCGCGCTGGTCGCCATAAAGACATACTTCAACGTGTTGGCGAACGTCCTCCGCCCTTCCTGCACTCCTTCAACAAGGATGCCAAGATCCTTTTCCAGCAACACGATATCCGCCGCTTCTTTCGCCACGTCCACCGCGCTTTCGACGGACACGCCGACGTCCGCCGCGTGCAATGCCGTGGCATCGTTGATGCCGTCGCCCCCATAGCCTACGACGTGGCCTGCCTTTTTCAACGCCAGGATGATCCGTTCCTTCTGGTTCGGCTCGACCTCGGCAAACACTTGGACGTCATTCACGCGCGACACCAGCGCTTCGTCGCTCATCTGCCGCAAATCCTCGCCGGTCAACAGATTTCCATTCGACAAGCTTATCGCCTGTCCGACATGAGCTGCGACGAGACGATTGTCGCCGGTCACGATCTTCAAGGTGACGCCCAGGCCCTTGAGGCGGCCGATCGTCTCCAGGACATCGGCCTTGATGGGATCTTCGAACACCAGGAATCCCAAGAACGTCATGTCCGCCTCATCGTCCTTGGTCGTGCCCTCTCGTGCGCCCATCGCGCGAGAGGCGAGCCCGAGTACCCGCAATCCCTGGCTGGACCACTGCGCCATCTGCAAGAAGATTGCATTCCGCACGGCAGCCAACTCAACCAAGGTGCCGTCCACAGTCTCGGCGGTTGAACAGACCGCCAGCATATTCGCCAGGGCTCCCTTGGTGACCAAAAGATGCGCGGTCGGCGTCGCGACTAACACCGACAACCGTTTACGGACGAAGTCGTAGGGCTCTTCATCCAATTTCCTATAGTGGGAGAGATCAAACGAGCGAGCGGTACGGATGGCTTCGTCGATCGGGTTATGAAACCCGGTCCCGAAGCTCGCATTGAGCGCGCCGTGCAAGAGCACCCGTTCGCTCGGATTCCCCGTGATATCGCAAGCGGCCTTTAGCCGGACGAGCCCTTCGGTCAGTGTCCCTGTCTTGTCCGAACAAAAGACGGTCATGCTCCCGAAGTTTTCGATCGAGGCCAATCGCTTCACAATCACTTTCTGCTGGGCCATGCGCTTGGCCCCATGGGCCAAATTGATGCTGATGATGGCCGGCAGCAGCTGCGGGGTGAGGCCGACCGCGAGGGCGAGAGAGAAGAGGAAGGCTTCGAGCACGGGCCTGGCCAGATACACGTTGACCACAAAGATGGCGACGACTAACACGACGGTCACTTCCAAGAGCAGATATCCGAATTGCCTAATGCCTCGTTCGAACTCCGTCTGGGGCGGCCTGAGTTGCAACCGGCCCGAGACCTTCCCGAACTCCGTGTCCGACCCGATGTGCACCACAACCGCCGTACTGTTTCCGCTGACGACATGGGTGCCGAGAAACAGACTATTCGTCCGTCGAGCCAGCGGAATGTCGGTCGGCAGGACGCCGCAGATTTTCTCGACCGGATAGGTTTCGCCCGTGAGCGTCGCCTCGTCCACGAACAGGTCTTTCGATTCAAGCAACAGACAATCGCCGGGAACCGTGTCGCCCGCTCTGAGCAGGACGACATCGCCCGGCACGACCTCATCAACCGGCACAGCGGCCTGGCTTCCGTCGCGCCACACATCCGCTTTGACTTGCACGATCGCGAGCAGGCTGGCCACCGCTTGGTTCGCGCTCCGTTCCTGCCAGAACCCGAGCAGGCCGCTGGCGAGCACGATCAAAAGAATGATCGCCGTGTCGGTCGGATCCGCCAGGAAGAAGGCCAGCCCAGCGGCCGCCAGGAGGATGAGGATGATCGGGCTGGTGAACTGCCGAAACAGCAGCTCGTAGGTGGATAGCCGGCTCTTCGGTTTCAAGAGAAGATGTGCATCGCGCAAATGACGCCGTTGCGCCTCATCGCCGGAGAGTCCTTTGGAGCCTGAGTCGAGTCGATTAAGAGCCTCAGCCGATGGGCTGCTCCAAAAATGCCACTGGTTAGGCGACTCCTGGCGCATCAAAACATGCCCTCTCCTCTTTGCAGGCTACGGATACTCGCAGGCCATTCAACCGGCGTTCCGGACGTGCTACGCACCATTCTCTACATTTTATGAAGGCACCGTGTTTGGCAATGTCATGTGTGCTTCCGCGCCGGGTCATGGGTTTCAGCCGCCAGAGTGACCGCCGAGGGTGTTATCGTGTAGCGTCCCATTTCCAATCTCGAATATCCGGCTGATCATCCCCGTACTTGGCAATATACGACTTGTGCTCCACTCGTTTGTCCTGCATCTCTTGTCTGGTATGGGCAGCAAAACGCCCCAGCTTCGGGACACGATCGATCACGTCCATCACCAAATGGAACCGATCAAGGTCGTTCAAGACCACCATGTCGAACGGCGTCGTCGTCGTGCCTTCCTCTTTGTACCCACGGACATGCAGATTCTTGTGATTGGTCCTTCGGTAGGTCAGGCGATGAATCAGCCAGGGATAGCCATGAAACGCAAAGATGATCGGTTTGTCTGTCGTGAATAAGCTGTCGAACTCCTTGTCACTCAATCCGTGAGGGTGCTCACGCTGCGGCTGGAGCCTCATCAAGTTCACCACGTTAATCGCCCTAATTTTTAGCCGAGGGAACAACGTCCTGAGCAAGCCGACGGCGGCCAATGTTTCCAGCGTGGGTACGTCGCCGCAGCAAGCCATCACAACATCAGGCTCACCACCCCGGTCGTTGCTTGCCCATTGCCAGATGCCAAGGCCGGCGGTGCAGTGTTTGATCGCGGCGTCCATGTTCAACCACTGGGGCGCAGGCTGCTTGCCGGCTACAATCACGTTCACGTAGTTGCGGCTGCGCAGACAATGATCGGTGACGGACAACAGGGTGTTCGCGTCCGGCGGGAGATAGACCCGGATGACCTCGGCTTTTTTGTTCACCACATGGTCGATGAACCCCGGGTCCTGGTGGCTGAAACCGTTGTGATCCTGCCGCCACACATGCGACGACAATAAATAATTCAAGGACGCAATCGGCCGCCGCCAGGGAATCTGATGAGACACTTTGAGCCACTTGGCGTGCTGGTTGAACATCGAATCGACGATATGGATAAAGGCTTCATAGCAGGAGAACATTCCGTGGCGGCCCGTCAATAAATAGCCTTCGAGCCAGCCCTCGCACTGATGCTCGCTCAACACCTCCATCACGCGGCCATCCGGCGCCACATGATCGTCGCCGGGAATGATCTCTGCGGTCGAGCATCGGTTCGTCACTTCGAATAGGGCGCCCCAGCGGTTCGAGTTCGTCTCGTCCGGGCTGAACACGCGGAAGTTGTTGGGGTTAGATTTCACCACGTCGCGGATAAACTCGCCTTGGACTCGTGTGGCTTCGCCGTCCACCGCCCCGGGCTTCTGTACTTTCAGAGCGTA
>VBOL01000089.1:10146-19235 GCA_005887945.1 Nitrospirota bacterium
GGCGCCAGATCGGCGAGCTCGGAAAGGAACCGACCAGTCAGGTCAAACAATTCCTCTGGCCGATAGCTCTTCATCCACTTTTCCAACAGCTTCACGTGGCCCGGATGACTCATGTCGCCCATCGGCACCTGGTGCGAACGGAATGTTCCTTCAGTCCGCTTCCCATCCACGACCTTCGGCCCCGTCCAGCCCTTCGGCGAGCGCAGGACGATCATCGGCCACCGGGGCCGTTTTTTAAATCCTTTGGTCCGTGCGTCGCGCTGGATCTTCTTGATGTCAGCCATGACGGCATCCAGCGTGGCGGCCATCTGTTGATGCATCGTCGCGGGATCATCACCCTCGACAACATACGGCTTGTACCCGTATCCGATAAACAGCGATCTCAGTTCATCGTGTGGAATACGCGCCAGCACCGTAGGGCCGGCGATCTTGTACCCGTTCAGATGCAGGATCGGCAGCACGGCACCGTCCCGCACAGGGTTCAGAAACTTGTTCGAATGCCAACTGGTCGCCAGCGGGCCGGTTTCCGCTTCACCATCGCCCACGACACAGGCCACGAGCAGGTCCGGATTGTCGAACGCCGCGCCGAACCCATGTGACAGCGAGTAACCCAACTCGCCGCCCTCGTGAATAGACCCCGGTGTCTCAGGTGAGACGTGACTCGGAATGCCCCCGGGAAAGGAGAATTGCGTGAACAGCCGCTTCAGACCCTCTTCATCTTGCGAGACATTCGGATAGACCTCGCTGTAGGTGCCTTCCAAGTAAGCGTTCGCCACCAGTCCGGGCCCACCGTGGCCTGGCCCGGTGATATACATGACGTTCAGATCGTATTCTTTAATGACACGGTTCAGGTGGACATAGACGAAGTTCAACCCCGGCGTCGTACCCCAGTGGCCAAGCAAGCGCGGCTTGATATGCGCCAGCGTGAGCGGCTTCTTCAGCAAGGGATTGTCGTAGAGATAAATCTGACCTACGGAGAGATAATTCGCCGCTCGCCAGTAGGCATGCATTTTCGTGAGCAGGTCTGAACTCAGCGGTTTCTTCTTGGTCTGGCGCATGGGCTCCTCGTTGCGCGTAATCTCGTTCCGGGAAAGTCGAAGTGGCTCACGTGACAAGCTCTTATCCATCATTGCCTCTGCTCTGATACAGCAGCTGATGGACAGACCTCGCAATTTCGCTCTCTTCATCCGTAGGGATCACACGAACAGTGACTCCGCTTCCCTCCCTCGAAATGATCGCGGCGCCGGTTCTGTTACGAGCCTCATCCAATGCGACGCCGAGGAATTCCAAACCCTCACAGATGCGCGCTCGGAC
The DNA here is from genome assembly GCA_005887945.1 of Nitrospirota bacterium. Lineage (GTDB taxonomy): Bacteria > Nitrospirota > Nitrospiria > Nitrospirales > Nitrospiraceae > Palsa-1315. The sequence continues at coordinate 11,461 of VBOL01000089.1, forward strand.
GACCGCCGAGTTCTCACCGATACCGCCGCTGAAAACGAGCATGTCCAATCCGCCCAAGGCAGCGGCAAATGAGCCCATCCACTTCTTCGCCTGGTAGCAGAAGAGCGCCACGGCTTCAGCCGCACGTGGATCGTGGCTTTCGCTTGCCAAGAGATCGCGCAGGTCGGAACTGGTCTCCGACACCCCGAGCAATCCCGACTGCTGATTGACCATCGTATGGAACTGCTCCACGGTCATGCCTTCCGTTCTCGACAAATACGACAGCAAGCCGGGGTCGAGATCGCCTGAACGAGTGCTCATCGGCAATCCCGCCGTGGGCGTAAAGCCCATGCTCGTATCGGTGCTTTTGCCTCTGAGCACGGCGGCCATGCTCGCCCCATTGCCCAAATGAGCCAGGATGATGCGGCCGTTTGCCTGGTGAGGTGCCACGCGCCGGAGCTCTGTCATTAAGTAGGCATAGGAGAGGCCGTGAAACCCATAGCGCTGCACGCCGGCGACGACGTACCGTCTGGGGATCGGCAAGAGGCGTGCGACGTGCGGCATGTCGCGGTGAAAGGCTGCGTCGAAGCAGGCGACTTGCGGAAGCGTCGGGTACCGCCGGCCCAACGTCTCGATCAGCTCGATCTCGGACGGCAGATGTTCCGGGTCATAGGGACTTAGCCGGCGCAGCTCGCCCATGATTTCCGGAGTGACAACTTGCGGCTCACTATAAAGATGACCTCCATGCACCACGCGATGCCCGATGGCTACGAGGTCTGTGATCGTGATTTTCTGTTCCAACCAGGTGAGGAGCGGATCGACACAGTCCTTGTAATGCGCGGCCTGGATCGTTCTGCGCTCGCTGGTTCCGCCGGCCACGTCCGTGAGGGTCAGCGTTCCCTCCGGAAACCCGATCCGATCGACCCGGCAGGACACAACACGAGTGAGAGGAGGTCCAACGTGGAAGAGTGAACACTTGAGGCTCGATGATCCTCCATTGATGGTCAGGATGAAGCCATGAGAGTGGTGGCAGGGATCGCGCAGGCTCACTGTACCCCTCACGTCGATCCATGGTTCTGCGGCATAGGCGCTTGTCCCAATCGATAGGCATCGTGGAGATACTGGGCGACCATGCGCTGCGTATTGAAAAACGCTCCGTTCAATGCAATCGCGTGCCGCATGATCTCGATAAAGCGATCGCGGTCCTTATAAAAACAGGGCAAGACCTTCTCTCCCAGTTTTCTATAGAGTTCTGCTGCGTGACAGACATCCATCCCGGGCTGAGGCTCCAGACAGGCCTCTACCCGATCGCCGATCGACCAGCCGGTCACACCTTCGAGGTGGCCCTCGATCCACCAGCCGTCGAGCACACTCAGGCTGGGGACCCCGTTCATCGCCGCCTTCATCCCGCTCGTCCCCGATGCCTCCATCGGCGGCAATGGTGTATTGAGCCACACATCGACCCCGGCACAGAGCATCTTGGCCACCTCCATGTCGTAATTGGTCAGATACGACACCGCGATCACGCCCTGCAGCGCATCACGCATCTCATGGATGTGCGCGATCAGGTCTTTGCCATCGCGGTCATGCGGATGCGCCTTACCGGCAAAGACGATCTGGATCGACCCGGCCTCGCGGACAATCTTCTTGAGCCGATCGAGATCTTGAAAGATCAGACCGGCACGTTTATAGGCCGCAAATCGACGGGCGAATCCGATCGTCAACACCTCGCGATCAAATCCCGCGTTCGATTCCCGATTCACATGCTCGACCAACGTGCGCTTGGCTTCCACATGGGCTGCCCAGATGTCCGAGGTGGGAATGCCCACTGCATAGCGCAGCGAGAATTGATCGCGCCGCCAGTCCGGCAGATGGGTATCGAAGAGCTTCTGGAACGATGGAGCGGTCCACGTTGCCACGTGAACTCCGTTGGTAATGGAATGAATGGGATAGCCCGGGAACATGCCGTGCGAGACCTCCCCATGCTTCATCGCAACTCCATTGACATAGAGGGACCCCCGCAGGGCCAGTTGCGTCAGATTCAACCTCTGCTCGATGCCACAGGCCTTCAGCCTAGCCCACCGCTGATCTCCCATTACTCGAAGAGCGAGTTCCTCGGGAAATTGATCGTGCCCTGCCGGCACGGGGGTATGGGTCGTAAAGACACACTGTTCACGAACGGTGTCGATGAGATCGTCCGGTACGGACTCTGCCTGGCCCTGTACAGCCAGTTTCTCTTCCACCAGCGCGAGGACGAGCAAGGCGGCATGTCCCTCATTCATATGGAACCGGAGAATGTCCCGATATCCGAGCGCCCGCAACAGGCGGAGTCCCCCGATTCCCAGCACCACCTCCTGACACAAGCGATAATGGTCGTCGCCCCCGTAGAGCACATCGGTGAGGGTCCGGTCCCAGGGCTGGTTCTCGCTCACATCGGTATCGAGCAGATACACCGGGACGACATGCCCGGACTCACCCCTTACGCGATACCTCCAGGCCCTGACATGGACCGTGCGCTCTTCGATATCGACCGTGGTCTGCTCGTCGATCAGTTCCACGAAATCATTGACCGGCCACGCGACAGCCTCCTCGATTTGCTGGCCGTGAGGATCTATACGCTGGAAAAAATATCCTCGCCGGTGCAGCAAGGACACCGCCACCATCGGCACTTCGAGGTCGGCGGCCGAGCGGATCGTGTCACCGGCGAGCACACCAAGCCCTCCGGAATAGGTTGGCATCCCGGACTCAAGGCCGATCTCCATGGAATAATAGGCAACGAGAACGCTCAGGTACCCTCTAGGTTAACGACCGACTCAATCCGGTCCGAGAAGCTGCACATCAGCGAAAGAAATGTGTCACTGCCCAGATGAAGAACAGGCCATAGACGCAACCGAAAAACCAGGGAAAACTGACGGCGCGATGGGCCCACCACTGCCGGTGCTGACGGAACGCCCAGTTCGGCTTGAAGACGGGAGGCTCGTTCTGCATATCTTCAATCGGTTGCCTCGTTTCGTGGAGTCGATACAGGCCTGTGACGAGTTTCTGCCCTTGCCAATCCTGAGCCAATTCGATTCCCCTCAGCTGCCATTCCCACAATGCATTCTGCCCGGACAAACGACCAAGGACGATTGCCATCTGAAGACAGAGGAGAATACCGAAGATGCACAGAAGAAGAATCAGCACCGTAAGTGACATAGTCGGCGACTCTCTGGACACGATCAGCCCGATGACCGCGACGAAAATGGAATTGGCAGTGAGGTAGTCGGAGAGCATCGAATGATAGTCCCGGACCCCCGAGGTCCAGAGCGTGATGAGATGATCGTAGGCTGTCTTAAGACCGAATTCTCGTTGCGTCGTCATGACGTTGTTACTTGCCGCAACTCAACGGAGATGACCTTTCATCCCGCTTCTACGAGGCCTTGAACCCAGTCGCCTACCGCATGCGTAATGACTACAACGCACAAGGCGATAAGGAGGTGTTCGCCGATGACCATCCACGGTGGAATCGCTTGCGCCCGTGCGACAAAGAAACTAAGGGCCGCCAGCAAGAGCAGACCCCAGATCACACTGATCACAATCGCTTGATCGAGCGAACGGATCATGACCGGGACTACGAAAGTCATCGCGATCACGAACTTCGCGACGAACGTCGCCAGTGTGGCTTCCCAGATTTGCCTCGTCGGGCCGCGGTTCGTCGACTCTTCGGACACGTGGATGCCGAGGGCATCCGACATGGCATCAGCAATCGCAATCGTCAGAATGCCGCCGACCACGACGGTTCGTGAGTGGGTGCCTGAATGGAGTCCCACCATCAACCCCAATGTCGTAATCACGCCGGACGTGAGACCAAAACTCAGACCGGTTTTGAACGATGCCTTCATCAACCTTCATTGCCGATGTGAATCTGCGCCTTAGGAGCCTGTCCGACATTGACCGTTCTACTGCGGCGAACTATCCGCGACCAGCTGCGTCGTTCTCGGCCCGAAAAAATCCTCAATGTATTCCAGTGAATACACCTCCGGTTTTTCCGGGCCTGCGGCCTCGCATCTGGCCGCACCTCTTTCGCCCCGTCACGAAGGCAATGTCGGACAGGCTCCTAGTACTTGTCCATGATGGCTTTGAGGTCGCTGCCGCTGATCACCTCTTGATCGAGCAACCTCTTCGCTCCTTGGAGGAGCGCGGCCTTTCGTTCCGCCAGCAGTCGTTTCACACGCTCGTATTGCTCATCGATGATACGGCGCACCTCGCAGTCGATCTCGCGGGCAGTCTCCTCCGAGTAGTCGCCTTTCTCCTGAGGCGCCTGGATCTGCATCATCAGGGGCTGGCGTTCACGATCGAGCGTGATGGTCCCAAGCTTGTCGCTCATCCCGTAGGACTTGACCATGCTCTTGGCGATATCTGTCGCCTTGACCAGGTCGTTTTGCGCTCCCGTGGAGGCCTCGCCGAAAATCAATTCTTCCGCAATCCGCCCTCCGAGTAAGACGGCAATTTTGTTCTCCAGCTCCGTCTTGGTCATCAGGAAACGATCCTCCGTCGGGAGCTGAAGGGTATAGCCCAACGCGGCAATCCCGCGGGGAATGATCGAGATCTTCTGTATCGGGTCTGCTCCTGGAAACGACAGCGCCACCAATGCGTGGCCCACTTCGTGGTGCGCGACTCGTTCCTTCTCCACCTTGTTGAGGACCCGGTTCTTCTTCTCCAACCCGGCGACGACCCGTTCCACCGCTTCCTGCAAATCCGGAAGGCCCACCTGCTCCTTATTCCGACGCACGGCCAAGAGTGTCGCCTCGTTGATGATATTGGCGAGATCGGCGCCCGAGAAACCAGGGGTCATCGCGGCTATCACCTCGAGGTCAGCATCGGGGCCCAGGGTTACCTTCTTCGCATGGACACGTAAGATGGCCAGGCGGCCAATCTTATCCGGACGATCGACCAATACCTGACGGTCGAACCGGCCGGCCCGCAACAGTGCGGGATCCAGGATTTCAGGCCGATTGGTGGCCGCCATCAGAATGACGGCGATGCGGTGATCGAAGCCATCCATCTCGACCAGCAACTGATTCAGGGTCTGCTCACGCTCCTCATGTGACGCGGGTCCCATTCCACGGGCTTTTCCGAGCGCATCCAGTTCGTCGATGAAGATAATACAGGGCGCTTTGACCTTCGCCTGCTCGATCAAATCCCGCACGCGGGCTGCCCCGACCCCCACAAACATTTCCACGAACTCGGAACCGCTGATGCTGAAAAAGGTTACCCCGGCCTCTCCCGCCACGGCACGGGCCAGGAGAGTCTTGCCGGTTCCAGGAGGGCCGACGAGCAAGATGCCTTTCGGAATCTTTCCTCCGAGACGCGTAAACTTTTCCGGCGTTTTCAGAAACTCGATTACCTCGCGCAGTTCTTCCTTCGCCTCGTCTACGCCGGCCACATCAGCGAAGGTGACCTTCGTGTCCTTCTCGGCATAGATCTTCGCCTTCGACTGCCCGACCGTCATGAACCCCCCTTGGCCCTGCCCGAAACGGCGAATGACAAAGAACCAAATGCCGGCGAAGACCAGCGCAGGAACAATCCAGGAGAGGAGATCGCGCAAGAAGGTACTTTCAACCACGCCAGTAAACGTGACCTTGTGTGCATTGAGCTCCTTGACCAGATCGGGATCTTCAACCCGAACGGTCGTAAACAACTTCTGCTCCTTGGATCCTTCTTCCGGCTTCAGCTTCCCGGTCAATCTCTGTTGAGTGAGCGTGATTTCAGCCACCTTGCCGGCCGTCACGAGTGTCCTGAATTCGCTATAGGGAAGCTCTTCGACCTTCTGCATGGCCACGATGAAATCGTGGACGAGAATGACCGCAAAAATCGCGAGAAAGACATACCCGATCGAAAAGGATATTTTTTTATTCACCGGCATGGCGATTCCTTCCTCCCGATGTCACGAGCGTAGCAGGATGCTGAAAAAGTTCGCCAACCGAGGTCGCACGGTGGGAACCGACTCCCGTCAGAATAAAGACGACCTCAGCAGAAAGAAAGACGACTCGCATCGTACACGCTCCAGCCGATACAAGGAACTGCACAGGCCATCCAGTCGCGCTCGCAGAATGGAACTGCAAAGAAAAGACCCTGACAGCGAGCACTCATGCCTGATGATTCTTGCAAGAATATCGAGGGCTTCGAACGATATTGGATGGATGAAAAGGGGATGTGGGGGAGTACTGCTACAGTGAACCTGATTGCCAGTGTAGCGTATAGCTACAGGTCCCAGTGAGGCTCTGACCACGCTCAGGGAACGCCGTCGCCTAAGCGGTCTCAGTCGATTGTTCCATCCAGTGCCGGGCCTAAGAGACGCCGTACGGCTCCTTTGAGCTCGCTGATGCGAACCGGCTTATCGAAGTATGCCTCGACGCCGATGGCCAACGCACCGGCTTTCGTTTGAGGATCTCCAAATGAGGTGATCAGCACCAGCGGCACACCAGGAGCGAATGTCCGGAGCCTGGCAATGTAGTCCAATCCGCCGGCCGGCATCCGAAGGTCCGTGAGGATCAGTGAGGGGCGAGCATCAAGTACAGACCGCAGGGCCTCGTCCCCATCAGCCGCTTCTCGGATAGACACCCCCAAATCAAACAGCTCATCGCAGAGGAGACTCCGCATCTCCTTATCATCTTCGGCGATAAGCAGCACAGCTGGCTTCCTCTCCTGTGTCATCCTTTGCCCTCTCGGCGTCCGACACTCTTCACTCTCTTGCAGGATGCTGAAAAAGTCGCATTTCTCACCCGCCCGACCCCGGCGCGCCAAGACGCGCCTTTTCCCATGCGTCGTTCTCGCCGCGCTCTCAAGAACCGTGAAAGGTAAGACGTGAAAGGTGAAACGTAGGACTTTCGAGTCTTCTTCCTCCGAAACCTTTCACGGTTGACGATTTACGTCTCAGGGAGTGCCGGACGGCCTTTTTGAGCGTCCTTCGAGATCTTCATCTGTGATCCATGACTTGCGGGCTATTGGGTCTCCTGTATGCCACAATAGTTGTTTCGCTGCCTGCTAGTGGGACACGATGCACAACCCGTGCAAGCCGGACTATCTCCCCAGCGGGATGTGATGGATTCCAGAACTGAGCCAACTTACTTGAGATTTCCTCGGAACGAGCAGGGCTGAGGAAGAAAATGCACCAAGGCCTGATGAAAATTGCGACAGATGCCGCCCCCTTCCTGTCGCAGATTGCGACAGAAGAGCACCAGCCAGGCGATTGAATTTCTGAGAGAGTGGGTTGGTATTGGTTAAGAGATGGCCGCGGTCTGAGCTTCGTCAAGGGGAAGTCGGATCCAAACCGTCGTGCCCTCGTCGACGACACTCTCCACAGCGATGGTCCCGCCATGCTCTTCGATGATACCTTTCACAACCGTGAGGCCTAGACCGGTTCCCTTCCCAAAATCTTTCGTCGTGAAAAAGGGCTCGAATACCTTCGAGCGGGTCTCTTCCGGCATCCCGTGGCCGGTATCGGACACCCCAAGGCGCACGTGACTGTTCTCGCGCGCGAGGCTCAGCCTGAGCCGCCCCCCCTCCGGCATGGCATGGAGACTATTCATCACGAGATTGATGAGCACTTGGATAAGTTGGTCCCGATCGGCAAGGACAGGAGGCAATGACGATTCAATCGTCTTGTCAACCGTGATGCGACTTTGGACGATCCGTTCCTGGAACATCTCCAGGCTATCGTCCACGATCTCACCGAGATCGACGGCCCGCCGCTCCGGTGTCTTCCGCCTGGCAAAGACAAGGAGTTGATTCATCACCTTGGTGATCCGCTCGAC
>VBOL01000365.1 GCA_005887945.1 Nitrospirota bacterium
TGGTTCTAATATCCTGGGTCTGGGACTCTGCCCGATGAGCCTCGGTATCTCGATGGCCCGTGTGGAGGACCTGACCAAACACCTTCCGGCTTGCAGCCACCTCAGGATGTGCCGATCCAAGGGTTTTCTCGCTGATCTCAAGCGAACGACGAATGAACCGCTCGGCTTCCCCATAGTGGCCCTGGATGGCCTGAAACACGGCGATCGTTCTCATCGTAACCGCCACGATTGGATGCTCATGCCCCAAGACCCGGTTTGTCAGCGAGAGAGACTGGCTCAACAGGAGATCCGCTTCAGCGTATCGTCTCTGGGAAGCCTTCAGAATCCCTATATTCTTCAGGACGATGGCTACGTCAGGATGATCTGAACCCAGGGCGGCCACACTCACTCCCAGTGAACGTTGGAACAAGAGTTCCGCTTGGGCATACTTATGTTGCTTGGCGTACAGAATAGCCAATTCGTTCAAACAGTCGGCAAGACATGGATTGAGCGATCCAACCTGTTCGACCTGTTCGATCGCAGCATGAAAGAAATTCTCCGCCTTGTCGTATTGTCCTCGTTCAACAGCGGTCTTCCCCTCTGCCTTGTAGTTCTCCCAGAGCATCCCGGGCCCATCGCACCACCATCCGGGCTTTTGCCCCAAGGCTGAACCGGGCGTGTCAGGGATGAGGGGCCGGCATCGTGCCGGTTGGACTGCCAGCCCGACATGCACATGCCTATCTGTCTGAACGAACATAATCTTACTCTCCTTAGGCGGTCTCGTGAGTTATGGCTCGAGTCGCGTGACCGAGAGGGTATGGCCTCTGGATGAAACCTTGGCTTCAATCTTATCCCCCGGGTTGACCCTTTTCCCGACTTTGGTATTGTTGTCGAGTTCGAGACGTACCTCTTTACCGGCTTGACTGGTCACGACATAGGACTTGTCCACGATATCGAGTGTGACCTCGCCTTTGGGATCTTTGGCCATATGAAATTCCCCTTCGACCTGAGCCACTTCGCCTGTCACAATCTTCGAAGGTGGCGATTCCGAAGGCGACCGGGCTTCGGCTTGAGTTCCCAGACCCGCTACAAGGCCGACACTAACAATTGCCATGGCAAGACTGGTCGACTTTCGAGAATTCATATGGACCTCCTTGCTGAGGCTGAAGAAAGCCTTCTTCCTGTCCTCCTGCACCCCGAGACTGATCCACGTTTACGCACTGGTCGAGAGAGTAGGCCAGGACATGAAACTCGCGGCCTCTCCCTCACTTTCAGCCTCACTTTCGCAGGTGTTACCAAGCGCCTGCTCATACACCCGGAGATAGTCTTGCGCCATTCGTTCCACGCTGAACCGCTGATCGAAGCTCCAGCGACATCGTCGACGGTCGATCTCAGGAATACGTTGGATGGCCGCCGTCATCTCGTCGAGCCCCTCGCAGACGAATCCAGTGGCTCTGTCCTCAATGATTTCAGGAATGGAGCCGCGCCGATAGTCCAGCACGGGCGTTCCGCAGGCTAGCGCTTCAATCAGCACGAGACCGAACGGTTCCGGCCAGTCGTACGGACAGACGAGTGCCATTGCATGACCTAGGAACTCGTTCTTT
>VBOL01000366.1 GCA_005887945.1 Nitrospirota bacterium
CGTGGTCCTCGCCGTGCGGAGTACGGAAATTAACAATGACAGCGCTCGGGATCTGGGAGCGGATACTCAAATCTTCACCAGAGGTTTTGCCTTTGATCAGATCCTGTCCGCACAGGACTTCCTTAACCGTGTGAGACCTCAACTTCAGCCTGGCGAAACGATTGACCTCGTCGGCTACTCGCTCAGCTGCAACATCGTACGGACGCTCGCGGCCATGTACCCGACCGAAGTGAATCAGACTTCTGGTGCAAATGTTGTCTTTAACGCGACGGGGCTCGGAGGATTCAGCGATCCGACAGGACAGAATCGTCCGCGTAGCGTCGTGCTACTGGAGATGATGGATCTCTACCGGCAGGTCGAAGCGGATCCGAGCAGTGCCACGAATGTGCCGTTGTTACTCCAGCCGCTGCGGTTGACGGCGATCGCCGCACCGCCCCTCGATCGCACTGATCCGAACGGTAATGTGTACCCCAGCCCAAGGAACGATTTTGCCGAAGCCTACGTCCAGAACAAGTACACGACCTTCTATAACGATTTTGGAACTACAGTCGCGGAACCATCCTTTGCCCAATATTTTGGGGTGGCGTTGTCGGGGTTTGATGCCGCTGCCGTGGCGAATTCAGGGAGCCATCCCGTTCCTGTTGGCTTGGCCATCGAAGGCCAACCCGTCGTAGAAATTCCCGGCGTGGCCCCGAAATTTGATTATCTCAATACGCATAGTCTCACGCTCATCGCCGATTCACTGCGCCTTCAGATTGTGTTCAAAGAGATCGATCCCGGCATTTCCCTGGATACGATCACGGGCATTCTGCAGGCCTCCTCGGCCATTGCCGCGAACACCCTGACGCAGACGGCCGAGGGCGACACGCTGGAAAAGGCTCTGTATCCACTCCGCACGCTGTTTCTCGGCCCAACCCTCGACCCCCTGACGTTGCCCTCGTCCAATGATCCTGGGTCTTTCGGGAACATCGCGAACCGGACGGTCTTCTACAACGCGATTGGGGCAGTCGAAACAGCCTTGAACAGTCAAACGTTTCAAATCGTTTCGCTCGTCGACATGCCGACGGAAACGGTGAAGGGCAACGCGCTGCTGCCGGGGGACACCGGCACGGCCTATCGGTATGCGCTGAAGAATCTGAACCCCTTTGTCGTCATTGGCGCCGATTATACCCAATTTCATAATCCCGGCGACTTGGATCTGTACGATCCCACGACAGGAAATGGATCGATCACGTTGGAGTATTTAAAAGATCGGGCGACGTTCCTGACCAACAAGATCGAGGTGAACACGAGTGCTTTCCCGTCCGTCACGGGTGGCGCGATCAGCGTCAGCTCCTTTACCTATTACCGGGATAACCAGAGTCAATATGAGATTGGATCCAGTTTCGTGTCCATGCACCAGATGATTTTTGGTGATGCGACGGATGAAACGATCGACGGCAGTAACGTCTGGGGGGATCGGCTCTACGGCGGCGACGGGGCCGATACCATCAACGGCTATTTTGGCGATGACTACATCGAAGGGAACGAAGGCAACGATGTACTCCTGAGCGGCGGGAGTGGGGCGGACACTATTCTCGGCGGACAGGGCGATGACCTCCTTGATGGGGGGCCGGGTAGCGACACCCTCGACGGCGGGTTGGATAACGATATTCTGAAAGGCGGCGAGGGGCTGGACCGCTACATCTCCAACTTCGGGGCCGACACGATCGAGGACTCGGACGGCAAGGGCGTGGTGGAGTTCGATAGGCAAGTGCTCCTCGATGGGCTCCACCGCACGGGCGATCCTGCCAATGTCTTTCACAGCGCTGATGGGACCATCACGTTGACGAAAAGTGGGGCGGATCTGGTCGTGACCGGCTCCGGACCGTTGACGATCAAGAATTTTAGCTCCGGTCAGTTTGGGATTCGGTTGGTCGGTGAAACCGCCTCTGCGCCGGTGACGCGGGATACCTTTCTCAAAACCGTCCCCGATCCGAACAATCCTCCACCGGCCACGATCCAGGTGGCCTTTTTCGACGAGGGAAACAACCACTCCAATAATCTGGAAGATCCCTTGACCGATGGCACGAACAATTTAATCCACGCGCTCGGGGGAGCCGACACCATTATCAGCGGCGTGGGCGACGATCAGCTCTATGGCGACGGGGGCAACGATGAGATCTACGGGGGCCTCGGCAATGATCGCCTGTATGGCGGCAGTGAGGAGGATCAGCTGTTCGGCGACAACGTGGCGGTATCGACCAGTGGCGGGAACGATTTTCTCGATGGCGGCGACGGGAACGACCTCCTCCAAGGAGGGGCGGGGCGCGACATCGTATTCGGAGGAGCCGGGAACGACAATCTCAACGGTGACGAGTTTGCCGGCGACAATTCTGGAGGGTTTGATGATTATCTGGACGGCGGGGCCGGGGATGACGAATTGCATGGTGCCGCAGGCAGCGATGTGCTGATCGGCGGTACTGGGAATGATCTGCTTATTGGCGAAACGACCCAGTTCCAAAATGGCACGCCGGAGGCCGGTGGCAACGATTCGCTCGATGGGGGAGATGGCCTGGATCAGTTATTTGGTGTCTATGGCGACGATCTTCTATCTGGTGGA
>VBOL01000090.1 GCA_005887945.1 Nitrospirota bacterium
AGTACTTACATGACTCTTTCTGGGTCAACCGGACATCACTGGATAGGAACCGTGGATAAGCGATTCATGATGCTGCCAACTAAGTGTTCGCTCCTGATGCTCAAGGCCTGCGCAAAGCCGGCAACGGAACAAATTGAGGCGGCAGAAAAAGCCATCAAAGTGGTACAGGCGAATGATGCCTCAACCTATATTCCAGACGAATATACAAAAATCGAAGGCACGCTCTCCGCGCTCAAGGAAGAAGTGACCCATCAAGACGGCAAACTTGCTTTATTCCGCGATTACGGCAAAATCTGGCAGCTCGCCGTGACCAAAAAGAGCGAGGCTGAACGCCTCAAAACGAAGGGGACAGAGAAAAAAAGAGACCAAAGTCTCTGCGCTCCAGGCCCAGCAGGTCGCACAAGAGGCAGTCACGGCCCCGCTCGCGCTAGTTGCAAAAGCGCCGATCGGAAGAGGGTGCGCCGCATTGGAATCTATCAAGGTAGATGGCGAAGCCCTATAGGCATCTGTCAATCAGGTGCGGATAGCAATCGACATAGCAGTCTATCCGACCACACAAACTCAGGCGAAACCCATTTACGAAAAGAGTCAGGCCGTTTCTCGTGAAATCGAAACAGCCCTTGCCAAGATCGGAGAGAGAAAACCCTCTGCGGCGAAGAAGAAGTAAGGTAGACTTGCTGTATGTCCAGTCATTGTCCACGACTAATATGGGCGTTCTTGGGGTGGGGGGGCTTGGCGCTAGCCGGCTCCCTCTCTGGCTGTGTGGAGGCCGTGCCTCAAGACGCGATCGAAGCAGTCGAAAACATCGATCAAGACTTGATGGAATTACGGGCCGCTGAATTATCGCCCACCGACTATACCCAGTTCGCACACCAGTGGATCGCCCTAAAGGCTCGTGTACAGGCCGACGAGGATCTGATCCGTTGGCCGTGGGAACCCAACGACTTGGAAGTGGCCCTTCGTCGGCTGCAAGAAGAAGGGTCCCACACGGTCGCCCGCCTCACGAAGGAACGTGAATCGCTCCGCCGCTCAGCCGAAGACAAGATCGCCCGGGTCGAGGATCGATTCCGGATGATGACCCTGCAAGTCAGCGCCATCGATAGTCGGCTCGTGTTGGGACAGAAGCCCGATGAAATCGAACTACTTATGAAACAGGCTCACACGTTCTATGAAGAGGGTCGGTACGACCGGTCTCTCGACGCGTCTGACCGGGCTGCGCAGAATCTGGTGACGCAAGCGGCCGTGCTGAGCAGCGAATTAGGGCGGTACGCCGATCGAGATCAAATCAGCCGGTGGCAACAGATGGCCACGGGCACCATCACCTGGTCACGCATTCACCGAACCTCGGCGATTGTCATCAACAAGGCGGATCGAGTGTTGACCCTCTACAGAAACGGACAAGGCCGATATCGGATCAGCAGCAAGGACGGGCAAGAGCAGACTCAGTTTTACCGGGCCTTGGTCCTCGACTATCCTAACGAAGATGATCGACGACGTTACCACCTCTGGCGAAAGACAGGACAGATCCCGGCATCGAGAGCCATCGGGGAACAAATCGAAATCCACGGGGTTGAGAATGAACTGATGGCCCAAACGTTGGGGTGTGTCATGCTCGACAATCCACAAATGGCCCTTCTCTATGACCGAGTCTCGAAAGGGACGCCGGTCACCATCGTCGGCGCGCTACACGAACTAAACTCGGTGGCACTGACCTTAGCAGCACTCAATGATCAAAGGGAAGAGACCTGAGCAGGACTCATGAAACGTATTTTCCTATCTCTCTCATCTAGCCTGATTGCTTCCTCCTCGTCACCCTCGTGCAAAGCAGGGGCATACCGATCTCTGACGCGTGAACCGTTCCGCCTACCGCCATAAATCCCATCCTGCTCCATACGCTCCAAGTCTGCTATAAGACGCTCGCCAACAACTGATGAGACCTCATGTTTGTGTTTCTCGCACCCGATATCTACAATAAAAGAAAGGCTTGCCATGAAATTCGAGACTCATCGATCATTTCCCTCGGAATTTCAATCCTTGGTCGCTGCGGCGAACCTACGACTCTCCGCATCCCATGCGGTCGAACGACTGTGGGCCCGCGACCATCGACTCTGGAAGCAAGATCCCACCGACATCACCAACCGCCTCGGCTGGCTGAACATCATCGAGTACATGAAAGATCGGACCGAGGAGTTACGGACCTTCGCCGCTTCGGCCCAAAAGCGCGGCATTCGCGACGTGGTCCTGCTCGGGATGGGAGGCAGTAGCTTGGGACCGGAAGTGCTGCGCGCATCCTTTGGATCGCTCCGCGGGTTCCCCCGTTTGTGGGTCCTCGATTCCACCGTTCCAGGCTGGGTTCGGCAGGTCACGCAGGCGATCGACCCGGCTCAAAGCCTGTTCATCCTTGCCAGCAAATCAGGCGGAACCATCGAAGTCCTGTCCCTCTTTGCCCACTTTTGGGAATTTGTTCACCAGACCCCGGGCCACCAAGGCGGCGAACAGTTCCTCGCCATTACCGATCCCGGCACCGGGTTGGAAAAACTGGCAGCAGAGCATCAGTTCTGGCGTATCTTTACCAACCCACCGGACATCGGTGGACGGTACTCGGTCCTCTCCTATTTTGGATTAGTCCCTGCGGCCCTGATGGGGATCGATGTTACGCGATTGCTCACGCGTGCCACAATCATGGCCCAGAACTGTCGAATCCAGCCCCCTTCTGGACAGAACCCCGGTGCCGACCTTGGCGCAACGATGGCCTCACTGGCGCAAGCAGGACGCAACAAGATCACCCTGATCGCATCACCACAGATCACCACATTTGGTCTGTGGGCGGAACAGCTCCTCGCGGAAAGCACCGGCAAGGAAGGAACCGGCCTCATCCCCGTGGCGAATGAACCGATTGTCTCACCGACCGCCTATGGCATGGATCGGCTCTTTGTCTATCTTCGGTTGAAGGGAGATCAGAATAGACAGCTCGACCGACAGATCGCCGGGCTGGCGCGACAGGGCCATCCAGTCCTGACGCTCACGCTCCAAGACCGTTACGATCTCGCGGCAGAGTTTTTCCGGTGGGAAGTTGCCACGGCCTTAGCAGGCCACCTATTGGGGATTCACCCGTTCGATCAACCGAACGTCCAAGAAAGTAAAGACAACACAGCCCGCGTACTGGAAACCATCGAATCCACCGGCCGATTGCCGAAGCAGACCACCGCGACCGCGCCATCTTGGCCTATACGACACCATCCTCCAAGATGGAACGGGCCATTCGCTCGCTCCGAAGAGCGCTCGTCTCCCATCACCATGTGAGCACGACAGCCGGCTATGGTCCGCGCTATCTCCATTCGACAGGCCAACTCCACAAAGGGGGTCCGAGGGGCGGACTATTCTTACAACTCGTCGATCAGATGATTCCTGATCTCAAGATCCCCGGAAAACCGTTCACCTTTCGCACGCTCGCGCAGGCCCAAGCCGCCGGCGACATACAGGCGCTCCAATCTCATGATCAACAGACCATCGTCTTGCCCTTGGGCAAGAACCCGGTCGCGACGATTCAGGCGCTGACGAAGTCCCTCGCGCCTCGCACACCGGTTCGGCGCCCAACTATGCGACGTACCAGGAGCGGGCGCGCCCGCAAGAAGTAGGATGCCTTCCGTCCCCGACATCCGCATTCACAGCGACAGCCAAGCTTGTGCTGAAGCAGCAGCGGAATTCGTACTAGAAGTGGGCAAAGAGGCTGTGCGCGCGAACGGTCGATTCCTCATCGCGCTCTCCGGCGGCACGACGCCGGAACCCCTCTACCGAGCCCTGACCTCTTCAGCCCTCGCCGATCGCTTCGATTGGTCCCGGACCACCTTCTTCTTCAGCGACGAGCGCTGTGTCGCGCTAGATGACCCGCGCAGTAACTACGCCCTGGCACGCAGGGCCCTGTTCATCCCGCTGAAGATTGCGTCGTCACAGGTCTATCGTATGCCAGGGGAGTCCCCTGATCCCCAGGCGGCGGCCTCTGAGTATGAACAGCAGCTGCGTCTTGCGACTAAGACCTCACCATCGGCCCAGCCATCCCTTGACCTCATCCTCTTAGGGCTAGGTGAAGACGGACATACGGCCTCTCTCTTTCCTGGAGCACCGGTCCTGCGTGACCATCAACGCGTGATTGCCATGACCCAATCTCCGAAAGGTCCACCAACCAGACTGACCATGACCCTAGGTGTGATCAACAGGGCGAGTGTGATACTGTTTCTCGTCTCGGGAGCCGGCAAAGCAAGAATCGTGAGAGCCATCCTAGATCCGAAGACCGAGGCTGAACGACAGCTCCCGGCCGCGCTGGTCGCACCAGAGCAAGGCTGCCTCATCTGGTTCCTCGACCGAAGTGCGGCAGCCGAGCTTCCGATACATCGACAGCGGACGAGCGTATGAGGGCGAGATGATTATTGCCGGAGATATTGGGGGCACGAAAACTCACTTGGCCCTGTTCGAGTGGAAGAAGGATCGCGTCGATCCCATCCGATTGGAGTCATTCCACAGTGCCGATTACACCTCACTCGAGGACATGCTCACTGAATTTCTCGTCCCGCCGAAGCCCCCGACGCCCATCGACGAATTCACAACCGAAAAGAGCGACGCTGCCGAACCAGAGCCGGGGCGCCCAGAGGAAGAACCGCCGAAAATCGACGCGGCTTGTTTCGGCATCGCCGGCCCCGTCATTCAGAACCATTCTCAGACCACCAACCTCCCGTGGGTAGTCGATGGCGCAACCCTGGCGAAACACTTCCACATACCGAGAGTGACGCTGCTCAACGATCTTGAAGCCATGGCACACGGGATTCTGTTGCTCCGACCGGACGAAGTCGAAATCCTCAACGCCGGAACTCCTCCACCGCACAACCAGGCGCTCGCCCTGATCGCAGCGGGAACCGGACTGGGCGAATCCATCCTCTTCTGGAACGGTTCGCGCTATCAACCTATGCCATCGGAAGGCGGTCATGCGGACTTCGCACCAAACAATGACAACGAAATTGAGCTGCTACGCCATCTGCGCAGCAACTACCTGCACGTGAGTTACGAACGGGTATTGTCCGGCCCCGGTCTACACTCGATCTATGATTTTGTCCGCGACAGCCAGAAAAATGAACCCACGTGGCTCTTAGAACAAATCAAAGCCGGCGACCCTGCTGCGGTAATTTCAGAAGCCGGGCTCAAGGGTCAGGCAGACATCGCCAAGCAGGCGCTCGACCTGTTTGCCTCCATCTATGGAGCCGAAGCCGGCAATCTTGCACTGAAGGCCATGACCCTCAACGGCGTGTATCTGGGCGGCGGCATCGCA
Organism: Nitrospirota bacterium; assembly: GCA_005887945.1. Classification (GTDB taxonomy): domain Bacteria; phylum Nitrospirota; class Nitrospiria; order Nitrospirales; family Nitrospiraceae; genus Palsa-1315. The sequence goes on from VBOL01000090.1 coordinate 5,321, forward strand.
CCGAAGTTGATTGCCAAACTGAAAGACGGAACATTCATGAAAGCCTTCACCAACAAAGGTCGCTATAAACGCTTGATGAGTTCGATCCCGGTCAAAGTGGTGATGAATCAGCAGACCGCCCTACTCGGTGCCGCATCCGTCGCCGCCGCCCTCTCCCATACCCCCGCATCATGATGAGCAACCAGGACCTCGACCGCCTGAAGAAAGCCGCGGCGTTAAAAGCCGTCGAATTTGTCCGCGATGGGATGGTCGTCGGCCTCGGGACCGGCTCAACGGCCAAGCATATGATCATCGCGCTAGGGGAAAAGGTCCGCGCGGGCATGACACTTCGCAGAGTGCCCACGTCGAAGGAGACGGCCATGCTCGCCACGCAACAAGGAATTACCCTCATCGATGCCGATAATGTCTGGGTGATCGATGTCGCGATCGACGGGGCAGATCAGGTCGATCCAGGCTTCAATCTCATCAAGGGCGGAGGCGGCGCACTCCTGAAGGAAAAGATTGTCGCGTCTTCGGCCAAGCAGTTCATCGTCTTGGTCGACCATACCAAACGAGTTCCCGTACTAGGGGGATCATTCCCGCTCCCAATCGAGGTAATCCCCTTCGGCTGGGGAAGTACGGCACGAGAAATTGAGGCTCTCACCCAGAGTCGTGTATTGCTCAGGGAACGGAACGGATCGTCTTTCATCACGGAAGCAGGCCATATGATTCTGGATGTCCATCTCCCACGGATCGACAACCCGCGAGAACTCGAGATCGCCTTGCACCTGATTCCCGGAGTCGTCGAGACCGGCCTCTTTGTCGGACGAACAGACCTGCTCATCGTAGGCACACCCAACGGAGTTGAATCGCATCCTGCGACGAGGACATGACTGAGCCGGTTGGCAGGCGACAGACCCTACAGGCCCTCATTAAGCATGTCCGCTTCCTCTTGGCCATTGCACTCACACAGTTCTTCAGCTCGTGGCTCTACACGTCCTTCGCACAAGCACCCACCCAACGACCGAAAGGTGAGAATATGAACCAGCCCTCTTCTCCAGGCACGCTCGATCCATACCGACTTCCGAGACATGTGGTCCCGATTCGTTACGATCTGCGATTGGAGCCGGACCTGACTGCCGCACGCTTTGCTGGACAGGAAACCATCACCCTCACGGTCCTTCAGCCAACCTCTGAAATCGTCCTCAACGCCATTGAACTCGACATCACCTCGGCGCAGATTGAGGGAAATTCAGGCCCGGCGAGACAGGCCACGATGGCGTTGGATGCATCGCTCGAACGTTGCCATCTCACATTCACCGCGCCTCTCTCGCCAGGCACCTGGAAACTGACGATGACATTTTGCGGGACGCTCAACGACAAGCTCCGCGGTTTCTATCGCAGTACCTACAAAGACGAGCGTGGTGCGACTCACAGCATCGCCGCAACACAGTTCGAAGCCACCGATGCCCGCCGGGCATTTCCCTGCTGGGATGAACCGGACTTCAAAGCCGTCTTTGCGACGACGCTGGTCATCGATCCAACGTTGTCCGCAGTCTCCAACACCATGATCGCATCTGAAACGCTTGCGGGCGGGAAGAAGGTGGTCCGTTTCGCCGATACGATTAAGATGTCCACCTACCTGGTCGCGTTTATCGTAGGCCGGATCGAGCCGACCGAATCAGTGATGATCGGCCAGACCGCGCTTCGCCTGTGGGCCATCCCTGGGAAAGGGCATCTCGCTCGATTTGGCCAAGACATTGCGGCGGCATCGCTCTCCTTTTTTGAGAACTATTATGGAATTCCATACCCCGGTGACAAGCTCGACCTGCTGGCCATTCCGGACTTTGCCTCCGGGGCCATGGAAAACCTGGGGGCCATTACATACCGTGAAACGGCCTTGCTGGTCGATCAGCACAGCGCCTCGCACGGCGAACTGGAGCGCGTGGCCGATGTGGTCGCCCATGAAACCGCGCACATGTGGTTCGGCGATTTGGTGACCATGTCTTGGTGGAACGGACTCTGGTTGAACGAAGCCTTCGCCACCTTCATGGAAATGCTGGCCGTGGATGCCTGGAAACCGGAATGGAAACGATGGGACAGCTTCGGCGTCTCGCGCGCCGCGGCCTTTTCAGTAGATGGACTCTGGAGTACGAGACCGATCGAATATCCGGTGCAAGCCCCCAAGGACGC
>VBOL01000092.1 GCA_005887945.1 Nitrospirota bacterium
GGGGCAAGGGTGACCGGGGGGACCATCAACGGCACAGGCGGGATTGTGATGGTCGCTGAACGAGTCGGGCGAGACACGATGCTTGCTCGGATCGTGGAGATGGTCAGTGAGGCGCAACGGAGTCGAGCGCCGATCCAGCGTCTCGCCGATGTGACCTCGGCGTATTTTGTCCCGCTGGTTGTGGCTGCCGCGCTTATCACGGCAGTGGCCTGGGCGATGGGGGGCCCAGAGCCGAAGTTGGCCTATGCGCTGGTCAACGCCGTGGCGGTCCTGATTATTGCCTGTCCCTGCGCGTTGGGATTGGCGACGCCGATGTCGATTATGATTGGGACCGGTCGTGGAGCGACGGCTGGTGTCTTGGTGAAGAAGGCTGAAGCGTTGGAAGTATTCGGCAAGGTGAATACGCTCGTGGTTGATAAGACCGGGACCCTCACGGAGGGCAAACCGAAACTGCTGTCGGTGCATTTTGTGCCGCCTTGGTCTGATGTCGATCTGTTGCGCTTCGCTGCGAGTCTTGAACGAAGCAGCGAACATCCGCTGGCTGCAGCGGTGGTGGCGGGGGCGGAAGGGCGAGGGATCGCGTGCGCCCCGGTTGAGCAGTTTCGTTCAGTGACGGGGAAGGGTGTGACCGGGACGGTCACTGGTCGTCGCGTCGCCATCGGGACGGCTGCGTTCTTGCGAAACGATGTCGGGGTATCCGGCCAGAGCCTCACGCAGTTGGACGACAAAGCGGCCTCGCTTCGTCGGGAAGGGCAGACGATCCTGTTTGTCGCCATCGATGAGCAGACTGCCGGCGTACTGGGCGTGGCAGATCCGATCAAAGCCTCTACTCGTGATGCACTGCAGGAGCTCAAGGCCGAAGGCATTCGTTTGGTCATGGTGACGGGAGATCATCGCGATACGGCCGAAGCAGTGGCCCGGCAACTCGGCATTGAGGAGGTCATGGCTGATGTCTTGCCGGACCAAAAGGGACAGATCATTGCCCGCCTCAAGTCGCAAGGCCGCGTGGTGGCGATGGCCGGCGACGGTATTAATGATGCCCCAGCCCTTGCGTTGGCTGATGTCGGGATCGCCATGGGAACGGGGACGGACACGGCCATTGAAAGCGCGGGGATTACGCTGGTGAAAGGGGATCTGCGCGGGCTGCTCCGTGCGCGGAGGTTGAGTCAAGCCACGATGCGGAATATTCGGCAAAATCTATTCTTTGCCTTTCTCTATAACGTGATCGGGGTGCCGATCGCGGCCGGCGTGCTCTATCCGGTCTGGGGGGTCCTGTTGAGCCCCATGATCGCCAGTGCCGCCATGACCTTCAGTTCTGTCTCCGTCATCTCCAATGCCCTCCGCCTGCGTCATGTGGAATTGTGAGTGCGCCTCCGACGCACGCATGCTAGGCTACACTCGTTTGTCGTCCATCGAGCGGAGACTATTTTCAGCAGGCTGCGGAAAACTCTGTTGGCACGCTAGAACTTCGATGGTCCGCACGTCTTGGACAAGCCCGGTCTGTCTGGTTATCTGGTCTGTCTGGTCCATTTGGTTAGTCGCATGCAACCAAACAAACCAGACAGACCAAATGAACAAGACAGGCTGGCGTATTTTTTCAGCAGCCTATTAGAAAGGCCCGTGGCGTGTTGCGATCCAATCTCACATTGCGAATCGTGATCGGGTTCTGTGTGGGGGGCTCGATCGTCGGTGGAACAGCTCTGGCCGGCAATCGTGTGATTCCTGTGGCGGGCGGGGGTGAACTCCAGGCGCAGGTCAAGGCGACCGCAACCAAAGTGATTCCCGCTGTCGTCAGCATTGCCTCAACGATGATGGTCCGCGATCAAGCGTTCAGCGACGAAGCGCTGCCGTTCGGATTGTTCAAGGATGCCCCGGCGCGGCGGCAATATGGCCAGGGCTCCGGCGTCATTGTGTCGTCGGATGGCTACATTCTTACGAACAACCATGTCATTGCCGATGCGGTCGATGTGGATGTGATTCTCGCCGACCGGCGGCAATACAAAGGAAGAGTGGTGGCCACCGATCCGAGGACCGACGTGGCCGTGGTGAAAATTCAAGCGGCCAATCTGCCGACGGTGACGTGGGGGGATTCGAGCACGCTTGCCGTCGGCGAATTTGTGCTCGCGATCGGGAACCCGCTTGGTTTGAGTCGCAGTGTGACGTTCGGCATTGTTAGTGCCGTCGGTCGCGCCGATGTCGGTGTCGCCGACTTCGAAGACTTTATTCAAACCGATGCCCCCATCAATCCAGGCAACTCCGGCGGGGCCTTGGTGACCATCAATGGAGAATTGGTAGGGATCAACACCGCCATCGCCAGTCCGACGGGCGGGAGCGTCGGCGTGGGCTTCGCCATTCCGAGCAATATGGCCCGGGCTGCCATGCAGAGCTTGCTCAAGACCGGTCGTGTTGTCCGTGGGTTCCTCGGTGCCTCGACGCAAGATGTCTCGCCCCTGTTAGGCAAGGTCTTTCATCTCCCCGATGTGAAAGGCGCGATCGTGACCGATGTGCAGGCGAAAGGGTCCGCCGAGAAAGCCGGACTCAAGCGCGGCGATGTGATCGTGCGATTTGACGGGCGCGACGTGATGGACAGCGGACATCTTCGGAACCTTGTGGCGGCATCTACGATCGGAAGTAAGCACCGACTGGACCTCATGCGCGAGAGTAAGCCGTACCAGGCTGAACTGGTTGTGCAGGAGGCGCCGCGTGAACGGAACAAGAAGAATCAAGGCGCATCGGCCTCAGCAGCCAAGGCTCATCCCCTCGCCGGCGTCGTCTTCGACGATGTGACCGCGCCGTTGGCTCGGCAGATGGATCTGGTTGTCAACAGCGGGGTGGTGGTGACGGACATTGAAGAAGGCAGTCTGGCCGAGTCCTCCGGTCTCCAGCCGGGCGACGTGGTGATGGAACTCAATCGTCAGCCTATTCCCAACTTCGACGTGTTTCAGCGACTGGCCGATCCGATTAAGCCATCCGATCTAGCGCTCCTGCTGGTCAATCGGCAGGGGAACGTCATGTACATCCCCGTTCAGGGCGAATAGGAGAGTGCGGGGTGACCAGGCCCGCCCCACGTGCTCGCGCAACGCGCATGTTCTCACCCGCCCACCCCCGGTGCGCCAAGACGCACCGATTACCTCGCAGAAGGCCCTCGTTGGACGCGCGCAGTCTGAAGTGGTCTGGCCACCCCGCTTTGAAGGAGAGTGGATTTCAAAGAGAAGGTGCACGATAAAACTGTGCTCGTCGATGCAGTCAATGGAAGGCTCCCCGGTCACATGCTTAGATGATAAAGAAGAGAAGATGGTCCTCGGTGGACGTTCACTTACGAGACAGCCCTGCCCCGGCCTGTTGAAAGCATAAATTCCAGCCAAGTGTGCCCCCTCCTTGATCGTGGCGACTATTGATTTTTGTCTCGCGTGATGCTACGTTTTTTTAAATCGTGCTACTCTAGGCGGCAATGAAGAAGCTTATTCGATTCGGCGTGTCGTTGGACCATCATCTGCTCGATGCTTTCGACCTGCACATCAAGAAGCACAAGTATACGAACCGCTCGGAGGCGTTGCGGGATCTAATCCGGGACAACCTGGTCGGGCAGGAGTGGGACGACAATAAAGAGACGGTCGGGACAATCACCTTTGTGTATGACCATCATGTGCGCGACCTGACCAGAAAACTGACTCATATCCAGCACGACTTTCAAGGCCGCATCATGGCCGGTATGCATATCCATCTTGACCATGATCATTGTCTTGAAGTGCTGGTGGTTAAGGGGAAGGGATCTGAAATCCGAAAAGTTGCAGATGCGCTCGTGAGCGTGAAGGGTGTAAAGCACGGCAAGTTGACGATGACGACGACGGGGAAGGGGTTGGGGTAGTTGATGCGCGTCTGTGTCATCGATGGGCGGGGTGGTGGGCTTGGATCTCGGCTGGTAGCAGGACTCCGCTCGGAACTCGGCCAGGCCCATCACATTGTGGCGTTGGGGACCAACCGCGTGGCGGCGGCGGCGATGAAACGGGCCGGCGCGACGCAGGTGGGTGTCGGGCCTCGCGCGATCGTCGGCATGCTGCCTACGGTGGACGTGATTGTCACCTCGTTGAATCTGGTATTGCCCGGCGCGATGTTCGGTGAGGTCACACCGGAGATCGTTCACGCCATTCTCGGGGCACGGGCCACGAAGGTCCTGCTGCCGCTCAATCGGGTTCGCCTGGAAATCGTGGGTGCGGGGGCCTGTACCCTTGAGGCATTGATTACGCAGTCCCTCTTCCGAGTCCGTTCCCTGGTCAGTGAGGTCCTGCCCGCCTAGTCGGGGTCTCCCAGGTCATAGTTATTGCCAGGCCACGAGGGTCTGCGCCAGTCGATGAGTCGGCTGTCGATAGATCATCGTGGGCGTCTCATCCGCCCATGCATTGAATGTGAAGGGGCGTGACTATGCGACGCCTTCTATGTTTCTTGTCTGCCGTGATCATGGGATTGACCTTCGTGGAGTTGGTGCAGGCCCACGATCCTGACGTGCGCGAGTTGGAAATTTCAGAGGTCTCTATCATTGGAGAACGACCAGTCGCGGCCTCTTCACAGCAGTTCATTCCGGACAAAGAAATTCTTCTCCAGCCGCAGGGACGTCCGGCGCAGGTGCTGCGTCTGATTCCCGGTTTCCTTGCCGTCGAACATTCCGGCGGGGCAGGGAAAGCCGATCAATATTTTCTGCGCGGCTTCGATGCCGATCACGGCACCGATGTCGCTTTCTTTGCCGACGGGATGCCGGTTAACTTGCGCACCCATGCGCATGGGCAAGGCTACAGCGACCTCAATTTTATTATTCCGGAAACCATCGAGGGACTTGATGTCAACAAAGGGGCCTATCTTCCTGAGTATGGCGACTTTGCCACGGCGGGGACGGTCAATTTCCGGACGCGGCAGATGGTTCAGGAAGCGGTCGTCCAGGCGACCGGAGGGCGTACGTTGTTTGCCGCTGAAGGCTATTACACAAATGGCCCGTTTCAGAATGACAACCGATACTTTCGGAGCAACTTGTTGGGAAAAATGACGACGAACCTGACCGGACGGGACGAACTGAGCCTGACCGGTACGTTTCAGAAGTCTCAGTGGAATGCCTCCGGAGAGATTCCATTGCGCGCCGTCAATGATGGCACGCTCGACCGGTTTGGCGCCATCGATCCTTCAGAAGGAGGCAAGACGCTCCGCAGCACTGCCCGGTTGAATTACCACTACGACACGACATCGGGCGGTCAGTTTTTTGCCGATGCATATGTGCAGTATTACCGGCTTGACCTGTTCACGAATTTCACGTTCTTTCTCAACGATCCTGTCAATGGCGACGGCATCCAGCAATCCGATCGCCGGGTGATGTATGGGGGTGACATCGGATACAAGCAGCGTGGAGAGGTGCTGGGTTTGCCGAGCATTGGGACGATCGGGTTTCAAACCAGAGTGGACAATATCCACGCGAGGCTGGGAACGCAGACGAAACGGACGCCCACCGGCGCGACGACGGACAGCGATGTGCTTGAAGCGTCCTATGCACCGTTCGTCAAAGCGGAGTTGCAGCCGACGTCGTGGATGCGGTTGGCCGGAGGTCTGCGCGGCGAAACGTTTACCTTCGATGTGCGTAACCGCTGCGCGGCCTGTGCAGAACAACCTGCCGGCCGGACGAGCTCCGCCATCGTCCTCCCGAAAATGAATCTCATCCTGGGTCCCTGGGCCAGCACTGAATTCTTTGCGAACTACGGCGAAGGCTATCACAGCAACGACGCACGATCGGCAGTCGCACCGGGGTCCTCACCGCTTGCGCGAGCCAAGAGCTATGAGGTCGGTGTGCGGTCGAAGCCCTGGGGGCCAGAGGGTGTGGAGTTGATTGCCACGCTTTGGCGATTGGATCTCAAGTCTGAACTTGTATTCGTGGGAGACGAAGGGACGACAAAAATTCGTGGTGCGAGCAGACGAGAGGGAGTGGAGGTGGCCGCGCGCGGACAAGTCTGGGGGCCACTGTATTTCAACGGCAGCGTGACATATACCAAGGCGGAGTTTCGTAATGGAGATGCGATTCCTCTTGCCCCTGAAGTAACGGCCTATGGTGCATTACTCTTAAGATGGCCGGAAGGACTCACGTCGCAACTGCAGGTGACGTATCTCGGTGTACGGCCTCTCAGAGAGGACCGGAGCGTCAAATCTCCCTCCTGGATTGACTTCGATCTTTCGGAGCGCTATCAACTGCCGATCACGCTGTCCCATGGACGTCTTGAAGCGTTCTTGTTCGTTCAGAATCTGTTCAACACGGAGTGGGAACAGGCCATATTTGCATTCGAATCGCAACTGAGAAACGAAACGGCACCGGTCAACGGTATTCACTTCGTGCCGGGAAACCCGCGTACGTTTATGGGCGGCGTTGCGTGGTACTTTTGAGCTGCTCTGCGGCTAATGCTGAATCGTCAATGGTGAATATTGAATTGAATGATCCATTTCTAACCAATTAACATTTAACGTTCATCACTCAACCCTATGCGCCGGATTCTTTCACGCATCTATTTCAATCGCCCGACGCTTTCGGTGGCACGATCGTTGATCGGCAAGTATCTCGTACGTTCGATCAATGGGCGCATGCTGGCGGGGAAGATCGTCGAAGTGGAGGCCTATGTGGGGCCACAGGATAAGGCTTGCCATGCGTCGAAAGGGAGAACGCAGCGGACCGAGGTGCTTTTTGGTCCGCCAGGGGTCGCCTACGTCTACCTCATCTACGGGATGTACCATTGTCTGAACGTCGTGACGGAGCGGGAGGAATTTCCCTCAGCCATATTGATCCGGGCGATCGAAATCGACGGGGAGTTGATCGATGGACCGGGGCGGCTCTGTCGCGCGCTGCAGATTGATCGCTGTCTCAACCGTGTGGATCTCACGACCTGCGAGTCCCTCTGGTTCGAGGATCGAGGGATATTGGTGGAGAGAGGAGATGTGGGGGCTCACCCCCGAGTCGGTGTCGACTATGCGGGCGAGTGGGCCAAGAAACCCTGGCGATTCCGGCTGCGTACGGTCACAGCCCCCACTCGGACACGGCGCACAAAGAAACAGGGGGGCGCCGGATAGGTCCGGCCCCCCCTGTTGTATCCCGCTGAACAGCTCGACTACTCGATCTTCCGATCGTCGGCGATCTTCGTCGCGGAGGTCACCGGCGGGGCAATCGTGATCTGCGGCCCCTGCACGGTCGGGAGCTGATTCGCTCCTTGGCCAGTGGTGATTCGCGCATTGTCCTTCTTTGTCAGGTCCTGCTGGGCGCTCTTAATGGAGTCGGCTGACTTCATCAGCGTGCTCTCCCCACGCGCATCCGGCTGGCCAGGATCGTTGGCGGTTGGCTGGCCCGTTACAGGGCTTCCGCTGTTCTTCATCGGATAGCCTTCATGCTTGGGGAGGAGCGCTGGATTCGCCGAGGCCATCGACAGCGCAAATAGGACACCGCAGACAGTCGCAACAGCGCCACAGTCGCAACAGCGCCAATTAAGAGCTTCATATGCCTACTCCTTTGAATATTGGCGACCGGAGACAATATGTTTTCAACTTCAAGGTCGAATCAAGTAGCGGGGATCATAGCCAGGAGGGGGGTACCTCTGTCAAGGGGGCAGGGGAGTCGCCAGACCATCCTTCTTGCTCGCAGAACGCGCACGATGAACCTGTGCTCGTCCGATGCGCGCAGTGAAGGACAGAGGGGGAGCGGCCAGGTGCCCTTCATGCTCGCAGAGCCCCCACGATGAAACAGTGGTCGCTCGATGCGCGCAGTGAAGGGCAGCCTCGTCCACTGCTCTGAAGAGAGGTATAAGGGAGGATCTTCCTGGCTTCACAGTGACGTGAAGACAACGATAATGTATATTCATGTCCTCAACCGCGGCTCTGGTGGCGTTCGCAGTCCGCTGGATGGACTTTGAACCCCCTTACGGAGGTGCTGTTATGCGGATCCGCATAAACATTGTTAGGCGTCAAGAATGCGCTCGGTGAACTACCTACTGCTGCTACTCATCCTCGCCTTGGCTGCGCCTGTTGGTGCTGCAGAAAGGCCCGAAGGGACGAACTGTCGCCTATCGGCACCACCCGAGTCCGCAGGTGAGGAGTTCAGCCATGGAGCCATCCTTCGGATCTACCCTCGCGCACGCGACATCAATGGGGCGTATACCGGCTGTCAGCTCATGTGGGCACCCGACGGAGCCAAGTGGGTCATCATTTCGGCCACGGAAGTAGTCCGAGGCGATCCAGTTCGCATCTGGTCGCCACACGCAGGAGATCCTCAGTTGACCGCGTGCCAATACAAGAACGGGCGCGTCATCAGCGGTGTCGCCGAAACCTGTGCAGCGCCAGAATTCCTGGCGGCCAAGTCTCTTGCCCCTGGCTGCGTCAAGAGGCTGCAAGAGGCAGTGGCGACGGGCGGTCTCGGCGCGCCCAAGCCAAATGGCTGCGAGTATGAGTAGAGTGACGCCTAACCCTTCCATCGAGCGGACCCACTTCAGCATGCTTCGCCTGGTTCCGCGGCCCGCTCATGTCAAACGTTAGGCCACTTCACACGCCATGCACAAAACCATCACTGAAGGATTCAGAGAGCAGGATTGTCACCGTCGGCGACGTGCAGGTATCTGGCTGGATTGAGGACAGCGAGCGTTGTAGTAGGTTCCATCTTGAGATTCAGCAGGCCCGGCCGCACCTTAACAAGCCAGCAAATTCCATTTGAAAATCTAAACTAACAACGTAGCAAAAATAAAACAAAGGAGAACCCTATGCCGAAAATCAAAACGGTCCGCGGAATCGAAAATCGGAAAGTCGTGTCGCAAAAAGAATGGCTTGTCGCCCGCAAGAAGCTTCTGGTTAAAGAAAAGAAGTTCTCGAAACTGCGCGACGAATTGAACCTTCAACGTCGCAAGCTGGCCTGGGTCAAAATCGAAAAGGAATACGTTTTCGACGGGCCGACGGGCAAGGTGACACTCGGCGATTTGTTCTTCGGCAAGAGCCAGCTTATCATCTATCACTTCATGTTCGGGCCGGGCTGGAAAGAAGGTTGTCCCCATTGCTCGTTTTGGGCCGACCATTACGACAGCGTGAACATTCACATTGGACAGCGCGACACGACTTTCGCCGTCATTTCCCGCGCGCCGCTGACGGAAATTGAGCCGTTCAAGAAGCGCATGGGCTGGCGGTTCAAATGGCTTTCCTCGTTCAACACGGATTTCAATTTTGATTTCAACGTGTCGTTCACGCCGGAGCAGATCAAGAGCGGCGTGCTTCCCTACAATTACGGCAAGTTCAAAATGAAGATCGACGAATATCAGGGGGTCAGCGCGCTTTACCGCGACAAGAACGGCGATATTTATCACACCTACTCGGCTTATGCGCGCGGGATTGACTTGATGAACACCACCTACAATTTCCTCGACCTGACCGCCAAAGGCCGCGACGAAAATCCTGACGCCACGCAGGATTGGGTGCGTTATCACGACCAATACAAAGGCGCGTCAAAAGACTGCTGCGCTTGAGCAGCCCGGCAGATATATGTGGTCTAACCATGCGCTGCAGCGAACCCGGCTGGGACGTTACTATTGCATTCGTGGCTCACACCGGGCCGGGTCGCTGAGTTTTGGTCGTTTGTTGTCCTGAGCCATCTTGTCGGCAAGCTATAACAATGCTTGCACGCCCATCCTGTCGGGAAAGGGCCGACCTGGTTCATGTGTTACATGTCTCCGCCCTGCAGTCCGTAAGCGATCGTT
>VBOL01000091.1 GCA_005887945.1 Nitrospirota bacterium
TGGTGTCGTTGCCGGCGTTGTTGGCAGCTCCACTCGTCTTCGTTACTCTCCTGGGTGGAAAGGTGCTTGCGAAAATTTTCGGCCTCTATCCCGTCATCGCACTCTTTCGACGTGATCGAAATGAACGCTGGTATTACACCCTCATGATGTCGACAGGGCTCACGTTCGGCACGATCTCGTCCCTCTTCGGCCTCTCGCACGGCATTGTGACTCAGGAGCAGTATTCCTTTTTGGTGACGGCGGTCATCGCGAGCGCGGTGGTGCCGACGGTGATCGCAGGGGCCGTGTTTCTCCCCCGGCATCTCTTGCCAGAGCCGGACCGGCATCTGCGAGCCAAGCCGCGTGTCAACGGATTGAGCGAGGAGGGTTGAAGTGGTGCTGTGCGATCAGGAGCCTCGCACTTAGCCGCGAGAGCACTCGCCATGCGCTTGAGTAACGGACGGGCAAGGCGTGTCGGGACAGGACTTGGAGGGAAATGTCGCGAAAGTCGCGCGTGTCGCGAAAGTCGCGCGCATGCGGTCTCACTCAGCGAATTGGCCGGGATGGAATTCTTTGATGCGATGCCGTTGCTGGATCAGGTTGCGGCTGCGGCAATCAAAGTGGGCAGCAAGTAGGGAGCGGTCAGGGACCTGGGGCGAGCTTCCAGATCTGGGTAATCGGTGCCGCATCAGCGCTCGCGCCGGCGTGGGAAAGGCCGTAGAGGTCTTCAATCGTGCGCAAGACATTGTAGTGGGTGATCCGCTGCTCGTAATGGCCGGCTTGCACCATGGGCCCGACGAAGAGCGTCACGATCCGGTTATTCTCTTTTTTATTGTCCTCATCCCAGGTCACGATCAGCAGACTGTTGTGCCGTTCTGCCCACTGGACGTAGGCATCCAGGTGTTCCTGGAGCCACCGATCACCAGTCTGAATCGCCGCGGGATTTTTTCCATTGTGCATGTCGTTTACCTGGTTTGGCACGATCATGTTCACAGTAGGAAGCTCGCTGTATTCGGTGGGAAAATCCGTCAAAGGCATATTGGCCGTCGCTGGGAGTCCATTGGCCACGCTGTCCTGCCAATTCACCCAGGGATTATGCTTGCGTGCGTACAGTCCCACGCTGCAGATGAGAGAGCCGACGGAGGGGAGGTTTTCCGAGTATCCGGCGAATGTCAGCCCCGCTTCCAGCAACGCGTGTCCAAGATTGGGTGTCGTGAAGGTGTGCGGGCAGGAGTTGTCGGTGATGCCTTGCGTCGATCCGGAAAACAGCGCGAGATAGTTCGGTTGGCTGGGGTAGGTCACGCCAAAGGACTGTGTGAAGACTGCGCCCTCGGCTGCCAGGCTGTTGATATACGGCGCATCGGGCGATTCGATAATCTGGCTATAGGAGTGATTCTCTTCAATCACCATCACAATGTGATCGGGTCTGGGGAGTTGTGGGGTGCTGCCGTCCAGCATCGACATCGCAGAGAGGACGCCTATTCCCACAGCCAGCGGCACGGCAGTGGTTCCGAGGATGAGCTTCCAGTGCATATAAATGTGTACCATCCCTCTCGCTGATTCCCCGCTAGCAGGATGCTGAAAAAGTCCGCCAGCGTCCATGAAACGTGACGTGTGACGCGCGAGATATGCGAGAAAGGCGCGACATGGATTGATTGCGTTCCCACCTCGTTTGGCTCGTCTCGCTCGTCCCGCTTGTCTCGCGCGATTATCCTTCTGGCTCACTCAGGGCAATCGATGAGATAGCGCGGTCGCGAGGGCAGATCGGTGGCGACCTGTTGGGTGTGGCAGGGGGGAATATCTTCCTTCAGTCGCCTCAGAAGCCTGAGGACCTTCATGCTGGGAGGCACCTCGCATACCCATAGGTGCGCGCCGGATTCAAGTTCTTCCATGTGTCGTTGCACGCGAAACCCTGGATGCTCCATGAAATACGCCGATAAGAATCCTCCGATGGCCTGGACCACCCAGGGGTGCGCGGTGACATAGCGGTAGCTGATTCGAAGTTCAACCACCTGTACGGGCTCTTCTTGCTCATCCATCGTTGCACGAGAGTATAGCCTGTTGGGATAGTGAAACTCTCAGAATTTCTTGTGCCTGCCAAGCCCGTGGTTGACCCGCTTCCGTTCTGAGTGTAGGGTCCGCGATGCGTTCGGCCTCCACGCGGGACTGGCGCGACGAGCGAGACGGACGAGGGTTCGAGGTCCGAAGTTCGAGATTTTCGGAGCTTCGAACCCCGAACTCTAAACGTCTGATCGCCCCCTTCCTGCGTGTCTGAGTCGAAAAAGGTTTCACGAGGCACACACAGTGGTAGACAGATGAACATCGCCATTATCGGCGGAGGACCAGCGGGGCTCATGGCAGCGGAGGCGGCGTGTGCCGCCGGCGCACAGGTCGATCTATATGATGCCATGGCGTCGGTCGGTCGCAAGTTTCTCCTGGCCGGGAAAGGCGGTCTGAATCTCACACACTCGGAACCGTCTGAGAAGTTTCTCTCGCGCTACGGGGTCCGGCGCGCGCGGATTACGCCGCTGCTCGCGACGTTCGGGCCTGACGCGCTCCGAGCCTGGGCTCATGGACTCGGCATCGAAACATTTGTGGGCTCTTCCGGACGCGTGTTTCCCACCGATCTCAAGGCGGCGCCGTTGCTGCGCGCGTGGCTCCGCCGGTTGCGTCAGGCCGGCGTGCGATTCCACATGCGCCATCGGTGGTCCGGCTGGGACGAGCAGGGAGGTCTGCGTTTTACCACGACAGAGGGAAACCGCTCTGTCCTGTCGGATGCGTCGGTGCTTGCGCTCGGCGGCGGGAGTTGGCCGAAGCTCGGTTCTGATGCTTCGTGGGTGCCGCTGTTGGCAGGGCGCGGACTTCACATTGCGCCATTGCAGCCGGCGAACTGCGGCTTCGACATAGGCTGGAGCGAGCATTTTCGGGGGAAGTTTGCCGGGCATCCGGTCAAGTCAGTGGCCATTGTTATGCGGAGTAATGCCGGTGCTGAATCCTGGCATCCTGGGGAATTCGTGATTACGGAGACGGGCGTGGAAGGCGGCGTGATTTATGCGGTGTCCGCCTCTCTTCGCGACGAGATCCTGGCGAAGGGAGTGGCGACGTTGCGCCTCGACCTGACGCCTGACCGAGATAGGCCGCGGCTGACTCACGATCTGTCGAGGCCGCGCGGCAAACGTACGATGGCGACGCATCTTCAGCGGCAGGCACACATCGAAGGCGTGAAGGCGGGGTTGCTTCGTGAAGTGGTTTCGAAAGAGGACTTTGCGGACCCGGCTCGTCTGGCTGCCGCGATCAAATCGTTGCCGTTACGATTCGTCGCACCGCGCCCGCTGGCGGAAGCGATCAGCACGGCTGGTGGAGTTCCTTTCGAGGCGCTCGATGCACGCTTGATGGTTCGTACGCTGCCGGGTGTCTTCTGCGCAGGAGAAATGTTGGATTGGGAGGCGCCGACTGGAGGGTATCTGCTGACCGCCTGTTTCGCCACTGGTTCGGTGGCGGGCGCGGGAGCTGTTGCCTGGCTAAGAGGCAACTAGACTCCATTCAAGACCGGCGTGTGAGTGGTGTAGAGGCTGGTGCGTGGGTGTTTATTGAGAAACGACGGCAAGCCCATTGACGGCACCGATGGATCGATATTTCTGGTCACGTTGGGTCAGCAACTGAGGGAGGGAAAGGTCGGTGAGCTGGGAGAGTTGGTTGCTGAGGGATTTAGCGACTCGATCGGTAATGGCATTGAGGTCTCGATGGGCGCCGCCAAGAGGTTCCGGAATCACTTCATCGGCGATATGGAGGTCGACCAGGTCTTTCGCCGTCATCTTCAAAGCGCAAGCGGCATCGGGAACTTTCGTCGGATCGTCCCACAGAATGGCGGCGCAGCCTTCCGGCGAAATCACCGAATAGACACCATGCTCCAACATGAGGACGCGATCTGAGACGCCTAAGGCGAGTGCCCCGCCGCTGCCGCCTTCACCAATGACGATGGAAATAATTGGGACTGCGAGCCGGGACATCACAAACAGATTGCGGGCAATGGCTTCAGCCTGGCCGCGCTCTTCCGCGCCGATGCCAGGGTAGGCGCCTGGCGTGTCGATAAAGGTCACGACCGGGCGCCCAAACTTTTCGGCCATCCTCATGAGACGCAGGGCTTTTCGATAGCCTTCGGGGTTCGGCATTCCAAAGTTCCGTTGCATCCGTTCTTTGAGGGTCTTCCCTTTTTGATGGCCAATGACCATGATCGACCGATCGTTGAATCTAGCGAAGCCTCCAACGATGGCACGATCGTCGCCAAACGAGCGGTCTCCATGGAACTCAAGAAAGTCCCTGAATAGATAACTGATGTAATCGAGTGTGCTGGGCCGTTGGGGATGTCGGGCGAGTTGCGTTCGCTGCCAGGGAGTCAGTTTGCTGTACAGCGCATGTTCGACCTGGGCCAGCTTCATCCGCAGCTTGCGGATCTCGTCCTGAGGGGTCGATTTCCCGGCAGGAGAAGCCGCGAGTTTTTCGATCTTTTCTTCGATCTCGCGGATCGGCTTTTCAAACTCGAGGTAATCGCGCATAGGGCATCTTAGGGTATCTAAACTCTGGGAGGGAATACAGACAACCTACCCTGAATTGGGGACTACGATAGCAGAAAAATGGTCCCTTTGCCTAGCACTTCTTCAACATCAGCCACAAAGCGTTCGCTAGGGGTGACAGTCAGGTGAGGGAGGGGGGCCGTCTCGGCTTCCAGCGTTGAATCCATTCGCAAAGTAAGCGAGACGGTCGTGCCTCCCGGGTGACGCAAAAAGACTTCGCGGAGGCGCGGAAACTGTTCCGTCACACCGGGGCGATCCGTCAGTCGAATGTGGACCCGCTTGATCGTCTTCGCTTGCACCTCGGCGAGCGGCTCAATCTTGCTCCCTCGAATCTTCGTGCCTTTATCTCCCCGGTCCACCGTGCCCGTGATGCGCACGAGGCGTTCCGGCGCCATGAGGTCGGCGGCGTTCTTGTAGAGATCTGGAAAGACGATTATCTCGACCATGCCCTGGAGGTCTTCCAGGGTGAGATAGGCCATCCGGTCGCCCTTCTTGGTCAGCATGCTCTTGACGGTCGTGATGATTCCACAGAGTTTCACCTCCCGACCGTCCGACATTTCGGGCAGGCTCATGGTCGAGGCCGTGGCAAGCGCGTGGATGGTGGCCTCATAGCGCGCCAGCGGATGGGAGGAAATATAGAAGCCGGTCAGCTCCCGTTCGTGTTTCAATCGCTCGCTTTGGTCCCATTCCGGAATGTTCGGCAGCGGCGGCATGGCCGGATGCGCCGCAGTGTCTTGTCCGTTCAGTTCGTCGCCAAAAATATTGGTCTGTCCCAGATCCCGTTCACGCTGCGCGGCCACACCGTCCTCGACGGCTTGATCCAGGACCGCGGCCAGTTGAGAACGTTTCGCGCCGGTTGAGTCAAACGCGCCGGTCTTGATCAGCCCTTCGAGCATGCGCTTGTTAACTTTGTGGAGATCGACGCGACGACAGAACTCAAAGAAGGACTTGAAGGGGCCGGTTTCATTTCGAATCTCGATGATCGATTCGACGGCACCTTCGCCGACATTCTTGATTGCCGCCAGGCCGAACCGGATTGCGTGATCCACCACGGTAAAGTTCTTATGGCTTTCGTTGACGTCGGGGGGGAGGACCTTGATGTTGAGGTCGCGGCATTCCGTGAAGTAGCCAACGATTTTGTCGGCGTTGCCCATGTCGGTGGTCATCAGGGCGGCCATGAACTCAGTCGGATAGTGCGCTTTCAAATAGCCGGTCTGGTAGCAGACGACGGCATAGGCCGCGGCGTGCGACTTGTTGAACCCATAGCCTGCAAACTTCTGGATCAGTTCGTAGAGCTTTTCCGCTTTCCTATCGGGAATCTTGTTCGTCTTGGCGCCAGCCAGGAACTGCGCGCGCAGCTTCTCCATCTCCTCCGGCTTCTTTTTCCCCATCGCGCGCCGGAGAATGTCGGCTTGGCCAAGCGAGAAGCCCGCCACCTTGTTAGCGATCGCCATCACCTGTTCCTGATAGACGATGACCCCGTAGGTGTCCTTCAGGATCGGTTCGAGTTCAGGCACTTCGTAAACGATCGGAATCCTGCCCTGCTTTCGTTTGATGAAGTCGGAAATCAGATCCATTGGGCCAGGGCGATAGAGCGCGATGATGGCAATGATGTCCTCGAAGCGGTCCGGTTTCAGGCCGGTCAGGAGGTCGCGCATCCCGGAGCTTTCCAACTGGAAGAGGCCGATCGTCTTTCCTGAGGAGAGGAGGGCAAAGGTCTTGGGGTCGTCGAACGGCATCTGCTCCATGACCAACGGTGGATCGTCGGGATGCCTCTCATTGATCAGATTCTCGGCGCGTCTGATCATCGTGAGGGTTTTGAGGCCCAGGAAATCGAATTTGAC
Organism: Nitrospirota bacterium; assembly: GCA_005887945.1. Lineage (GTDB taxonomy): Bacteria > Nitrospirota > Nitrospiria > Nitrospirales > Nitrospiraceae > Palsa-1315. The sequence continues at coordinate 6,398 of VBOL01000091.1, forward strand.
GAGCCCGATCTTTTCGACGTCTCCCATCGAATATTGGGTGACGATTTCGTCGTTGGCTCCTTTGTAGAGCGGCACGTGGTCCGTGAGCGGCCCTTCCGAAATCACCACGCCTGCGGCGTGAGTCGAGGCGTGCCGAGCGAGTCCTTCGAGGGAGCGCGCGATGCCCATCAGCTCTTTGACCCGCGTATCGGTCTCGACGAGATCGCGCAGTTTCGGTTCTTGATCGAGTGCCTGCTGGAGCGTGATGTTGAGCTGATTCTGTACAAGCTTGGCCACGCGATCGACTTCGGCATAGGGAATTTCCAACACACGGCCCACATCCCGGATCGCGGCTTTCGCCCCGAGCGTCCCGAACGTAATGATCTGGGCTACGTGGTCCTTGCCGTACTTGTCGACCACATAGTTGATGACCTCGCCACGGCGTTCCATGCAGAAGTCCATGTCGATATCGGGGAGGGACACGCGCTCGGAATTCAGGAACCGCTCGAACAATAGCGTGTAGACGAGGGGGTCGAGATCCGTGATACGTATCGCATAGGCGACGAGACTTCCGGCGGCGGAGCCTCGCCCCGGTCCGACCGGAATGTGGCGCGAGCGGGCAAACTTGATGATGTCCCACACAATGAGGAAATAGCCGGCGAACCCCATTGAACAGATGATCGTCAGCTCTTCACGCAGGCGAAGCTCATAGGCGGCCGGCAGGATTTGGCTGGGCCGCTCCGTCAATCTGGCCGCCAATCCCTCCAGCGCCAGGCGCTCCAGATAGGTTTCCCGCGTGAAACCTTCGGGAGCTTTGTATTGCGGGAGATGCGTCTTGTTCAGCGCCAGTTGGAGGTCGCAGTTGTCCGCAATCCGACAAGTATTGGTGACGGCATCGGGGAACTCAATAAAAGCGGCCAAGACTTCATCTGTCGATTTCACATACAGCTGATCCGTATCGAACTTCATACGATTCGGGTCGCTGATCGTCTTACCGGTTTGCAGGCAGAGCATCAGCTCGTGCGGGCGGAAATCTTCTTTCTTGAGGTAGTGGCAATCGTTGGTGCCGGCCAGAGGGATGTCCATTTTCTTGGCGATCTCAAGCAGGCCGCTATTTGCAACTCGCTGATGGTCCAATCCGTTCGCCTGCACCTCAAGGTAGAAGTGTTCCTTCCCGAAGATTTCCTGAAACTCCCCAGCCACAGCCATGGCGCCATCCATGTCCTTCTGGCCAATGAGGTACGGGATCTCGCCGCTCAGGCAGCCAGACAGGGCAATCAGTCCCTCATGGTGATCTTTTAAAAGTTCCTTATCCATTCGTGGCTTATAATAGAACCCCTCAAGATATGCTTTACTGACTAGCTTGATCAGGTTCTGATATCCGGTCAGATTTCGAGCCAGGAGGATCAGGTGATAGTAGTCGTTGTGGGCGAGGCCGCTGTCTTTGGCGGCGAAGCGACTGCCGGGGGCCATATAAGCTTCGCAGCCGATGATGGGTTTGATGCCTGAATCTTTGGCTTTCCGGTAGAACTCAATAGCCCCGAACATGTTGCCGTGGTCGGTCATGGCCACAGCCGGCTGATTAAACGATTTAATCTGCTGCACGAGCGGCTCGATTTGATTCGCGCCGTCCAAGAGACTGAACTGTGTGTGGAGGTGGAGATGAACGAAGGACGAAGCCATGGCGGGATTCTAGGAGGGCAGGGAAGACGAAGTCAAACGCACGAAGGGGAGCATAGCCCGCATTACTCACGATGGTTCGTCGCGAAATAGCGGAGTGGCGCGCGACAAGCACGAGGAGCGCGACTCGCGTGACGTGTGAGCCCTTGTCCCTGCCTGTCGCGCTTTTCCCGCCAGTCTCGCCCGTCGCGCTTGAGTCTGGGATCGGCGATTGCAGCAGAAGTGTTCATAGATAATACGGGCTTGCGACAGCAGGGACACAACATGCCTGTACCGCACAGTGTGCACTCTTCCATGCGGGCGCCGGCGGACTCACTCATGAAGGAGGGGAGTCAGTTTTTGATTTATTTATGAGGTGCGTACAATTGTCGTGATCTTTCCGCTCCGTGTTTCTTTTCCATACCAGAGCAGGCTAACTTGGTGCCATGTTAGAGCAGAACGTCATGTTAACCAAAGAGAGTCTGGATCCTCTTCTCCCTGCAACCGGCACGACTGCTGCCGATAAACTTAACCGCAGCCTGAGTGTCTGGAATAGCCTTACCATTGGCTTCGCGGTCGTTTCGCCAGTTGTGGGGCTATACGCCATCATTGGCGTGCAGACAGTGGTGACGGGGGGTGGCTGGTTTGGCGCGCTGGCCATGTGTCTCGTGATGCAGCTGCTGGTGGCAACCGTTTACGCTGAGCTGTCCTCGCAGTTTCCAATTGCGGGGGGTGCTTACAAGTGGGCGCGACAACTCGGCGGGAGCGTTACCGGGCAATTCGCCGGAGTCATCTACGTCAGTTCCACGATCGCCATGCTGACCACAACTGCCTATACCGGGGGCATTTGGCTTTCTATTTTTTTTGGTGTGGCGGGTGGAGAAGGGTCCACTCTAGTGATGTGGGGCGCAGTGTTTTTATTGATCTGTACGCTGCTCAGCCTGGCTCACGTCAATGTGTTCAAGCTGGTCATTACATTGGGTGTGTATGCTGAAATGGTAGGTTCGCTTGGCGTGGCGCTGCTGCTGTTTTTCTTTTTTCGGCAGCATGCATTTGCCGAATTGTTTCAGCATCTGGGCACGGGGACCGCACCCAGCGCGACGGCCGCTTTTCTGGCGGCGCTTGCCATTGCGGGCTGGGCCTTCATTGGTTTTGATGCCTGCTCCACCATCGCCGAAGAAACCCATGAGCCGAAGCGGATGGTCCCACGGGCGATCTTTTTTTCCCTCTGTATGGTGGGAAGTGTCGTGATCTTCAACTCCGCCGCCCTGACGTTGAGCTTCAACCGCGCCACACTGGTGAATACGAGTGCCTCGTCCGATCCAATCACACCCGTGATAACCAGTAGCTTTGGAGCGTGGGCTGAGAAACCGTTTCTGGCGATCGTCATGGTTGCTTTCCTTGCTTGCGGGGCATCCGTGGTGCAATACACATCGCGCATTGTCTACTCAATGGCCCGCGAGGGCAACATGCCTGTTGCGCTAAGCCGGGTGACGGCTTCCAAGACTCCGCGCAATGCAGTAATCTGCGTCGTGCTGCTGGCGGGGTTTGGGCTGCTGTTCGGGCTGAATGACGGGGCAGTTGCTACGGTGCTCGCCTTCGGCACAGGCGGGTTGTATGCCATGTTCGTCATGACCACCGGGGTGGGGCTCTATACCCGCCTTACGGGCCGCTGGAACCCGGCCTTGGGTGCGCTGAGGTTGGGTGTCTGGGGGTTGGGGATCAATGCGGCGGCCTTTCTCTGGTCAGTGTTTGAATTCGCCAACATCGCCTGGCCGCGTACCTACGCTGTGTCACCCAATGCACCCTGGTGGCAGCTCTGGGCAGTACCTCTGGTATTGGGCAGTATTTTAGGTGTCACCACGCTGTATGTTCTAATCAACAAAATCAGCAGGAGTTACTGATGAGGCCACTAATAGTGCGTCCCTGCCTTTCGACACGCTCAGGGCGAACGGGCTTCAGAGCTACCGTTCGTGGTGAGCTTGTCGAATCATGAACGGCAGCATACGCACTATTTGCCGGCTGGATCAGTAATTGAACGAATTATTTCGATGAGGAAAAAGGTGGGTTAGCAAAACACAATCAAGCTTGCCGCAGCAAGTTGCGGGAAACTTCATCTCGTCCATTCGGACTGCTCACGGCTTTTTTCGGCTCGGCAGATGGCCGGAGCGCACTTGGCAGGCCAGGACGTCACAGATCACGCGAGTGGAGATCAGGCTGGTGATCTCGGCTGCGTCGTAGGGAGGAGAGCACTCCACGATCTCAATTCCGGCTATAGGCTTACTGTCCGCGATGATCTGAAGGAACTTCAGCACTTCGCGCGGCAAGAACCCGCCTGGTTCCGGCCAGCCAGTTCCAGGCACGAAGGCGGCATCCAAACAATCCACGTCGAAGCTCAGCCAGACCGCGTCGGTGCCGTCCCACGCCACCTCGAGAGCACGTTTGGCGGCATTCTCAATCCCCATCTCCACGCAATCGGTGACGGTCATGATGGTGGTTTGGCGGTCACGCCCGACCTTCACACCGGGCCGCGGCGACTGCCAGCCGCCGATCCCGATCTGCACGAGATTTTTTGCCGGCACGTTGGGAATGTTCGTCGCGTGAAACCAGGGTGTTGTGTGCATGCGCTCGTCGAGATCGGTGTCTTGTGTGTCCACATGCCGGTCGAAGTGAATGATGCCGAGTTTGCCGCCATGGAGATGCTGGGCGACCCCACGCACTGTCGCGAAGCCAAGGGAATGGTCGCCGCCGAGCACCACGGGAAATGCCCCACTGGCGTACACGTGCGCGACGGCCTTACTGACCTGATCGAACGTCTTTTCGATGTTGCCGGGAATGGTAAACACGTCGCCGAGATCACACATGGAAATTGACTCTCGCAAATCCACGCCGAGCTCGAAGCTATATGATCCATACAGCGCCGAGATCTTGCGAATGCCCTGAGGGCCGAACCGCGTGCCGGACCGATACGTAGTGCCACCATCGAACGGCGCCCCAAGAATGGCCACGTCATACTGGCCGCACTTGCGTACGTCCTCCATGTAGGGTGCTTTGACAAACGTGTTTATCCCGGCGAAGTGGGGTAGTTCTCCCCGGCTGAAAGTGGGAATCCGGCGATCTTTAATCGAATCAGCACCGGGTAGGCCTAATTGAAGACCCCGGGCTATTTCTTCCTCATGCTTCGTGGTGGGTAGCAGAGCCTCCGCTTCGACAGCGTATTTCGCCTCCGGACCATATTGGTTATGCAGGGGAACTTCGCCTCTGTATTTCATCTCTTCAGCCAAAACTTCACCTCCTTAGTGCCCGCGCGTTGGATAGTCTCTGAACGTTGCCGCCAAGTACCGCGGTGGCGGCTGTCCCGGCTGAAATCGTTTTTTGCCGGAAACCCGCTCAGCCAACTCGCTGAAGACGGTCATGGCGCGCTTCCGAGGTGACTGAACTGGGTATGGAGGTGGAGAGGAACGAAGGACGAAACCATGGCGGGATTCTAGGAGCGTGGGAAAGAGGAAGTCAAACGAAGGTGCGATGCCTGGCATTTACAATAAACTTGAGTGGCCACGCTCTCATACCACGTGGATATCTACTCCGCCGGAGTAGATATGGGATGTGCCTTCAGCTAATCAAAATGCCAGTATTTGTAAGGCGATTCAGCTGGTTGAGGCTTGACGGAGTTAGTGAATCGGCTGAGAATGCAGGCCGCGCTTTCTCCGATCTGAATGTCAAAGAGCAAATTCATGATCGGTGTCTGTACACATACTGAGAGGAATTTTTCATGGCGAGGAACAAAACCTTAACAGGAAGAGCGAAGAAGCCCGGCACTACGGCTACTCCAACACGCAACGTGATCCCCGATCGACTCGATCTGCGTGACAGGCTCTATATGCCGCCGGTGGCAGTGGTGCCGGGCTTGGCGCTTGATCCGAAGACCAACATCCCTGTACTCGATCAGGGGCAGACCAACGCCTGTACGGGCTTCGCGCTGGCAAGCGTCGTGTATCACTTGCAGCACACTGCAAAACGCAAGCAGAAGGATTGTTGCGTGTCTCCTTTCATGTTGTATTCGATGGCACGGCGCTATGATGAATTTCCCGGCGACCCAGATATCGATACCGGATCGAGTCTGCGCGGCGCGATAAAAGGCTGGTACAAGCACGGCGCCTGTTCGGACCGGCTGTGGACCTCGGAAACAATGCCGACGGGCCAAGTGACAAAGTCCGCAGACGACTGGTGGCTCGATGCCGTACGGCGTCCGCTCGGGGCATATTACCGCGTCGACACGCGGGCGGTCACCGATATGCACGTTGCACTCAACGAGATCGGCATTCTGTATGCCAGCGTCGTCTGCCATTCCGGCTGGGGTGAAGGATTGTCGAGCACCTCACACACCAAAGGCGGGTACTGGATGATTCCGCGTCGGAAGGCAGGCCCCAGCGACGGGGGCCATGCCTTTGCGATGGTCGGCTATAACCAAGACGGATTCATCATTCACAACTCGTGGGGCACGGGCTGGGGTACGAAGGGTCGCGCGGTGTTACCGTATGAAGACTGGCTCGACCATGCGATGGACTGTTGGGTGGCACAACTGGGCGTGGTCACCGAACTGCATCTAGAGATCGCACGGTCGACGACGTTGCGTCTGGATGCCGGCAAAGCGCAGCTCGCCAGCGAATCTTCGTTGCGCACGCGCGAGATCAGCCCATTCATCATCGATATGGAGAACAACGGCCGGCTCAGCAACACCGGTGATTTCCGCACACAGGAGTCCGACATCACGGCACTAGTCACACACCATCTCGGCGTGGCACGGACAGCATGGGGCTTGGACAGGCAGGATCCCGTAGATATCGCAATCTACGCGCATGGCGGTCTCACGTCCGAGGATACTGCAGGAGAAACGGCAGCGAAATGGATTCCGGCGTTGTATGAAAACAAGATCTTTCCTATCTTCCTGATGTGGGAAACCGACCTCTGGTCCACGCTCAAGGGGCGCCTTGAGGACGTCTTAGAGGGCCAGCCGCGTCCGACCGGCAGGTTTTTCGATAGAGTCATGGATTGGTGGAACGAACGGCTGGAAAAGTTACTGGCCACGCCGGGGACGGCGATCTGGAGCGAGATGAAACAGAATGCGGATGCGATTTCCAATACTGCTGAGAGTGGAGGAATGAAGCTCTATAAGGCGTGCCAACAATCGCCGTACTTTGCCGATCTGTCCAAGGTGCGCCTGCATCTCGTAGGCCATTCGGCCGGATCAATTCTGCATAGTCATGTCGTTGATCGATTGGGACGCAAGGGATGGAAATTCGAAAGCGTGAATTTCATGGCACCTGCGGTTCGCATCGATCTCTTCGAGGAGACTGTCATCCCAGCCATCAAAAACGGCAAGGTCAAGCGATTCAATCAGTTCCATCTATCCGACGATATGGAACAGAAGGATCCGACGTGTAAACCGATTCTTGGCTACAGCCGCTCGCTGCTCTACCTGGTGTCGCAGTCGCTCGAACATGGACGGACGACGCCGATACTCGGCATGGAGAAGTATTTCAACGACAAGATCGCATCGAAGAAACTGGCAAACGTCTATACCTGGGCTGCACCTGGTAGAGAGTCAAAAAGCACGACGCATGGCGGATTCGACGACGACCAGGTCACGATGGCGAGTGTGATTGCGTTGATGAAGGGAAAAGCGTTCTAACAGGATGCTGAAAAACTCCGCCAGCCAGTCTTGTACATTTGGTCTGTCGGGCTGTCTGGTTTGTTTTGTTGCATTAGACTAACCAAATGGAGCAGATAGACCTAGCTTGTCGTAGAAGTGCGGGCCATTGAATTATGACCGTGCCTCAATAGTGTTTCCGCAGCCCGTTACAGGCGTTCCCCGTACTTGCGATAGTGCTCTTTTTTGGCTTCGTCGATCCACTTGTCCCGCTTGATCCGTTCGGGAGCGGTGTAGAGCTTCTTTGCAACCTTGGCGATATCCTCCGTCTTCCAGCGCGCAATCTGGACAAAAGTGTGCAATCCCATCTTGTTCAGGGTCCGCGCAAAGACGGGGCCGATCCCGTGAATCTTGCTCAAGTCGTCTTTCGGTCCGTCTTTCGCCGCTTTCGCCTGGTCCATGTGCAGGATTAGTTGACTTCCATTCTGACGGGTCTTCTGGCGAGGAACCACGGTCCCCCCATCGGTCTTGAGGCGGA
>VBOL01000006.1 GCA_005887945.1 Nitrospirota bacterium
TCTTCTCCTGATGCCGATCCGCACACCGAGCCGCTGGAGCAGGTTTTCATCTGGTCATCCGAAAGCGGAAGGCCCGAGCAGGCCGCCCCGTGGCGCGGACACTCTGGGCCTGATCTCCTTCCCATCTCCGTGGGCCTTCAAGCCCAGTCGCCGGCTCTCCCCCTGGCCATTCCGCCAGTCGCAGCCCTTCCCCCGTTCAGTTACAAGAGCACAGAATGTGTGTGGTGTAGTCTGCGACGAGACCGGGGAAGGGGTGCGAAAACCGATGGCGACCATCTTGCTCATTGATGACGAAGAATCAGTGCGGAGCCTCTTCTAGGTCGCGCTCGAAAGGGCAGGGTACCGTGTCCTGACCGCCGAAAATGGAAAACACGGCCTGCGTCTCTTGGAGCATCAGGAGGTGGATCTGATTTTCGTGGATATCTTCATGCCAGAGATGGACGGCTTGGAACTGATCCCACTGCTTCGCAAGATGCGACCTGCCAGTAAGATTATGGCCGTTCAGTCTGCAAGAGTTGCTGGATGCGGTTTTAGCGCAACTGAACTGAGCACACCCCACGTCCCACCGTGGCTCGATTACTGAGAGAAGCGTTCACTACGGCGCACGGTTGGGAGTCTTGAGCAGACGCTTCAGCGAGTCCCCCAGGAGATGCAGCAAGAATTCTTTTTCGACCTACTCCGTCACCCCCATGGCACGGACCTGCTACTCCGTTTCAGGAGTCCCGGCCCCCGTCAGAATGATCACCGGCATTCTGGGATCGAGACTGCGGACCTGTTGCAAAACAGCGAGCCCATCCATCCATGGCATTTTCAGATCAAGCACAACGACATCGGGGCGCTCCCGGCGAAAAAGCTCCAGGCCCTTCCGACGGAGCAGCGTGTCGAGAAGATCTCGAATGCCCTGCTCATCATCAATCACGAGAACCTTGGCCACACCTCCCCCTGAATCGAATAGCGAAGCTAATCAGTTGAAAGAATATCAAAGTCATGACGTTTGTCCATAAGCAGCTCATACGGCCATCCGGTGTGGTCGAACTCCTCCTTCGGCACCGAGTTTTTCAGGTCCTGATTTCAATTTGTTAGAGACCACGCAAACAGGCCGCTAGCCGAGCCAGCCGCTGATTCATCCGAACTGCAGACGTCGACAGCCGCATCACCAATCATGCGGCTCAAAGCCTTCGGTGTAGTCATCGAGCTCGTCGTATTCTCCCGCTCGAATCCATCGACGGCTCCCATCTGGAAACTGAATGGTCATGCCCGTATCCTCGCCCTCATAGGCGAACACCTGCGCCAGGCGTACACTCTGCCAGCAGTTCCATCAGCCGTTTCACGGTGATCACAGCGGCGGCTCCAGCGGACCGGCCCATTCGCCCGGGAATTCTTGTAAGCCAATTCCGCTTATTAAATAGCTGTCCATCGTCTTTATAGAGAGAAAGAATCTCGGGTTCTCCTTTACTTTCCCGATACCAGTACCACCCCGGCTTGCTCGGCTTCTCAGTCGTCCAGGTCATTCCTCCACCTCCACCTCCACCGCCTGTGATCGAATAGCTGCTTCGTTACCGGGTTTTTCAGGCCCTGGTTTCAATTCGTTAGAGAGCCCGCAAACAGTCCACTAGTCTAGCCGGCCGTTGATTCATCCTCCATCAGATCGCTGATCACCTGCCCCAACCGCTGGCGCTCCGCATCCCTGATCCGAATGAAGGCCAGCCCGAATGTCTGGCCGCTCACCCACTGCAGGCTGGCCGCCTCAATCATAAGCGGCCAGTCGAGGTCTGGCACATGGATCCGCAGCTCCAACGAGAAGCCCGGTACCATGAGGACCGGGCTCTCGATGCGGCATCCGCCCGTCGACAGATCCAGCATGATCCCCGACCCTTCCAGCCTCGTGGAATCAGAAAACGTGGTGCGGAATTGCACCCGAAGCCTCGGCATCGCCCGGCGCTCTTCCGTCCGCATCTCCAAGACGGACTGGCCTTCCACCTTCCCATCAATGAGGCGTTGGCCAAAGGTCGCCCCGTGGATATCGGCTTCCTGCTCGGTCGCATACAGAACCTCGGATGAGAATTCGCGTGTTCGGACGCCCTGGTGACCTTTAAAGGAGATCACGATGCGCAGCCGCCATTGCGCCGAGTCTGTCTGGTACTGCGGGGTGGAGTGAATGGTGTATCCCTCGTACTCGACCGTCTTGGCCATGGGCTTAAGTCTTCCCTTTCGGCAGCAACCCCTTCCGCTCCTGCTCCTGAATCTTGTCCTCAATCAATTTGAGTAATAACTCTCGAACAGTCTTCTTCTCAGCAGCAGCTGCTGCCATTTTGAGGCGGAAAAAGGTCTCACGCGGAAGCCCGCGAAATGGTGCTCATGCTTTAAAAGATTCGTCCTCATCGTAATTCCCCGACAATTCTGGGGCCTTTCCGTCGATAATATCTTGGCCCAACTGGATCCCATGGTTATCAGCTGCCTCTTCCGTTGTGTATGTGGTCTCATCCGCATAACGCCGCGCCGTCACGATCCCTTCACGCTCCGAGGAAATCACAATCTCCGATTTCCATTCGTCCCTTTCCAACAGGTGCAACGGGGTAGAGCTGATGGTGTATTCCCGATAGGTGACATTCTTGCTCATGCGGTTAGCCCTTCCCCTTCGGCAGCAACTCCCCCTCCGCTTCAACGCCTGACTGACCAGTCAGTCAGTTCCTTCACTTCGGTTTGGGCAAGATCCCCTTCCGCTCTAGCTCCTGAACATGCTCTTCGCACATCTCTTTGATGTACCCTCCCAGCGTGTTCTGGTGCAGCGCGGCCGCCGCCTTCAGCTTCGCTAAGAGATCTCTGGGCATCCCACGGACAAAGAGAACGGCGGCATCGTCTTCGGATCGAGGTGGCGTTCTTCCGGCGGTGACGGGGCGGCAGGCCGACAACCACCCGTTCAGATTCGGAACAGGAGGCGATCCCTGGGGGCGATGGGGAACGATCGGATGTTGGCGACGGACGCGGGGCGGCGGCGTCCGATCGGGCGACCGGTGCGGGCGAAGCGGCGGATGGAGGCGGCGAACTATTTGGCTACACTCCCCCTGCGCTAGCCATCGCTCAATGTAGCGGCGCTGCTGTAGGCTATAAACCAAACGCATCGTGACCGAGAACAGCTTCGGGAAACTCTTCAAAAGTGCGCGTGCATCGTCTATCAGCTGCTGCCTCTCAGGAGTCACGGGTTCACCTCCTTGTGACACGACGAGCGTCATTGGTACTTGCGATGTTTGAACGCGGCGAGATCCAGGGCGTCGAGGGTGAAGAATCCGGTCTCCCGAACTCGCTTGGAACTAAACCGACGGTGCCAGTAGGCCTCGATGCCGACCGGATCGTCCGTTGCGATCGTATGTACGAGGGTCGTCGGATCAGGGAGATCAGGCCGGACTTCGCGGTGGCGGCTAGCCGGCGATACGGTATGACCGATCTTGTGCCGACGTCCCGACCGCATCATGTACACGTACCCGTGAATGGGAGTGCGTCCACCAAGCGGTGGCGCAGCGTCTTCGGCGTTCATTCGTTCGGTGGCGATGCGCGCCGCCATGGATAGGGTCTCCCGATCGGTACAGTACGCCGCGAGTTTGGAGGCAAACGCGGGGGCCTGACTCAATCGCCGAATGACCTTCAGACTCGGGAAAGAACCATCGCGGCGGCGCTTGAGGAGCAATTCATTTTGCGTCGGCCACTTTTTGAGCCGTTCCACGAGGCCGGCGAAGGGTTCGATGATGGAACTCTCTTCTGTTTTGGGGCGCGCAAAGCGCGAGGTGGGGAGGCCAGCCTCGGCGACGGCCTCATTCCATGTCGCCCAAAACGTGCCGAGAAGTTGGTGCTCCTTGATGCCGGTGGCCGCAAGATACGCGTCGAGACTCACGCGACCACCGCGTTGTTTCGCGACACGCCGAATGTCTGAGAGGATCTGTTCTTTCGTCATCACGGTGGCCATCCGAAGGGAAGCTCAACGCCGACCATCAGGCGATCCTTCCAACGTCTGGACGAGACGTGTTTAACATAGGGGGCGGGGTGGAGCAATTCTTTTTCTTGCCAGTTCACCCATGGAGTCTGCAACTGCGGCGGTCGTCCCCGAGATACCACTCGCGGAGCTTGCCGCAGACTCCCAATAAAACGTCAATCGGGCCGTTCGTTAGGTCTCCGCGTAGGTGGAGCGAAGTCATGGCGGACAACCGAGTGTAGCCTTCTAGAAGGACATAAGGGCCGTCCGTGCTTTCGGCGACGAGAATGGGAGCCCCTGCCAATCGTTGAAGTGAAAAGGTGTCTCTGGTTTGTTTGTATGACCGAATGAGTTCTTCCTGAGCGGCGTCAATTTCTCCGCGATCCAGCGCTGCCACAAACTCACTGAAATAGCGCGATGGAGCGGCGACGACGAAATCCAGCAGAGGCATGATGAGGACGTTGGGGAGTTCGTCGTATCTGAGCGAGGCCGTAAACCAATTTGTTCCCAGACGATGGAGACCAATGAGGAGAGGGGATCGAACGCCGAACGTGACGCGATGCAGGTTATCCCAATCGGAGGCTGTCAGGTTTTCTTTTTGCCCCGATCGAAGGAAAGCCTGAACTCTGGGAGTGAGGTCGCCGTAGTATTTTGCAAATCGGGGGCTGGTGAGTTCGGCTCTGGCCCAATGCCAGAAGACGTCCCGTTCACTTGTTGGCATGATGCTTAGCACGTGAGCCCGTATAGGTTATCGAGGAGAACTCTGTTTTATTCTTGCACGAACGGGGTAATCGATCTAGTCACGGCTTGACCGACGCGAGGGGGATGGTGTGCAGTGCGGGGCGGAGGACTGGGTTGGCTCGGACCACAATCAACGGGAGGGCGGGACCATGGAGACGGAGGCGGGCGGCAGGAGAGCGCGGCGAAGTCTCGGCGCGGGATCTGGATCGAGCGCGGGATTATGCAGTACCAGGACGCGGCGGGCGTCGAACGGTTCGCGGTGCGGCTCAGGCATCGCAAAAAAGAATGGATCAAAGAAGGGTTTGCGAACATCACGCAAGCGCGCCAGTGGCGGGCGAGTCGGATGGGGCGGATCGCCGAAGGCCGGTTGTTCCCGGAACGGGAAGCGGCGTTGCGGGCGGCGGGTCCGGGGTTCAGCGACTATGCGGAGACATGGCTGACCACGGGCACGGGGCGCTGGAAGCAGTCCACGTCTGCGGGGAATCGGAGCATCGTGAAGACGCATCTCGTGCCGAGGTTCGGGGCGCAGCGGCTCACGGCGATTGATCGGGCGGCGGTGCGGGGGTTGGCGAGCGCGTTGACAGACAAGGGGCTGACGTCGAAAACGATCCACAATGTGGTGGTGGCCTTGTCGGGGATCTTCACGCAAGCGCAGGAGGATGGACTGGTCACGGGAAGTCCGGCGGGGCGCCCGGCGTTACTGGTCCGCAAGACACGGACACGCGACGGCATCGATGTGTTCACGGCGGCGGAAGAGCGGCTGATTCTCGCGGCGGCCAAGGAGTCCGTGCCGGCCTACTATGCGTTCATCCTGTTCTTGTTTCGGACTGGGTGCAGGGTCGGGGAAGCGACGGCGCTGCGGCCGGAGGATCTGGATCTCCGGTCTCGCTATGTTCGGGTGGAGCGGAGTTTCAGTAGTAGCAAGAATTGGGGGACCTCGCCGAAGAATGGGCGGAAGCGCCAGTTGGATCTGGCGGCGGATCTGGTCCCGATGTTGAAAGCGCATCTGGCGATTCAGACGGCGGAAGAGGCCTTGCGGGGGACGGCGGGCGCGCCGTGGCTGTTCGGTACGCCGACCGGGACGATCATTCGCTCGAACAACTTTCGGGATCGGATCTGGAGGCCACTGTTGAAGAAGCTCGGGCTCCGGTATCGGTGCGTGCACGCGACGCGACACACGTTCGCGAGTCGCTTGATCGTGAAGGGGGCGAATCTGGTGAACGTGCAGCGCCAGTTCGGGCACAGCAGTATCTCGGTGACAGTGGACACCTACACGCATTGGAACGAGTCGGTGACGCGGGGGCGGGTGCTCGACGTGGATCGGCTGGCGGAGGATGAGGCGACCGACGCGGGGACCTTTGCGGGGACCTCTGGCGGATCGCGCGGCGAAGTCATTGAATTCTCTGGAGGGGAATGGGGTGAGTGACGGGTTTCGAACCCGCGACCTCCGGATCCACAATCCGGCGCTCTAACCAGCTGAGCTACACCCACCATGCGGAGAAGAAACTCGACACAGGTTCTGTGACGGAGGGGATCTTAACAAAGAGAGAAGAAGACCCGCAACTCACTGTCGTCCGTTCAGCCTCGTGCATCGAAGGCAGCTTGCATTTCGGTGAGAATTGCAGAGGCGGCGGCGGCAGGATCCGAAGCATCTCTGATGGGTCGGCCGACCACCAAGTAGTCAGCCCCCGCCGAAATCGCCTGGGTCGGCGTGGTCGCTCTGGCATGGTCATCGACATGTTTGCCGGCGGGACGCACACCGGGCGTGACAATTAGAAATCGCGGACCGACCTTGGGGCGGAGGATCGCCGGCTCTTCGCCCGAGGCCACCACCCCATCACAGCCCACCTCGGACGCTAATAAGGCGCGCGCGGTGACCAAGTCTTGGACGCTCCGCTGAATACCCATCTCGCGGAGATCCTGGCTGTCAAAGTTGGTCAGCACCGTCACCGCCAACAGTCTCAGAGCGGACTCTCCACGGCCTTGGACGGCTGCGACCAGGGCTTTCCGGTTTGCATGAACCGTCAAGAATTCCACGCCCATCGCCGCAACCCGCGCGGTGGCCCGACGAACAGTCTCTTCGATATCGAGAAATTTGAGGTCCAGAAACACCCGCTTGCCTTGGGCGATCAGGCGTTGGACCATCTCCGGTCCGGCGGCAGTGTAGAGTTCGAGTCCGACCTTCACGAACACGATCTGATCCTGCACGCGATCGAGAAGCTGCTCAGCCTCAGCGCTTGAGGGAACGTCGAGAGCCAAGATTAAGTGGTCACGAGCAATGATAGTTGACATGGGCTTGTCCCTATGAAGAATGGCTCACCTTGACGATTCATTGAGCCGTATGGTATAAGTGTGCTCTTTTTCTAAAGGAGTTTACTATGCCGGTTGTACACAGATCGACGATTCGTCGAGCCCGCCAAGCTGTAAAGCGGTACGACCGTAACCGTGCGACGTTGGGTGCCCTCAAGAGCCTCGTAAAGAAAGTCCAAGCGGCCGTGACTGAAAAGAACGTCGAGGATGCGAAGGTATCCCTGCGCCATGCCACGTCGGCCCTCGGCAAGGCCGTGACGAAAGGTGTGATGAAACCCAATACGGCCTCGCGCCGGATTGCTCGCCTCACGCTCCACGTCAACTCCTTGTCTCCTTCCCCCTCGTAATCGTTCGCACGTTCGATATGGTTCTCGCCCTCATCGGTTGCGGCACCTCGGCGCCACGACTCGTTGAGGGTAGATACGCATTTACCTGGGCACGATCGCATAGCCGCAACAACACGTCTTCAAGAATTCGCGCAGAACGTCCACCACTTCCACCCTTCAGTCGGGCATCGGCATCCAAAAATAACCGAAGCGCCTCATGCAAATGGGCATCAGGAAATTGCTCGAGAAATGCTCGCACCTTGTAAGGATCCATGCGCAAGGTCCGAGCGGCCTCCCCCTCGCGGCCCCCTTGCCGTACGACTTCCTTGACCTTCCACAGTCTCCGATATTGCCAGGCTAGTGAGCCAAGAATTCTCAATGGAGCCTCCCCCGCTTCCAGATTTCTGGTCAGGATTGCCAATACCCGCCCGCGGTTTTTCGCGCCGA
>VBOL01000093.1 GCA_005887945.1 Nitrospirota bacterium
CGCTCATCGAACTTCACCGCAAGATCGATGTGGAGATGAAGATCGAGGGAGATCGCCTTGTCGAGCAGGCACGGCTCATCGTCATCGTCGTCGTCAGTCTGCTTGGGCTTCTAGTCGTTTCGATCTACCTCATGATGAAGCGGCTCGTGGCCGCACCGCTTAAGCGGCTTGCAGCCATGGCAGATCGCGTCGCCCGCCATGATCTCACGGCCGAGTTTGAGCCCTGGCCCACACGAGACGAAGTCGGCATTCTGGCGAATTCTCTGACGACCATGCTTGCAAATCTCCGCGAACGAGGCACCGCCCTCATGCGCAAGACCAAGGAACTCGAAGCCTTCACCTACTCCGTGGCACACGACCTCAAAGGACCTCTTCGCGAAATTGAAGGCTTCTCGTCGCTCCTGGAAAAACGATTCGTAGAAGCTGGAGACCCCCAAGTGAAACACCACATCGACATCATCAGAAAGTCCTCGTTACGCCTCACGCACTTGATCGACGCTCTCCTCAAGTATTCACGACTGGAACAGCAGGACCTCCCACGCACCCGCTTCAACGTGTTGGAGATGATCCGTAGCTTGCTCGTCGACCAGCAGAGCCAGCTCACCGGCATCACACCTCAGATCAGAATCAATCTCCCCTTCGCCGATCTGTATGGCGAACCAGTGAGCATCCGTCAGGTCTTGGTCAATCTGATCGATAATGCCCTCAAGTTCTCTCGCCATTCCCCAGCTCCGAAAATCAGCATCGGGGGTCAGCAGGCGCCGACCGAACGTATTCTCTGGATACAGGACAACGGCATCGGCTTCGACGCCGACCAGAAGGAGAAACTCTTTGGTCTCTTCGAGCGGTTGCACAATGCCCAGGAGTACGAAGGCACCGGCGTAGGCCTGGCCATCGTGAAAATGGTCGCGGACAAACACGGGGGCCGCGTCTGGGCAGAATCGTCGCCCGGCAAAGGCAGCACGTTTTTTCTGGCATTCCCGGATGGCCAAGAAGCTGTCAGCCTTCACTCAGGGCAACGCTGATGGCTGATTCCTGAAAGCGACTATGATGCGCACACTCATCATCGACGACGAAGAATACGTTCGCTTGGTGCTGGAGCAGGCCCTCCGCGAGGAGGGCTGTGAAGTGACCGCCGTCACTCACGGGGCGGCAGGCATCGAGGCGCTGCAGGCCACAACCTTCGAATGCGTCATCACCGACCTCCGTATGCCGGGCCTCGACGGTCGAGCCGTCTTAAAGTGGGTCCGCGAGCATCAACCCGACGTGGATGTCCTCATGCTGACCGGCCATGGCGACGTCAAAGATGCGGTCGAGGCGATCAAGCAAGGGTCATGGGATTTTCTGGTCAAGGATACGCCCTTCGACGCCGCAGCGGTCAAAGCCGCATTGGCCAGACTGAAGACCGTGCGCGCCCTCCGCAAAGAGAACCTGGCGGCCCGGCATGGAGGCTTCACGCGCGATGTCATCATCGAAGGACCAAGCCTGGCTTGGCAGAAGCTCAAGACCCAGATCGCGCAGGTCGCCCCATCCAACGCACCAGTCCTCATTCAGGGAGAAACCGGCTCGGGCAAAGAAATCGCGGCGCGGCTACTCCATGACCTCAGCCGGCGAGCCAGCGGACCGTTTCTCGCCGTGAACTGCGGAGCTGTGAGCCGCGAACTGTTGGAGAGCGAACTCTTCGGCCACGAAAAAGGCTCGTTTACCGGCGCGACCGCCGCAAAACCGGGACTCATCGCCGCCGCCGAAGGAGGCACGCTCTTCCTGGATGAACTGGGCGAGATGTCGGGTCCGATGCAGGTGAGTCTGTTGCGCTTCCTGGATCGTGGCGAGTACCGCCCCGTCGGCAGCACGCGTACGCTCCAGGCCAACGTCCGTGTTGTCGGAGCCACGAACCAGGATATCCAAGAACTCGTTCACCAAGGCCGCTTCCGGGACGACCTGCTCTACCGTATCAATACCGTCACCCTGCGCGTGCCTCCGCTCCACGAGCGGAAAGGAGACCTTCCGAAACTTGCAGAACATATCCTCTCGACCCTGCGTATCTCCGGAACCACGAAACGAACCATCTCACCTGAGGCGGTGCAGACGCTTACCGGCCACAGTTGGCCCGGGAACGTGCGTGAACTGCGCAATGTGCTTGAGGGAATTGTGCTGATGAGCCATGGAGCCGGTCCGATCAGTCGAGAAGAAGTCCTCGCGCTGTTGCCAAAAACCCGAAGCTCGTTGCAGACGGGAGATCACACGCACCTGTCCCTGGAAGAGATTGAACGGCTCCACATCCAGCGCGTGCTCGACGCCAGCGGCGGCAACAAGACCCGGGCGGCGAAAACGCTCGACATTGACTACAAAACGCTCCTCACGAAGCTGAAGAAATACGGGCTCGCCACATGACCGAAGCCGGTCAGCGTTCCGAACCCCACGTAGCACAAGCGCTCACGTCACGAATGAGCACGTGCCTCGTGAAACGTGATGCCCATCTAGTTGCTTTTGTTTGTTTGGTTTATCTCGTTTGTTTGGTTGAACCAGACTAACCAGATGAACCAGACAGACCACAAACGACGAGGATTGAACACGGTGGGCGGCTGCGTGGCTGGGCGTTCAGATACGTGAATCCCGCTTTCATCATGCGACCGAGTCATGTCTTGGGAGATGCGTCCGTGAGCGCAAGGTATGCCGCGTCAATTGGCTGACTAGGCAGAACACAATGATCAAATTCAACAGCAGCACGCCGACTCGAAGCATCGACACCCGTTCAATGACCTCGTAGAGTTCGAACGGAAGCAGCAGGCTCGTTGACACGACCGTCAGATACGCGGCCCAGGTCAACTCCAGCCACAACCCTACACCCTCCACCAACAACATCGCCGCATAGCCCAGACTGACGAGCCCCGCCAGCAACACACTATGCGGTTGCAGTGCATCCACCTTTAGAACGAGTTCGTGAATGAGGCGAGAGTCTGCATTCAGATGCAGCGCTTCGATCAGAAGCGAGAACAGCGTGGCAATCTCAGCATGCACTAATTTGAGGAGGCCCAACCCGAGAAGGAGTAACAGCAGACCCTTCACCACCTTGAACACAGCAATCACGGCCAGGCCGGTATGGTGTGAGCGTGTCGTCATCAACTTGAGAGACTATCACAAACGACAAGGACCGGACGCGGTGCGCGAAACTGAGGTGGGATGAGCTAGGCCTTGCTACTCCTGTGCTCTGCTTGCCTCTCGGAGCCAAATAGGAGACAATGCATTCCTCAACCAAAAGGAGAACCACCATGGGTCAGGCACTAGCCGCCAAGGTTGTGAAGAAGACGAAGGACGGTCTGCAGATCAAGATCACGAAGCAAAACTTCGAGTCGTTCTGCGATTCGATCGGTCTCTATCGAAAAGAGTTTCTCGATGCGTTGAATGCAGCAGAGCAGAATCATCGTGCCGGACGTGTCACCAAGCGGAAGTCATTGGGAGAGTTGATCGACTAATCGGTCATGATCGATATCTCGACAACCGCCACGTTCGATCGCCTCTTCGACAAGATCCCCAAAACCATCCAGCGCAAAGCAGCAACCAAGACCGATCTCTTCCGAGCCAATCCCTTTCACCCGTCACTCCACGTGGAGAAGTTGCATCCAAAGCATCACGAAGTATGGAGCTTTCGGGTTGACCGGGCCTATCGCGTCATCTTCAAGTTTGTGTAACCCGATCATGCCGAACTCCGTACATCGGCCATCATCACTCTATCTACGATTACGACATGTTCAGGTAGACATGCAACCAGTCGACGTTCCAGCCTGAGATCGCATCGCAAAACGACCCGCCCCGTTCCTCCCTCAGCCACACGCTATCAGCTATACGCCATATGCTCTTGGCTTCATGCGAGACACGAACGACGCTTCGCGCACAACCTAACGCCTAGCTTCCCCGATTGAGTAATTCTGGCGATTCGCTTCTGCCAGAACACGTCTTCAGCAAGTGGATGAGTTCAATTCGTAGAGTGCTATTGAGACGTTGCCGTGCCTCAAGTGGCAGGCGAAGAAACTCCACCCCAAACTGATGGCCCTGTACCCATTTGATCGTGCCAAGGTCAATTGACAGCGCCGGCCTCTGATTGGGGAGCAGGACACTCACGCGCACGTCACTGCCGCAGAGGACCCTTCGATCGCACATGACGGAGCACCCCATCAGCGACAGGTTGGTCAAAAAACCTTCGCCGACAAATGGAGCCCCACCG
This sequence comes from Nitrospirota bacterium, assembly GCA_005887945.1. GTDB lineage: Bacteria > Nitrospirota > Nitrospiria > Nitrospirales > Nitrospiraceae > Palsa-1315. The sequence goes on from VBOL01000093.1 coordinate 4,226, forward strand.
AAGATAACAGGATAGTAGAGCGGGAACCGATGATAGGTCCGAGAATAATGACGGGGCACCATCACAACCTCCGTGAGGTCGGATTGTACCGAGGCAGGCACTGTGAGCGGTATCCTACCTTAGGAGGGGGGCTCTAACTCATGAGGCGTGAAGCCCAGCTGGTTGCTTTTGTTTGTTTGGTTTATCTCGTTTATTTGTTTGAACCAGACTAACCAGATGAACCAGACAGACCACAAACGACGAGGACCGGACGTGGTAGGCGGTGGGCAGGGTTACAGTAAGGCCTTAGAGAGAGGAAGACCCCGACACGTTGTTTCTCGTTCGCAGGGACGCCCCGAGTCTGGCCGTCAGGATAGGCGGAACCGCGAGCACCCCGGTCACGATGAGCCCCAGTGGCCAAAGATTCCCCAACCCTTGCGTCGCGAACATGGCGACGGCCTGCGCGGCGAGCGGAACGGCTCCCCATCTCCACGACCGGTCCGTCTCAAAATACGCCAACAGCGCAGAAACAAGGCACAGCGCAGGGAGACCAAACTGATAGTACGCCCCCGAATCCCAGGCCTCTCGGCGGCCCGTCGCTGCGGAGACAAGCGTCCACACGAGAACTCCGGACACAGCCGACACGACATACAGCCATCCATTCGCCTTCATTCAGAACCCCGTCACAACTTCCGAGCCACCATTTCAACTCGATCAACACCACCGACCGGGCAGCACAGTCATCAACCGACCTAGCTGAACCCTACCCTCAGATCGAGGATGCGTCAAGAACACGGGCGATTGAAGGGAGCTGAGGCTCTTCGTTTTCTGGACGCGGTGGACGGCTGGCGGAGCTGAGCTTTCAGAAAGGTAGAATGCTACCGTGTATTTCCACTATAGGCAGCTTAGCGTTCCTTTTAGCTCATGCCATAAATAGCATTTCTCTTTGGAGGAGGCAGGTCACGTCCTACACTGGCCGTACAAGAACGGCATCTTGTCATCAGAGGGGAACACATGACGAGCCAAAGAATGCAGCCTGGTGTTGTGAACGTGATCGTGGGTTGCGCATTCAGCCTATGGTTTTTCATGCTGATAGAGGTCACTGGCATCTCACAGGCTGCTGTTGGAAAGGACGAACCGCCGACATTTGTGGCGTGGCCCGAGAAGGGCTTGGGACTTTCGATCGACTTGACCGGTTTCAAGAAAGACATCGACCAGGTAAAACCGGACGGTCGCCGCTATCTTATGGCTTCCCATCCCAAGACAGGACTCGACGTGTCTATCACCCTTGAAAAAGTCCCGACGAAGGCTTCTGCAAAAGGATGCCTGGAACAGCTCAGACTGATACAGAATGACTCGTCTGTCACCCGTGGGCAGGACATCGCACTTAACACCACCGGCGAGATACCGACCCTTGAGTATACGATTCAAAAATTCCGTGGAGTCCGGGTGGATCAAAAGAATGTGTATGCGTGCATCGCACAAGACAACGTGTATGCCGACATCCATCTTTCGAAGGCACAATACACCACGGCCGATGCACGGTTCTTTCAATCTATTCTTAAGACCCTTCGCTTACAGCCACCCCCCTCAGAGATAGTGCCTCCCCCAGCTCCGGCCTCGCCCAAAGAGATGGTGCGCCTCCCAGCTCCGGCTCCACCTAAAGAGATGGTACGGCTTCCGCCGCCTGCACCACCCAATAGAAAGGAATTGCTCAATATGGGAAACGCTCTTTCCCGGCAGTACGAATACGCCCGAGCTATTGCACCCTATCAAAAGGCGTTCGAGCTTGAAAAAGCGGAGCCGCAACTCGACAGAATCCTTTGGCGCACTCTCATCGAGAATCTAGGTATGGCCTATGGGATGACCGGTCATCTCAAAGAGGCAAAGGCCATATATGAGGAGGGAATACAGGCCGACCCCACCTACCCGATGTTCCACTACAATTTGGCCTGCACGTTTGCGGAAATGAACGACCTCGATCATGCGATGCAGTCGCTCAAAACAGCGTTTCGTCATCGCAAGAATCAGAGTCCTGGGGAAGGAGGCATGCCCGATCCACTCAAGGACTCATCCTTTCAGCGATTCATGAAGAACGAGACCTTCCGCAACATGGTCAACAACCTGACCGCCATAAAGAGCTAGAAGAGGCTCGATGAGATCTAGCGCTTTCAAATTCTCAAAAGTTTTGGTTGTTCTCATCCTGAGCTACGGAGTAATGCAGTGGTTCGCATCATCGAAACAGCTATGCCAAATCACCTTCGTCCCAATCGGCAACTTCACTTCCACGTCGCTTCAGGCACTGGCGAGCTACTATGAGCAGACCCTCGGCTTACACATCGATGTTCGACCCGCCATTCCCTTCGAAGAATCGATGATGGATCGTTCTCGAAGTCAATTGATCGGTGAGGAACTCGTCAATGGCATGAAAACTGGATATCCAACACAGGCCCAAGACCGATCCGTCATGATGGTGGGGTTCACCCGAGGGGACATGTATATCCGACACAAGAACTGGCAATTCGCCTTTGCGCATCGCGAGGACGGCCGCTTTGCAGCGATCTCAACCGCACGTATGGACCCGGTGAGCTTTGGACTGCCACCCAATGATGGCGTGTTAGTACGCCGGCTTCTCAAGATGAGCTCCAAGCAAATCATTCTCCCATCCTTGGCGTCGACGAATTGGACGAAGTCTCAATGGATTTTGATACCATTGATAGAGGCCGCATCGAACAAACCGCCAAACGATGCAGTTCCTCATGGGCTCAATACCTTCTTCCCTCATGGCGAAGTAGGGAGCACCACAAATGAGCACGTATCTCGTGAAACGTAAAACGTGAGACGTGAAACGTTTCGGGCTTTTAGCGAGATACAAACGACGCTTTACGAACGGCGAGAACCTGATGCTGTGGGCTGCTGGCGGGGCTGGCCGGCTGTTAAGTCAGAAATGATTCTCGACACCTTGCCGCTTAGTGGGTCCAGATCTTTACGGGAGTCGATTCGAAAGGATACACATGAATCATCCATCCACCGGCTTGCGGAACGAATCGCCCGCCTGGCGATCGTGCCCTTCATCCCGAGTTGTCTCCGGGTCATGCGGCGTCCACTGCCATCCGGCTGTAAACAGACATTGACGTGGGCATGCCACTGCGCGACGCTCAACGGAACACGCTCATTCAACTGGTCCTCGCTCATGCCTCTCGGCGCGGTGTACATCGCCCCCTCAAGTTCATAACCATCCCCAGCTTTCTTGTACAAGAGCGCGGTCGGTTCGGCCGGATCAAAGCGAATCTTCGCCAGGAATCGGCGCTGCTTATTGGCGAAATGATAATGCTTTGGCGTTCGCTCTGGATGAAGCGGAACATAGCCGTCGTCCATGGCCACCCGGTAATCCTTGTACTTGGCAAGGGCCTGTCGTAGAGTCTGCACGATCTGATCGGCACGCCCGGCGTCGTCCGCATTCGCCGTTCGCAACGCCGTCCATTTCATATGGGGCCCGAGGTGTTTCTGATGCGGAACCATCATGTCGACAGTCCCCTCCCCATGATCATGACGATCCATATCCATGCCCTGACCGGAAGTCTCTCCTTGGGCCGACTCCCCTGCTTGGGCCAGACAAGCACCATCCATGAGAAAGAACAGGCTCCCTGAGAAGGCCACCACGATGCCCAGAGAGAACCTAAGGCACCGCGTTAACTTTCGAATGCCATGACCAGCCATGGTGCCCTCCATTGGAACCAGAAGATCACATGCCCACAATGGCGAACATTTTATCCCGCGTACTAATTCAAAACCAGACATACACCATAGACAGCCTTTGCGAAACCCACGCTCTCTGTGTGAACCGTGAGGAGTTCTAAGACACAAGCGACGAGATGTCAGAAGCAAACTCAGACGCGGTGGGCGGCTGGCGGGGTTGGGGCCTTCCGAAGAAGTAGCCTATCCCATTTTGTTATGTCATGCAGAGATCCAATGTCTCCGCTCAGCTCCTCCTCTTCCGCGTCGTCGGCTGCAGCGGAGTGTTAGAAGGCGCATCGACATTGAGGTATCGGTCTATCGACATCTGTCGAATTGGTACGCTAGCAAGACTGTGAATCATCTGCTTTACGAATCGCAGCAAACCATTATCTGTGTAGTGTTTGAGCTTTGGCTCATTTCCCGCGTACGCCACTTGGCATGCAAACCACTCCTTTGCCAATATTACAACCCCGTGAATATGTGCCTCGGGAACCTTCATCAGCGCCTGCTTTAAAGCACTGACAAAGCTGGAGTGTCTTTTCCATGTGGCATCGTAAGCAAAGAGGAACGCTCTCGGCGCGAGCCGCTGCATCATTTCGACTGGGTCGACAACCAATTGATCGGGCTTTTCTTGTCCTATTGCCCTTTCGCCGTAAACAACGTACCACTTCTCTCTCGCCAGACGGCGAATACGCGCAATGCTCTGCAAAGCAGGAACTAGATCACCAGGTTTTAGCAATCCCTTTACCTCTATAGTCCCGTAGACCATTTCAATTGGGAAAACGTATGCAGCAAGTTCTCGATGTAACGGAGAGTTGTGAATCTCGTCGTAAATCACAGTGTCCATTTGGCGGCTGTACGGAAGCTCGGGGTTTGAGCATACGAGAAAACCGGTGCCAATGCTAAAGCGCCGAGGCAATACTTTGACGAGAAAACTTCGGAAGCGCTCCTCGTCATTGCGGCCTCGCTCGCCTGCGTGAGGAAGTGTTGCGGTTAAGACTCCTGATTCGAGCTCAAAGATACGCTTCAGCGCATCGTAGTAAGCCTGTGTACCGGGACTAACTGTTTTTCGCTTCATGATCTAGCTATCTGCCAATTCCCACCCTCAACTGTGGAATTCAGAATTGGTGCACAGGCTACTTTTTGCGAGGTACCGTGTCAACTCATGTGATGGCCTGGATTGATCCCAACGTGCGGCCTCAGCCGAACTATAAATGCTCCTTCCAAGCTCGCTCGTTTTCCCTTCCCCCCTAGGGCGAGTCGTCCAGCTTCTCGAAGGGAGGGTGGCCTGATCGGTCTCCCACTGCGCGCGTCCAACGAGGCCCTTCCGAGGGCGCGCGTTGCGCGAGCAAAGGAGACTGATCAGGCCACCCTCCATCTTCCTCTGGAATTTTTCCATTTCTCTCTGGAATTTCTCCTCAATCCCCTGCCCTCTGTCACCTCATTAATCACATCACATGCTATAGCATAACTTGCTGTTATTAATAAGTATTATCCACATCGAACTCTTCATCTTCGAGCCCGGCACATTCCCTGCTGATGTCATCCTATATTATGGCGACGCACCCCTCCATTCTCTTGATCGAAGACAGCCCTGGCGAGTGCGAGCTCTTTCGCCTCGCATTGGCGCGAACCAACATCGATGTTGCCCTCTATACCGAGCATGACGCGGAGGCGGCATTCCATTTCTTGGAGGACCGCGTGCACCACTTCCAATGGTCCCTCCAAGCTCGCTCGTTTACTTCCCCAGAGGGAGGCCTGAATAGGTCTCCCACTGCGCGAACTATTTCACCCGCCCAACCCTCGGCGCGCCAAGACGCGCCTTTTCCCGAGGGGGCACATTCTGATCGTGCGCCCTCTGCGAGCACAGGAGACCGATCAGGCCTCCCCTCTCTTATCCTTCTTGATCTCAAGCTTGGCCGACGGGATGGCTGCGACCTATTAAAGCGACTCCGGGCCGATGCCCGCTTCGCCGCGATCCCCGTCGTCGTCTTCACCACATCTGACGATCCGACCGATCTCGCACGCTGCTATGCCAGCGGCGCAAACGGTTACGTCGTGAAACCCGGTACGTTTGAGCAATTAGTGCAATGTGTTGGCGATATTGGCCGATATTGGATAGATAGAAACCTGACACCTTATCCGATTGGAGTCCGATGCTGACCCGAGCCTCGCTCAAGAACCCCTACGCCGTCTTTGCGATCTGTATGATCGTGCTCGTGCTCGGGGCCGTGTCCTATCAAAAAATGCGGGTGGACATTTTCCCTGAGATCAAAATTCCGACGATTCTCGTGACGACCTTCTACCGCGGCTTGAGCCCCAGCGAAATGGAAGGAGCGATTACACTCAGGATGGAGCAGCGGTTTGTCGAAGCGAGCTATGTCGAACNNNGCTACATCAAAGTCTTCTTCCAGCCGGAGTACAGCATCGATTCGGCCCAGTCCGAGCTGACCAGCCTGGCCTACAGCATCATTCGCCTGCTCCCACCGGGCGTCTATCCACCTTCGGTCTATAAATTTGGCGCGGCGAGCTTGCCCATCGGACTCCTCTCCGTGAGTAGCGACTCTCTTGGCCCCAAAGAAATTCGCGACCTGGCCTATTTCACCGTGCGCCAGCAGATTGCCAGCATTCCCGGCATTTCGTTCGGCCCCCCGCTGGGTGGAAAAGTCCGACAGATCACCGTCTTCATGGATCCGCAACGGATGCTGGCGCGCGGCATCTCCCCCTCAGACGTCGTTAAAGCCATCAATTCCCAGAGCGCCATCATTCCAGCCGGCAATATGAAGATCGGCGATCTGGACTACTACGTCTATTCGAACAGCCTCGTTGACCTAGTCGACAAGATCAACGACATCCCGATCAAAGTCGTGAACGGCACGCCGATCTTCGTGCGCGATATCGGCACGGCCGCGGACTCGGCTGCCATTCAAACCTCGATCGTGCGGGTCAACGGGCGCGAGTCCACCTATATCCCCATCACGCGGCAGGAAGGGGCAAATACGCTGGAAGTGACAGACGGGATTCGCGCCAAGCAGCCGAAGCTGACCGAGATTCCCGCCGGCACAACGGTGAAGTTCATCTACGACCAATCGCTCTATATCCGGCAGGCGATTGCCAATCTTCAGAAAGAAGGGCTGCTGGGGGCTGTGCTGGCAGGGCTGATGATCTTTCTGTTCTTGCGGAGCATCAAGGCCGCGCTCGTCGTCGGATTGGCGATTCCCCTCTCGCTCACCGCCGCCCTCGTCGCGCTCTATTTGACCGGCCAGAGCGTGAACATCATGACGCTCGGCGGGTTGGCACTCGTGATCGGCACCTTGCTGGACAACAACATCGTCGTGCAGGAAAACCTGCATCGCCATTTGGAAATGGGCAAAGACGGCCGCACTGCAGCCCAGGACAGCGCAATGGAATTGACCCTCCCGATTCTGGTGGCGACGATCTGCATCCTGATCGTGTACCTCCCCATCATGTTCTTCACCGGCATCATCAAATTTCTCTTCGTGCCGCTCGCCATGACCGTGGCCTTTGCCATGCTCGCCGACTATGCCGTGTCGATGTCCGTGACGCCGGTGCTCCTCGCCCGCTTTTACCAGAAGGGCCATGGCGGAAACGGTACGGACGACAGCTCTGCCTCCACCGGCTGGTTCCGCTATGTCCTGGCGCTCTATATCCCGCTCCTGCGGACAAGCCTGCGCCTCAAGCCGGTCGTGATCGCCCTGACCCTCCTTGCGGTCATCGGCACCGCCGTCCTCCTCGTCCCCCGCTTGCACACGGAGTTCTTCCCGCGGATCGACGCGGGCAATTTCACCATGCACATCGTCGCACCAGAGGGGTCTCGGATTGAGAAGACGACGGCGATTGTGGCGAAGGTTGAAACGCTGGTGCAGGAGACTATTCCCAAAGACGACCTGGAAGAGGTCATTTCCAACACCGGGCTCTATTTCGGTGATGCGGGCCGCTTCGCACCGAACACCGGCAACCACACGGCCTTTGTGCTCGTAAACCTCGTCACGGGGCACAAGGGGCGCACGGACGAGTACATCGCCCGGTTACGAACGAAATTGCGCGAGACATTGCCCGGCGTCGAGGTGGCGTTTCAAACCGGCGGCATCATCAGCGACGTGCTGAACTTCGGCCTGCGTGCGCCGATCGACATTCAGGTGAAAGGGCCTACGCTCGACATCATTCGATCGGTGGCGGAAGAAATTCAGCAGAAAGTCGCGCGCGTGCCCAACACGGTGGATGTGCGGATCAAGCAAGGCAAGAGCTACCCGGAACTGCACATCGACGTGGATCGCACCAAGGCCGCCTACTACGGCATTGCGCAGGATCGCGTGATCGTGGATGTGATCACCGGCATCAGCTCGAACATTGCGCTCAGCCCCAACTATTGGCTCGACCCGAAGACCGCCAATGGCTATTTCTTGCTGGCGCAGTATCCGGAACAATCCCTGACCAAGACCGAGGATCTGCTTAACATCCCGATCATCGGCGCCCGCACGCCCTTGCCGCCGACCGCCTCACTCACCACGACCGGCGCGAGCGGCTCGACCCTGGCGCTCCAGAACACGCCCTTCGCCGGACGCCAAATGGAGATGTCCGGCGGCTTCTACGCGTCCGGGGACGAGGGGCGCGGGCCACCAGTGCTCCTCCGGGATATGGCTGCCTTGTCGTTCAAGAACGGCCCGGACTCCGTGGATCATTACGACTTGTCGCGTTTGATCGACGTGCTGATCACACCTGTCGGCAACGACCTAGGCCGCGTCGCGAAGGACATTGAAAAAGTCCTGGCGACTATCCAACTCCCGAAGGATGTGACCCTGGAACTCCGTGGCGAGGTCGCCAACATGCGAGGAGCCATCGGCAACTTTGCGCTCGCGCAGCCCCTGGCTGTCCTGTTGATCTATCTCGTGATGGTGGGACTGTTCCGGTCCTTGATCGATCCTCTCATCATCCTGATTGCCGTTCCGCTGGGATGGGTCGGCACGGTGCTGTTGCTGCATCTGACCAATACGTCGGTCAACGTGGAATCCATGATTGGCACCCTGATGATGATGGGCATCGTGGTCTCCAACAGTATCCTGCTGGTGGACTATGCGAATCGCCGGGTGCAAGCTGGGGCCACGGCGGAGCAGGCGGTATTCCAAGCCGCCACCAACCGCATTCGCCCGATTCTGATGACGTCCCTGGCGACGATTCTCGGATTGCTGCCGTTGGCGCTGGGCTTCGGCGAAGGCAACGAAACGATCGTCCCCTTAGCGCGCGCCGCCGTCGGCGGCCTCGCCATCTCCACTATCATGACCCTGCTCGTCGTGCCGGTGATACATGCGATGGTACTCGGAAGACGACCCCCCCACGTGGACCAGCCGACTGCTGCTCAGGAGGAGATGTAGCCAGATGTTCAGACCGTCGATGTCCTCCCTACTCGTTCTGCTGCTCGTCATGACCGCCTGCCAGCAGGAGTCGCCCTCACAACAGGCCAAACCACCGGCAGGGTCATCGGCCGGTGGCGATGGGACCTACGCGCCGGCTGCTATGGACAGCCAGCCGGTGGATGTGCAGGTCACGAAACCGACGAGGCGCGAGTTGACCTACCAGGTCACGCTTCCGGCAAACATCTCGCCACTCTATCAAACGACGCTCTACGCGAAGGTGTCCGGCTATTTGAAATGGATCGGGCCCGACAAGGGCGATGCCGTCAAGAAGGATCAGGTCCTGGCGATCATCGATGCGCCGGAAGTGGAAGAGCAATATCATCAAGCCCTGTCCGACTACCACATCAAGAAGCTGACGTTTGAACGGTTGGACAAAGTCTGGAAGGAATCGCCGGACGTCATCGCCAAGCAGGATGTCGATGTTGCGGAGGCCGCCTCTCAGGGAGCCAAACATCTGGTAGAGCAGCGGGCTGCGCTTCGCAACTACACGAAAGTCCTTGCGCCCTATGCTGGGATCATCACAGCCCGTTTTGCCGATCCCGGCGCGCTGATCCAGATTGCGACGGCTTCTTCGGCCGGAGCCATCCCGCTCTTTACGATCATGGATCTCGATACTGTGCGCGTCTACACGAACGTCCCGCAGGACGATTCACCCTGGGTGGTACCGGGAAAGACCAAGGCCACCATGGACGTCAAGGGACTCGACGGACGGTCGTTCACCGGCACGGTTACTCGTTCGACCTTGGCCCTCGATCCTTCAACGCGCAGCCTGCTCGTCGAGATCGACCTTCCGAACCCTGATCACGCGCTACTCCCCGGAACCTTCGTGGAAGTGTCTCTCGGGCTGCGCGAAATTCCCAAGGCATTGGTTCTCCCGCCACAAGCCGTCAATAGCGGGCCGAAAGGGAAGTCCGTGTTCATTGTCGAGGCCGGACACGCGAAGTCGGTGCCGGTACAAACAGGAATCAGCGACGGCCGCTGGATGGAAATCACGTCTGGGTTATCGGGCGACGAAGATGTCGTCGTGGTCGGCAAGCGCAAACTGCTGGAAGGCTCCCCCGTCACTCCCGCGCCGTTCAACCTGCCGGAGGGGAAACCGTCCGCCCAAAAATTCGAACGGCGTTCGCCGGGAACTTCCGCCCCGCCAGCATCGACTTCAGACACATCAATGCCCAAGAATCGCAAGTAGTACAAAAACACTTAACGACACGATCAAGAGGAGGCACCATGCATAACTCAATCACGGGAGGCCTGATCGCCTTCACGATACTCGCCTCCCTCGGCGGGCCAGCCCCCACGTCGGCACAGCCACTGGAGCGCTCATCCGAAACGCCGCCCCGCGGGAGCTTCCTCGGCTTGCAGAACGCCGTTGAACTGGCGCTGCAGAATCACCCGACTGTCCAAGAAGGCAACGCCAACTTGAAAGCATCCGAAGCGAGAACTCAGCAGACGCGGTCGCTCTATTATCCCCAAGTCTATGCGAACGCCAACACCACTGCCGGAGCGGCACGCTCCACCCCTGGCTTTCTCATAGGTGGAGCCTTGCTACAGCAGAACCAAAGCATCTTCACCGCTGGAGTGCTGGCCAACCAGCGCATTTATGACTTCGGGGTAACGAGCAACCTGGTCGAATCATCACAACTGGCCGAACGAGCGCAGGGACAGGATGTGAATGCGCGGCGCGCCCTCGTGATCCTGAACGTTCAGCGCACTTACTTGAACAGCCTCAAACGACGCAAGCTCGTACAGATCGCGGAAGAAACCGTTCGTGAACGAGGGCTGATCGCCGGCCAGATCGAGGCCCTCTACCGCCAGCAACTCAAATCCAAGCTGGATTGGAACCTCGTGCGCGTCGAGCTCGTCAATGCTGAGTCCTTTCTGGTTCGAAGCCGCAACGATCTGAAGTCCAGCTACGCGGACATCAACCGGGCCATGGGCGTGGTAGGGCAAGACGAATACGTGTTGGAAGACATTGCCATCGACGTCAAGCCGACCCGTCCGTTGGACTCACTGATCAGCGACAGCTTGTCTCACCCGGAGCTCCAACGTCTCAAGGAACAAACGGCCTCGGCGGAATCTAAATTGCGGGCCATGAAGCAACAATATCTCCCGACGATCGCGGGTATCGCGAGCGGGGGAACATTCGAGCCGTTCGATGCCAGGCAGAATCAGCAGACTGGAGGCTGGTGGTCGGCGGGGGCCTTAGTGTCGATGCCGCTCTTTACCGGTTTTCTGATCGAGAACCAAATCCATGAGGCGAGGGCGCAGAAAAATGCATCGGATGCGGCCACCATGAACGTCGAGCAGGCTCTGACGCAACAGGTGACCAACTCCTATCTGGATACGGTCACCTTTGTCCAACAGATCAAGTTGGCAGAGGAACAGGTCAAGACAGCAAATGAGTCCTTGCAACTGGCAAAGCAGCGCTACAAGCTCGGTCTCGGCACGGTGGTGGAAGTGACGCAGTCGGAGGTCGCCGTCACGGCGGCGCAAACGAGGCTGGCGGAAGCGCAATACGATTACAAGATCGCTGAAGTGACGCTCGCCTACTCAGCGGGAGGACGAAGCGAGCTGGAGATCGATTCGACGCTGCGCTAGGGCCGAGCGAGACAGGCGAGAGTTCGAGGTTCGAAGTTCGAGGTTTTCGGAACTTCGAACTTCGGACCGCGCCTATCGCTTTAGTCTCGCACAGATTTCCGCATCCTGCTAGTGTGACACGACTCGGGAGTCTGTATAATCCGGCACCGGCATCCCGATGGACAGACCGCACGAATCAACCTTGTGAACACACTGCCGACTCGCCCCTCACGGATACGCTGGCCCATCCTCGCCTTGCTTTTTTTCATCAGCGTCGTGACCTATATCGATCGCGTCAATATTTCAGTAACTGCGCGTCAGATGATGCCGGCCTATGGGATGACCGATCAACAGATGGGCTGGGTCTTCTCGGCCTTCGTCGTCGGCTACGCCCTGTTTCAGATTCCCGGTGGATGGCTGGCCGATCGCTGGGGAGTCCGAGTGGTGCTCACTGTCGCGCTCCTCTGGTGGTCGATCTGTACGGCGTTGACGGCCATGGTCGCCGCATCCTCGCTCGCGAGCCTTGTCGGGATTATCGGAGGTTTGATGCTCGTGCGGTTCTGCCTGGGAATGGGAGAAGCCGTGGCGCTGCCTGCCTTCAATCGTGCCGTCACCAACTGGTTCCCGGCTGACGCGCGAGGCTTCGGCATCGGGATCGCGATCGGAGGCATCGGATTAGGTTCCGCCATGACCCCGCCCATTGCCGCCTGGGTGATGGTGAACTGGGGATGGCCGACCGTGTTCTATCTCGCGAGTCTGCTCGGAGTGGGGATAGGACTCCTCTGGTGGTTCCTGTCGCGCAACCATCCGCACGAACATCCCTGGGTGAATGCAGGTGAACAGGCACTGCTCAAGCGGGAGCCGACGGCCACCATCGCAGCCGTGCCCTGGCGAACATTCAGCCGGACCCCCACCATCTGGTGGTTGGTGATCAGCTACAGTTGTCTCGGCTATGTCGCCTACGTCTATCTGTCCTGGTTCTACTTGTATCTCGTCAACGTCCGAGGATTCGATGTGCTCCGCGGCGGAATCTATGCCTCAGCTCCGTTTCTGGCTATGTTGGTTTTTTGTCCTTTGGGCGGCTGGGTGACCGATCGACTCGCAACCCGCTACGGTCTCACCACCGGACGATCTGTGGCCGGCATGACCGGCATGATCCTGGCGGGATCAGCGATTGCGCTGGGTGGCGTCGTCGATTCTCCCTTTCTGGCGATCATCAGTCTGTCATTCGGCGCCGGCTGGCTCTACTTTGCTGTCGGCGCCTACTGGGCCTCCACGACCGATTTGTCTAAAGCCCATGCCGGGACGTTGTCAGGGCTCATGAACACCGGCGCCAATATCGGCGGCGCAATTTCCCCGACCCTGACGCCATGGCTGGCCCATCATTGGGGCTGGCCTGTCTCGTTAGGCGTTGCTGCAATCGTGGCCATCGTGGGTGGACTCATTTGGCTCAAGATTGACCCGGGCAAGGGATTGAATCGTGAAACGTGAAAGGTTAGACGTGAAATGTATGAACCAAGAGAACTCGTCCGAGCCCTTGAGTCCTCTGAAACGTTTCACGTTTCACGTCCGACGTTGCACGTCTCACGCCGTCTGCCCATTGCCTCTCACCGCTCGCCTTGTTACATTCCTTTCCTATGGCCATGCAATTTCAAAAAATCGATCCGCGCGTCACCATTACGACGCCGTTCGGCGAGATCAAGATTCGCTTTTATCCGGACGACGCTCCGCGTCACGTCGAAAACTTTATCAAGCTCGCCAAGATGGGGTTCTATGATGGAACCACCTTCCATCGCGTCGTTCCCGGATTCATCATTCAGGGCGGCGATCCGCTGAGCAAGAATTCAGACCGTTCCCTGCACGGTTCTGGCAGTCCCGGCTACTGGCTGAATCCGGAAACCAGCGATCGGCCGCATAAACGGGGCGCGGTCGCAATGGCCAAGGTGCCACGGGAGAGCAACAGCACGCGAGACCCCAACGATAACGGCTCGCAGTTCTATATCTGTGTCGCGGACAGCAGCGGACTGGACCGAACCTACACCGTCTTTGGCGAAGTCGTTCGGGGAATGGAGGTAGTGGACAAGATCGTCGTCGTCGCGCGCGACGAATTCGACAATCCTCTCGAACCGATCGAGATAAAGATGACGGTGAAAGAGTGAAGAGTGGGCAGGGTAGTCTGCTTAGTCTCCTGTGCTCGCGCAACGCGCGGCCTCAGAAGGCCCTCGTTGGACGCGCGCAGGGGGAAACCAAGCAGACCACCCTTCACCGGAAGAGATAACAAGCAAGCTTGGAAGGAACATTATAAGAACGTGGTCGCTCGATGCGCGCAGTGAAGGACAGTTTGCCTGTTCCCTATGTAGAAGCTGAAGAATCAGAATGGCCTCGTTCGACGGCCGCAATGGGACCGCACGGGTGCCATTCCACGGGAGAGAGAAACGAGCGAGCTCGGAGGGAACATTACAACAGAAATGTGCTCGTTCGACGCGCGCACTAGAGGATCAACCAGGCTACCCTTGAAAAGGAAGTAGAGGATTGGGAAGATACGCGCAGTGAAGGAGGGTCTAGCTTTTGTTCGTCCTGTTCAATCCAAGCAATTTCATCGACTCCAAGGCAGCGGCACGAGCTTTGAGAGCAGGATTGAGAAGCAGTCCTGGATCTGCGTGGATGCCGATATCCGACACACGGCTGCACTGCCGGATCACTTCATTGAGGGGAGTCATGGCATCGTCCCGATGGGGATCTGACACTGAGAGACGCTTGATGAGTGTCTCAGCATAACGCGTCGCCTCTCCGCAGTGATGGACGATGGCCTTCGCATCCCCCATTCCGCCATGCGCCACCATTTCTTCGACGTTCTTCATCAGACCATCGCCCTGTTCTTGCAGACTAGTACCGGATGGCTCTGATGCGCGGGCCGTGCTCTTATCCGAGACAAAGGGAAGCCACAGGGTGGCTAGGCCTACCAGCATAACTGTCGGCATAATCCGGCCCCGGATCGTCTGAAACAGCTTCACATCTCCCCCTTTAATTAATATCGACCCTTCGGTTCCACCCGGGAAGACGTCAGATCCCGATAGAGACGGTGAAACTCTTCCGTCGTTAGATTTTGATTCTGGAGTCGGGCGAGAGCGGCCTGATCGATGGGAAATTCGACCGTGTCGTCATAGTTCGACGATGCGATCGTCACAAATCGTGGAGGAAAGAGTCGCTCCGGCAGCAAGATACCTACACCCAGATTGTATTTCAGCGCCAACCGAATTACCTCTCGCGCCTTGTCAGCCGGAACCTCTCGACCCAGACCGATGTTTTGCGGAGGTTGCCCCTGTCTGACAAACTGAAAGTGGACGTTGATCATCCCCGCTTGGGCAAACTCATCTGTCAATGCGGCCACCTGGTTCTTGTACTGGCTCGCCAGTACGACTTCGACACGACTGACCACGGGCGCCGATACGATTTCGGCTGCGACCGCGTGAGCCGCCATGACACAGCCACACATTGCAATGATCACCGTATGAAGGTATCGAGGAAACACCATGGCTATTTCGCCGTAAAGCTGAATCCCAACGATGTGGTGCCGTTCGCAGCCACCGTCACACTTTGCTCTTTCTCTCCCAGGGTCGGATGCCAGGCCTTGATCCGGTACGTGCCGGCAGGCAGATCCTTGATCTCAAAACTCCCCTCCAGACCGGTGATCGCGTAATACGGATTTTCGACGGCAAGCCCGTGTCCCTGCATGAAGGGATGCATGCCGCATTGCATGCTGATGTCGCGGCGGTTCCCTGTAAATCGGACGACATCGCTCGTCCCGGACTTGGTAAGCGCCGGCCGGTGGAACATGATGAACACGTGCTCGCGGTCCCGCTCATAGATCTGCAAATCGTGCGATACCTGGTCCAGATTTGTCACTGTCAATGGGTGATGTTCCCGCATGACCGATACGAACGGGACGAACTGACAGATATTCGCCTCCAGTTTCGTTTCCGTAAATCCGAACGGTTTGCCTTTCTCAATGCCTTCGACCGTCACGATCACATCTTTTAAACCTTGCTGACTTCCGACCGCGACTGTTCGAAGCAGCCGGTACCCAGACCCGTCGGACAACGCCCCGCAATAGACCGGGTCAGGATATCGGCGAAGCTCGAAGGATATGGGCAGCGGAAGTTCGCCGGAAAACTGCACGGTTCCAGTTACCGTGCCACCGTTCGATACCGTCGTTTCTTCATACGCCCAGGCTGCAATCGAGCCACTCAGGAATACGCTCAGAGCGATCGCGCGACAGATCGAAGACATACAGCGAGAGGCATACACCGTCATGTTCACCATTATATTAAAGAAAAATAGACGGGGGAGCATGAATGCTCCCCCGTGGTCGCCGGATAATTGTCACGGCCCCATACTCGTCACGGCGGCGCCTTGGTTTCTTCAACGAGACACTGCCATCGTCATTCTTACCGTCCAACCGTCGACGTCAGCGAAGCAGCCCCGCCATCATTCTCCTGCTCCGCCGTCTTGCGCGACGGAACTTGTGGCATCAACGGGAGAATCCGCTGATCGTCAATCGGCATGACCTTGAAGAGGCCCCATTGGCCTGCGTTGGCAAACGCCGGACGTTGGTTCTTCCACATATAGTCGCCAACGATCTTGTTCGGACCTCCTGCGCCGCCTGTGAGATAGGCGTTGATGACCTCAGACCCGCCGAACTCCATGGTGCTGACTTGGTCGGCGCCCTGCATATACGGCTCATGCGGCCACTCGTGGCCGTCGACGGTGAACAGCTGAACCTGCTCGCTGAACGCGCCCAGCACGTGAATGGCCACCGGATCTCCGACATGTGCCTGCAGCAGCGGCGTCGAGGGTGTATCCCCGGCTTTTGCGCAGCTGAAGATCTCCGACACTTCACAGCCCTTTTCCATCCGCCAGGCGGTCGGTTCGGACCGGTAATTCACGGCCGTGATGCCGGCCACCTGTTGGATATAGGGCATGAAGCTCACGCCCACCTCGTTATCCTCGTCCTGGAACATCAACGAGAAATCACGGTAGTTCTTCCGATTGTCATTCCCGGGGATCGTCCGATCCACGAGTACATCTGCACGCCAATTACTCTTCATCGTAATGTCGTCGCCCGTGATCGGATCACGGTAGCGTGATCCCTTTGGACCAATGATGATGGAACCAAACAAACCGTTACGTGGATTCTCCACCACGTTCCCCCAATCTTGAATGAGGGCGGCCAGTTCTCCATACTCCGGATGGGCATAATATGTATACGTTTTGCTCTGCCCGGGACCGATCGTTTGATCGCCCGGATTGTTTCCGACATTGGCGCCGAACGAATCTTTCGGATCGAACGCCATCATATCGACATGAAATCCAGCTCGTTCCTTGGCCATTTCATTTTTCAGATTGATTTTCATGCAATCACCGACGTTCACGTGCAAGGTCAGTGGGCTCGGCCTGAGCTCACCGGCCTTGACCCGGCCACGATCACCGTCGAGCACGTACATCTTGCCCTGCTCGTTTCCGAAGACCATTTTCCGCTCCAGATCGACTTCCATTGTTCCCGGCGCACCTTCGTGTTACCGGATGTTCTGGTCGATCGCGGATACGTTGAAGGTCTTCACGGGAGCGTCTGCCGGACAGACCGATGGAGCGGACTTTTGAATCTGCTCACGGCTCGGCAAGGGCTTCAGATCCCCTTGCAGTTCATCGAAGACCCGGAAGAGTCCCCAACTGCCTTCCGCGAAGTGGGAGGCACGGCCACTATAGTAGAGATAGTCGCCGGCCTGTTTTTGCGGACCACCTGCGGCCGGAATCGCCGGATCGTAACGCTCTCCGATCGCCAGGTGGATCGTGCTCCGCGGCATGGCGGTAGTCGCATACCGTTCCATCGGGAACCAATGGCCCGTCACGTGCCAGGTATGCACTTCGTTTGCAGACCCTACCAGGGCACGCACCAGAATCGGATCGCCGAGATAGGCCCGCAACAACGGAGTGCCTGGATCGCCGTGAATACCGGATACAAAGAGTTTCGACGTGTCCGGATCATGGGCTAGGCGCACACTCAACGGCTCCACACGCATGCTGTAGCCGCTTCCGGTGGTGGCTTCGCCGCCGTTCAGAAACCACATCGGCGACTTATTGATACGCTCCGGGAACTGATGAGACGGCGGCCCTTCGACGGTGACCGCCCCGATTTTCGCTTGCGGATTATCGGTGGTGATCAGTTCCGCCGTCCGCGCATTGCTGTCCATGATATGCATCATGACTTCGCGGAAACTGCCACGGATGTGGGCGGAGACCGGCTCCAAGGTATGGATGTCCGCAATGGGGCCACTCCGGATTTCTTTCCCGGTGAACGGATCGTGATAGGTTGAGCGCGGGGGCTCGGTAATAAAAGCGGAGAACAGCCCGTGTCCCCAGGTATCGGTTCCGAAGACATGGTCGTGCCAATACACCGTGCCGAAATCAGCATCGACATACCAGCGCTCACGGATGAATTCGACGCTGGCAATATCGTTCTTACTGTGAGCGTACTTCAACGGTGCATCGAACGTGAGGGTCTTTCCATTGATGGTTTTGATCCGCCCCACTTCGAAGTATTTTGGATCGTCCATCCCTACGCCCAGCTCCGTGTTCACATGGAACTTAGACGAATCGCCCACCGTGATGCTGCGCGCGCCGGCTTTCGTATCCGCCGTCAGCACCGTGTTCCCCGGCAGGGGCATCCCCTTATCGGGCTCGGGATCCTTCAGCATGGTGAAGGCGCGCAACGACATATCGTACGAAAATCCGATCGTCGGGCCATCAGACGCGCTGGTATCGAATTGGAAGAAGTGCGGATGAAGATTGACCTTGTTCGCCCATCCCGTCCGCGCATCGTCCGGTATTTCGTTCTTGAAAATGATGTCGACACAATCGTACACGTTTCCGCGAATGACCAACGGAAGCTGCTTTTTGGGATTCTTGCGAACTTCGGCCTCTTCCTCGTGCAACACAAAAATCATTCCGATCGGGTCGACAATCGCGGCGGATTTAGGCGTCGCCGGCTTGAGGGTAATCGGCAGCGTAATGGAATGAATCGTGTAGAACTTGCGCGGAGAATTTTCCGGACACAAACTCCACGGCCCCTGCTCGCCCGGCTTGGCCTGCTCCGTGCTTCTCGTACCATCTTCGCGTACACGGAAAGGTTCCAACCACGGTGCTCCACCATGATTCGGCGCGAAGGGCGGCCGCTTGCCAAGATGTGGACGCAGCCAGGGGAACGCGAGTTTCCCGGTTTGCGGATCGAACGTAATTGCCGGACGCTTCAGAGGGGTCGGAGACTCGTAGTCCGCCCACTTGTGTGGCGTCTCCGGCTCGTTGAGCGCCAGCATGCCGTCCCACTTCCAATTCACAACCGTCGCGTCATGCGCCTTGGCCTGCTTCACTTGATCTTCCGTCTTGCCAGGCAACCCTTGTGGCGGCAGCATGTACTCCACCCAATCCTTGATCGAGACCTTGACAGGATTGGCTTTCCAATCCGTCTTGTCCTTGGTGATCTCGTACTTCTTTCCGCCATACCAATCCA
>VBOL01000094.1 GCA_005887945.1 Nitrospirota bacterium
CCCTGCGAACGCGCTCTGGCCACTGAGGGTATCCATGCCTTCGCGACGCCTAGCCAGGCAGTAGGGGAGCGGCACCCCTTTTATCGCTGGATGCGCAACGGGGCTGATCTGTACCGCATCATCATGCTTCACTATCCATTGTTCGACGGGCAATATTCAACATCGAGTCTGGTGTGTTTCGAGACGTTCCCACACGGTGTGGCTTGTGCGCTCGCGGGAGCGATTCTCTCTGCCAAGCACAAGTGCAGTGACCGTCGCAGACTGCTGCGCGAGGCGGGGCTATCCATCGACTCTCTCACCAACATCGACATGGTGGATGCCGCCCTCTGCGCCCTTGCGGCCCATCACCTCATGGCCGGCACGATCAAGACCTATGGCGACGCCGAAGAAGGCCTCATCGTTGTGCCAAAACTATGACGTTGCTCAGGATTTTGGTCGCAAGCGGAGCACGGCGAGCGACCGAGCTTCTAGATCGTACTGAACCCCGCCTCGAAATAGTGTGACCTGCACTTGGTTCGCTTGGGAGACGGCCGTGTCCAACACCGACTGCCACTGCACACCGCGCTTGTGTGCGGGCAGCGTGAACGGCCGTGGTTCGTGGTGAGCATTGAGCAATATGAGGAATGTCTCATCCAGGAGCGGTCTTCCCTTCGGGTCTTTCTCCTCGATGGCATGCCCTGCCAGCCTTACGCCAACACAGCGGACATACCCTACGGCCCAGTCTTCATCCGTCATCTCTTTACCATCGGGGCGCAGCCAGGAGATATCCTTGACTTCCGTGCCACGGATACGGCGGCCTTGAAAGAATCGGCGTCGTCGAAACACGGGATGTTCCTGTCGCAGCGCGATGAGGCTCTTCGTGAAAGCCAGGAGCGCCTGCTGCGGCTTGCTCATCGTCCAGTCGACCCAACTGATCTCATTGTCCTGGCAATAGGCGTTGTTGTTGCCATGTTGCGTCCGCCCCATCTCATCGCCGCCGCAGATCATCGGTACCCCTTGTGACAAGAGCAACGTGGCTAACATGTTGCGCTTCTGTCGTTCTCGTAACGCCACAATCGAAGGTTTTGCCGTTGGTCCGTCCACGCCGCAATTCCAGCTGAGATTGTCGTCCGTCCCGTCATGGTTCTCATCGCGGTTGGCCTCATTGCGCTTCTGGTTATACGAGACGAGATCATGCAGGGTGAACCCGTCGTGCGCCGTCACGAAATTAATGCTCGCATGGGGCCGGCGGCCGCTTCCTTCGTAGAGATCGCTGCTTCCGGACAGTCGATAGGCCAACTCCGCCACTTGCCCTCCGTCACCTTTCCAGTATCGCCGGATCGTGTCACGATATTTTCCGTTCCACTCAGCCCAGCCGGCCGGAAAGTTGCCGACCTGGTACCCGCCTTCACCTAAGTCCCACGGTTCGGCGATCAGTTTCACCTGCGAGAGCACCGGATCCTGGTGAATGATGTCGAAAAACGCGCTGAGCCGGTCCACGTCATGTAGTTCCCTCGCCAGCGTGGAGGCGAGATCGAATCGGAAGCCATCCACATGCATCTCAAGCACCCAATAACGCAGGCTGTCCATGATAAGTTGAAGGATTCGGGGGTGGCGGACATTCAGTGTGTTGCCACACCCGGTGTAATCCAGATAATAGCGCGGCTCGTCGGGACCCAGTCGGTAGTATGACGCGTTGTCGATTCCGCGAAACGACAGCGTCGGGCCCAGGTGATTGCCTTCTCCCGTGTGGTTGTAGACCACGTCGAGGATGACTTCGATGCCCGCGCTGTGGAGCGCCTTGACCATCGTCTTGAACTCCCACACATGCTCTGATCGAACCGACGAGGTGGCATAGTGAATCTCCGGGGCGAAAAACCCGATCGAGTTATAGCCCCAGTAGTTGGTGAGCCCACGATCAACAAGGTGTTTGTCGCGGATGAAATGATGGACCGGCAACAATTCAACGGCCGTAATACCTACATGTTGCAGATGGTCGATCACTGCCGGTGTCGCGAGTCCGGCATAAGTGCCGCGCAAGTGCTTCGGGATGTCCGGGTGTCTGGCTGTAAATCCGTTCACATGCAGTTCATAGATCACCGTCCGGTCCCACGGGGTTCGCAACAATTGGTCTCCGCCCCAGGTGAAGGCCTGGTCGACAACCACGCATTTGGGTATAGAGCCAGCGTTATCTTGGTCGTTGAGGGAGAGATCCTCTTTGGGGTCACCGATCTGGTACCCATACAGCGCATCGGACCAAGTGATCGTTCCTGCAATCGCCTTCGCATAGGGATCGAACAAGAGCTTGGCAGGGTTGAATCGATGCCCCGCTTCCGGCTCATACGGCCCATGGACGCGGTAGCCATAGCGCTGTCCGGGCCGTACCTCCGGCAGGTATACATGCCAGACGTGATCGGTACATTCCTCGATTCGAATCCGGTGAGTTTCCTGAATGGCGTCAGGTTCGTCAAACAGACACAAGTCCACCGCCGTGGCATTTTCAGAAAACAGGGCGAAGTTCACGCCCTCGCCGTCCCACGTTGCTCCTAAGGGATAAGGACGCCCAGGCCAGATTCTCATTCGGCTGTCAGTCTCCTCGGGTGCTGGGAGGCCAGCATGACGTTCCGAACTGAAACTCGCTGACCGAATTACAATATACTGACACGTGTTGGCTGCGCAATGACTCTCGCGCTGAACACGACTCGGCCTCGTACTCCCACGGACGGATTGCCAGGGCACACCTGCAGAAACGCAAAACTTGACTGTTCAGCAAGAGTGTGACCTCCCACGTAACAGACTGGCACATTCGGCTGCATTGGCACAGAGGGAAGCCGAAGCTCACGGTTTGCTGAGCGGGCACGAGATTGCGTATACAGCGTCGAAAGGGTATCGGGTTGGGCATCTCTGTCCTGGGAATAGTAGCATACACATGTTTCGCGTTCTCATCATCGATGACGATCCTATTCTCCTCGACACACTGGCTTCGACATTGCGCCTCAAGATTCCTGACGTGCACATAGCGACGGTAGATTCCGCGCTCGCGTCTCTGGAGCGGATCAGGTCGATTGAGTATGGAGCCATCATTTGTGATGGACACCAACCTCGAATCGAAGGCGTCGCATTGGTACGAGCCGTGCGGAAGATTCACCCAGAGCAGCCAGTCCTGCTTCTGCTCAAAAAGCACGATCAG
The DNA here is from genome assembly GCA_005887945.1 of Nitrospirota bacterium. GTDB lineage: Bacteria > Nitrospirota > Nitrospiria > Nitrospirales > Nitrospiraceae > Palsa-1315. The sequence goes on from VBOL01000094.1 coordinate 3,170, forward strand.
GATCTCATATGGCAAGCTATGAACGCCGGCGCCTATGACATTTTGGTGAAACCAGTCGACGAAGGGGCGTTACTGCTCGCCGTGCATCGAGGAATTGAGGCATCTCGATTACAGTGCCAGGTCAAGCGAGAAGAAAAGGAGCTCGTGGCAACCGTGGGGAGAATGATGAGAGATCTCCAGGTGCTGTAGGGTGCCTATGGTTTGCCGTCACATTT
>VBOL01000095.1 GCA_005887945.1 Nitrospirota bacterium
CGATGCTTTGCTTCACCATCATCCGGGCCATGTTACCCATCATCGGGATGTCGATGTAGGGTTTGAGCTGCGGCTCTTCATTCAGCTCGATCGCCCGTTCGCAGACATTCTCTGCCAGGTCGCTGATTCGCTCGAGCTCGGTTGCGATTTTCATCGCAGTCGTCACCAGACGCAAGTCTCGTGCGGCAGGCTGATGGAGGGCCAGCAACCGGATGCTCTCTTCATCGATTTCCAAATCCATCGAGTTGACCAGGTGGTCCCGCTCAATGACCTGGTGGGCCAAGGCCGAATCACGTGTCACCAGTGCTGTGAGGGCCTGGTCGATCTGATCTTCTACCTGCCCGGCCATTCGCAGGAGCTTGGTTTTTAAGTCGGAGAGTTCTTCGTCAAAATGGCGCTGTATCATCACCTTCACCCAAATCGTCCGGTGATATAGTCATCGGTCTGCTTCTTAGAAGGCGTGGTAAATATCTCCTTTGTGAGACCATACTCCACTATTTCGCCAAGGTACATGAATGCCGTCCAATCGGACACCCGCGCCGCCTGCTGCATATTGTGGGTAACAATGACGACCGTCAAGTCTTGCTTCAAGGAAAAGAGCAGCTCTTCAATTTTGGCGGTGGCCACGGGATCCAGCGCCGAGCAGGGTTCGTCCATCAGCAAGACATCCGGTTTGACTGCGAGCGCGCGGGCGATACAGAGCCGTTGTTGCTGCCCACCGGAGAGACCGAAGGCGCTGGCTTGGAGACGGTCTTTCACTTCTTCCCACAGCCCTGCGCCTATGAGCCCCTCTTCCACAATCTGATCCAACCGGCCGCGGTTTCGGATTCCATGAAGACGCGGCCCATAGGCCACATTCTCGTAGATCGATTTCGGAAAGGGATTCGATTTCTGGAAGACCATTCCGACACGTTTTCTCAGATCGGTGATATCCACATTGGGACCATAGATATCTATGCCGTCAAGCAGCATGGTCCCTTCTAATCGAGCGCCCTCAACCAAATCGTTGAGCCGATTGAGGCATCGCAGTAAGGTGGATTTTCCGCAGCCGGATGGTCCAATGAAGGACGTAACCTGGTTTGTGAGGATCTCGATATCGATTTTGAAGAGAGCCTGGCGGTCCCCGTAAAAAAAGTTGACTTGATTCAAGGTCAGTTTGACGGCATGATCCTTGTAATTGCGGTCAGGTGATTGTCGAAGACCGTTCTGCACGTTAAGCCTTTGTGAGTTGGGCTCTCGTGATTGGGACGACTCTTGTGTCAAAGGTGGAGAAGGGTGTATCACGATTCTTATAACACTGATCCTGCATACTTCTTGCGCAGGTGGTTACGCAGGACAATCGCCGTCAAATTTAACAGGACGACGACGGTGATCAATACCAGAGTTGTGATGTAGACCATCGGTTTTGCTGCTTCCACATTGGGGGACTGGAAGCCGACGTCGTAAATATGAAATCCCAGGTGCATAAACTTTCGATCGAAGTGAAAAAATGGCCAGGAACCGTCTACGGGGAGCGAAGGCGCAAGCTTCACGACTCCTGTCAGCATAAGCGGCGCCACTTCGCCCGCAGCTCGGGCCATCGATAAAATCAATCCGGTCAGAATGCCCGGCAGGGCAGAGGGTATCACGACTTTGAGCATCGTTTCCAACTTGGTTGCGCCAAGCGCCAACGATCCTTCACGAAACTCTCGAGGCACGGCAGCTAGCCCTTCTTCTGTGGAAACAATGACCACCGGCACGGTGAGTAAGGCCAGGGTCAGGGATGCCCATAGAATACCGCCGGTGCCGAACGTGGGCGTCGGAAGTCGTTCGGGAAAGAAGAGGGTATCGAGGGTTCCTCCGACGGCGTAAATGAAAAAGCCTAGTCCGAACACACCGAAGACAATCGAGGGTACGCCTGCGAGATTGTTGACGGCAATTCTCACAAGCCGAACCATGACGCCCTGTCTGGCATATTCTCGCAGATAGAGCGCGGCAAGCACGCCGAAGGGGACAACGGCGAGGCTCATGATGATGACCATCATGACGGTGCCGAAAATGGCCGGGAAAATGCCGCCTTCCGTGTTGGCCTCCCTAGGCTCGGTGCTGAGGACCGACCACACATTGGTGAGATAGATCCAGCACTTGTGCATCAGGCCTATCTCGTTCGGGCGTAGAGCGCGAATGATCTGCCCGACTGGGATCTGTTTTTCTCGTCCGTTCGCATCCACCATCAGGACAGAGTATTCATTGAATTGTGTGCGTAGCGTGTCCAGTTCAAGAGTTCTTTCCTGATAACGGGACTCAGCGGCAGCAACCTGGGCTTTGAGACTATCGATTTGCCCACTCTCCCTTGTATCGGGGGCCGCCCCCATTTCTAGCGCGCGGATTTTCAACCGCGCCTGCTCGATGTCTGTGTTAATCGAGCCGATCTCGATTCTCTCGATCCGAGTGATCTGTTGATAAAGGGCATTGGTGGTGTCGATCAGTGGGGCCAACGCAATCCACCCAGCGTCATTCCCTTCTGCCTGAAGCATTTCTCCTTTGTAGACCGCCTTGATCCTGGCATACATGTTGCCCCATTCGCGGCGTTCCAAGAGTGCAATATCTGGCGAATACGTTTCTGACGCAATCTGATCGTCGTTGACCCATTTGAAATCAAGTCCATAGATGTCACGATTCCCGATCTTTACTCGAAGGCGGCTTTTCCCTTCGGGTCGGTCCGGCGTAACAGAGCGAGGGATGACCTCGCGTCCGGCCAGTTGCCCCATGACGTGCTGTTTATCTTTCAGGGTGAGCTCGACGATATTCGCGGTCCAAAAGTATCCCAAGCCGTTGATGACGATCAACAACAACAGTCCAAAGACCATGAGCAGGGATACCGAAACGCCGGCGGCGCATCCCCAGATGAAGACGTTCCCGGAGGCGAGGAATTTCTTGAATGGTGAGCGCATTAGTACTGGCTATACTTCGTCCGCAACCGCTGCCGGATGATTTCCGCCACGGTGTTGATCATAAACGTAAATATAAATAAGAACAAGGCCGCCAAGAATAAGATGCGATAGAGGGTGCCTCCATGAGGGGCCTCCGGAATTTCCACGGCGATATTGGCCGATAACGTGCGAAAGCCATTGAACAGGCTCCAATCCATGATGGGGGTGTTTCCTGTGGCCATGAGGACAATCATGGTTTCTCCAATGGCCCGGCCAAAACCGATCATCATGGCAGAAAAGATTCCTGGACTCGCCGAAACAAGCACGAGCTTGACCAAGGTCTGCCAACGGGTGGCTCCCAGCGCAAGAGACCCGGCGATCAAGTGCCGTGGGACGTTGGACAAGGCTTCCTCGGAAATACTGAAGATAATCGGAACGATGGCAAAGCCCATCGCAAACCCCACCACGAGGGCATTCCGTTGGTCGTACCTGAGTCCCCAATGGGCGGCGAACCAGGCTTTAAAGTCGGATCCGAACAGGAACGACTCGATCGGCTGGTTCAAGCCTAGACAGACCCAGACGGCGGCGATGATGACAGGAATCAGGACAAACGATTCCATCCCAGGGCGAAAGCGGCGGGTGATTGCGGCGGGGAGATATTGCCAAAGTATCGCCGTGACTGCCACACTCACGGGCACGACCACAGCCATGGCAACCATCGCAGGAAAAATCCGTTCGAGCACAGGCGCCAGCCACAAGCCGGCCAAGAAACCCAGGATAACGGTCGGGAGTGCCGCCATGATCTCGATGGTAGGTTTGATCTTGGCTCGAATATCGGGGTGCATGAACATCGACGTATAGATGGCTCCCAGCAGGGCCAGAGGCACTGCGACCAACATGGCGTACAGGGTCCCTTTCAGCGTACCGAAGATCAGCGGGAGGAGGCCGAACTTCGCTTCAAAGTCATCGGCGCCACTGGAGGATTGCCACACATGTCCCGGTGCCTCATAGCCTTCATACCAGACAGGCTTGAGCAGGGTGGCCAATGTCGTCTCCGGGTGAGGGTTGTGAATCACATAGGTCAGCAATTCCCCCCGGGCGGTGAGGGCCACGGCTCCATCGGCTTTGGGGGAAAAGGTCAGGGTCTGAATCGCTTGTTGGTTTCCTGGAAGCTTCAGCACCGTCTGTGCAGAAGTGGAATAATGGACAAACAGATTGCCCTGCGTATCGCCGGTTATGAATCCTTTGTCGCGAAGCGATGGAGAGATCCCGGTGACGGGAGAAGGATGTGCGTCGAACCGATGAATCTGGCGAAAGCGAGTGATCGGACTTTCTTCAGCTTGACGTACCGGCATCCAGACTGAGACATCACCGGTGCTGCTGCCGATGGCCAGCGAACGATCTCCTATCAGGTAAGAGAGAGCCGTGACCGAAGCGCCGGGCTGGGTTACGGGTATTGTTTCGGTCAGACTCGGCGGGACGCCCTCTCGCACATCATAGTGGTAGAGATTCCCGCCCGCCGTTCCAATTGAAAGTGTTTCGCCACGGCTGTCAAAGATCAAGGCCGTCACTGGCTCAGCACCGTGACCCGTCAGTGCAACGGGAGGGGTCGCGAATGGTGGGGCGGCGTACCACATGCGCCCTCGATCTGTCAGAGCTGCGGCGCTTGTGCCTCGCTCCGTCGGCTGATAGGCCAAACGAATTATCTGCTCTTTGGCGGGAGTCAATTGCACTGGAGCGCCCAGGGTGACCGTTGGAACGATGTGGCGTGCCTCCTCTTCGAAACCGGCTGTAAACTCGATCGTCATAGGAATGAGGTGGCCATCGTCCGTGCCAAAGGCGAATCGATTGCCGGTCCCTACCGCTCGAGCAATGGCGGTGATGGGGAGCTTGGCTAATGCAGGAGGAAGATCAAGGGCAATGGGTGCGCCGGATTGTGCATTGAAGAAGCGGATCTGGTGATCAGACCCTGCCGTGAGTTGATAGATAATTTCTTGATATTCATCCATTCCAACCAGGCTGGATTGCGGGAGTGCGCTCGGTGGAGGGGCGCCGGCCACGTGACCGGTCTGGGTCCCTTGGGGAGGGAAAAATACGGGAGCCACTTCTTTCACTAAGAAAATGAAGATACCGATAATGCTCAGGATGACGGCAATCCCACCCATGGTAATGACGATTTGAGCAAGCCGGTCGAAGATGCGACGCCGTATCACACTGGTTGAATGGTGCGCTATCGCTGGTAGGGGCGTATGGCCATTCACCCCTACCGCGGGAGGAGAGAGGGCTAAAGGGGGATCGCTGTCGCTAGTCAAGTTTCTGGAGTTCCTGCTCGATCGCGATGGCTTTCAGCGGGAAAAATCCGTCTTTGACCACGAGTTGCTGCCCTTCTTTACTATAGATAAATTTGATGAATTCTCCGACGATCGGATCCAGTGGTTTATTGGGCGCCTTGTTGACATAGAGATAGAGATGACGCCAAAGCGGATACGATCCATTGTCCGCGTTTTGTTGGCTGGCCTCCTTAAACGGCATGCCGTCTTTCTCCGCGAGTGGAACGGCGCGCACATTCGATGTGAGGTACCCAATGCCGCTGTAACCGATGCCGGCTTGATCTTCGCTCACGCTTTGGACCACGGAGGCTGAGCCAGGCTGTTCTTTGACTTCGTCCTTGTAATCTCCGTTCTTCAGCGCATGTTCCTTGAAAAATCCATAGGTGCCGGAGGCCGAGTTTCGTCCATAGATACTGACGGGACTGTTGCCCAGGCCTTCTTCCACGCCCGCCTGTTTCCACAACTGAATGTTCTCATTGTGGCCCCTGCGTCGGCTCTTCGAAAAGATCGCATCGACTTGTGCTATCGTCAATCCTTTGACCGGATTGTCCTTGTTGACGTAGACGGCGAGCGCATCGATGGCGACCGGGATCGCGGTGGGTTTATATCTGAATTTTCTTTCGAAGGCATCGATCTCGGTATTTTTCATCATGCGGGACATCGGTCCAAGTTGCGCCGTGCCTTCGATCAAGGCTGGAGGAGCCGTGCTCGACCCCTTGCCTTCGATCTGGATTTTGACGTTGGGATATTGTTTGCGAAATCCTTCAGCCCAGAGTGTCATAAGATTATTGAGTGTGTCCGAGCCGATGCTGTTGACATTGCCGGACACCCCGCTGACTTTGACGTAGGCTTTCAAGGCTGGGTCGAGCTTGATCGCGTCATCGGCAAATGCCGATGGGATACTGGCAACAAGAGCCCACAGGAGGGCGAGGCACCAGAGACTGGGCTTGGCAGTTGATCTTTTCATTGAGACTCCTTTCATTGTCCAGAAGTATGGCCACGGTCTATTACCAGCGTGTAACATGCATGTTACAGCGATGTTAACTCTCGCAATAATTCTACTCATTCTATGTGACCGAGTTGGCAAGGCGGGCTCTCTGCTGCCATCCATAAAACAAGCCCGTCGTTAATAATTCCACTGCAATTGAAACCGGAGGATCTACCCATCGTGGATTGGATAGTGCACGTTTTGGGTATCTGTGCGTGTGGTACAGGCATAGGCGATGGTCGTGAACAGCAGTCGCGTCATTTCAATACCTCCATTTTCTTACTGTTGGGAACTATCGATTGCCGTTGCTGCCTTGAAGGATAGGCCCAATCGATTAAGGTGAGATGACAGGGGTATTACAGAATTGTTAAGTTTGCGGAGAGATTCAAAAAAATCTTCGGGCAAGCGCATAGCAGGCTGCAGGAAAACTCAGTGGGCAGCCGGAATTTCATTGCTATGACAGTACCTGAGCCGATCGGTGTCGCTGTGCTGCATTTGGAATCAAAACCAAGGCTGTAAAACGAATTAGGGTGTAGCCTGTTTACGAGAGGCCTTAGGCGCTGATGAAGGCTTCGAGGTTCCCAGTGTTTTCTCGTCGCGAAGCCCCTCGAATTCTGCTTTTAGCTTTTCGATCGTACTTGATTGTTCATTCAGTTGAGAACGCAGATCCAGATTGGCGTTAGTGAGTTCGCGGATTTGCAGACGCAGGTCATTCACGGATTCTGTCGCGTTCGTTGCTGCGTCGTCGGCTTTCAGCGCCGGCTGTCCCGCTGCTGGCAGTGCGACCTGGGGGCGGGATGAGCCCGTTGCTGCTTGGGGCACCCTCTGTGTTGTCAGGACTTCTACCGGTTTGAGCGAGATGTGGACCTTTTCAAATGCATTCCAGCGCGGCTCCTTCTCATCAGGAACACTGGCGGCTGGAGCTGGTCCGACTACCCATAGTTTCATACCTTTTGTATCACGCGGATCTCGCTTCTCGCCCCCTCCTGGGTCAGCCTGTAACAAGGTGTAGTGATCTGTGAGCACCACATGCAAGTAGTCGTCTCGAAAAAATAGGCTCCCAGTCGTGCGGTCCATCTCATACGGTGCATCCGGATTTTGGATGGCAAAGAATACACGTTCGCGCGGGGTTGCTTCGTGGAACGCTGCGGCGAGGGGCTCAGCCAGCAAGATAAGCTCCGCCTCGGTGAACACTGGCTTTGGCTGAGGGGCAGAAAATAGCCCAACCAAAGTCCCGCTCCACCCCGATACTTCCAGCGAACCGACGAGCGAGCGAATCTCCTTCGGGGTGAGATCTGCCGGGTGCCTGTTCCTCACGGGGGGCGTAGCATGCTCATTCGTTGATAAATCAGTCATGAGGCCGACCTGAATGCCTGACGCCTGATAGAGAACTCGCTGCTGACTAGTTGCTCCGCAGGCTGTCAGCGCCAGCAGACAAGACAAGCCGAACAGGAGTCCAGCCGCGGTCCTTCCGCTCTGTGCAACGCCAGCTCGCCTCGTGAGCCACGATACGGTACAAGAAAGAGACTTATGGGCAGACCGTCGCATTCTTCCCACCTCTTGAACCAGAGGGATGGCACAGGTCGTGAGCTGCGCTGCAATACCGGAAGGGCAGGGGCCTATTTGCACGCGAATTGGATCGCCCAGCGCTTTTCCCGGGACACCTGCCCATTCGAGGATATCTGTCCCATCCACGCTCTATCGACAGCTTGGTCGATTCTAGGAACTTCTCCCTCACGAGAAATGCGGTAACCGGCCGGGCACTTTTCTTCAAGAAGGCGAAGCGCATCTTGTCGCCCTGGCGAGGTCAGCACATCTTGTTCCTCAACGTATGAATAGAGGACTGTTCCTCCCGTTGCGGTTTCATTGGCGATTTGAGCGTGCGGTGCACAGCTTGCGAGAGTGAACGAACAAACAATAAGCACGATAAGTTGCTTCCCCAAAGATGGCTCACGAGGTTCACGCGAATTCTGTGCCTGATATATCGAAGCCCACCCGCGTTGCAGATTTGCGATCGTCGTGCCGCTCTGCAATGGCGGTACAAATGTATCCTTTCGCGGATAATATTTGTCTCTCATACAAGGGAACGGTGAGAGGTGATGTCCTTCCCATACCTATTAGGGGGTAGCACAGTATAATCAACTCTGATGTGTTGCGCCACCTCCCCATCATCCATCTCTTTTTTAGTCTGGTTGAATTCAGACTCCGGCTACTGGTAACGGACCTGAAATTGAGCCAGAAAGACATTCTGTGCGAAGGCGTCGGTATTGGGGACCGAAGTGCCCGGGCCAAACCCCTGGTGGTGGCGAAACTCGTAATCGATCGAGATCTTACTTTGGATCTTGGGTGGAAGATTCTCGAAGTAGTAGTTGAATCCCACGATGGTGCGTGTGTACAGATCATTGCTCATCGTGGTGCTGGGGTCGAACTGTTCATACATCACAACCGGCTCAAAGTTCTGGAGGGGTCCATCCGAAATAAAATACTTCCCGAGGACATACCATGTCCGCCGTTGAACACCAGGGGCTCCGTTTCCGCCGCACTGGACCACGTTAAGACAGGCCCCTTGAGCTGGGGTACCGACTGTGGTTTGATTGGCTCCGTCATGCCCTTGCCACCACTCGCCCTGCACCATCAATCCGGGAAGGTAGCGAGACGTATAGCGGGCATCGATCCCATACCGGTCAAAGGCTCCTTTCCCACGCCCGTTGATTTCGGTATTGGTATTATTGCTCTCTCCCGAAAGTACCGTAAAGCTGACAAACGAAATGTCCGTCACCAGAAAACGGGCCCGTGAGTAGAAAACTTTAGGGCCATTCGCTCCCACGGCGTTAGCCTGGAAGTTATTGTTGTTCATGATCCCGACCACGTAGTCCAGCTTGTTGAATAAGGTGCCTCTGACATCGGCAAAATAGTCGCGCTCTTGAATGAAGTCGACCGTACCAACGGTGCTATTCCCCGTCCCATTTCGCAATACGGTGCCGCTGCCGACCGAGTTGAGGTAGGGTGAGCTGACTACATCGCGGAGACCGCCGGATTGTTCTGTGAAAATGCCGAAGGGCATACGAAACACTCCCATTCGAATGAGGTTGAGATTGGGCGCGATGCTGGGCATCGGTCTGAAATCGATATAGGCTTCACGAAACATCGTGGTTGCAGCCGGAGTCCCTGTTGCTGTGGCGGAGGTGTTACAGGGTGTCCCCGCCGTACAGCCCGGTGTGTTGTTGGTTAGGTTGATACTCTGCATTTCCATCAGGGTGTGCCATTTCGGGATGTATTCATTGATTTTTCCATACATGAGTACCTCGGACCGTCGGACCGAGAGGATATCTTGGCTTTTGCCTTCGGCGACATGGGCATCCTGGCGCGTGTAGAGGAACTGCAGGGCGTTCAATCCGATATTAAACTTGCCGCTCAGCGACGGGAGCCTTTCGATCTTGGCTTTCCACTCTTCGATCGAGCCTAAGCGTGTATCAAGATTCGCGACAGGATCTGGTGCGGACGTAGAGGGACTAGGCGCCTGCGCCCCTTGTACTGCCGGTCCTGCTTTTTCACGATCGGCTTGAAGTTTGAGCCATTCTTCTTTGGTGATCTGCCCTTTCTCATAGAGAAGGTCCTCAAGGCCGGCTTGAGCAATTTCGGCCTGGACAATAAACCCAAGGCTGATAACGCAGGCGATGGTTGCGAACCACAGTCGTGTCATTCGAATACCTCCATCATGATGACATTCTTCCCCTCTCCGACACCTCCGAAGAGAGGCCTGGTGAAATACGCTTCAGGTTGCCGCCGGCAGCTTGGGTCACCCACTCCTCAGCAGTGACCTGCTCGAATAGCTTGATTCCAATCCCGTTACTTCTTAGCGACGCAGTATGTCTTTTCCGGAAGGGGCGAAAGGCCTCCTCCAACATCTTCTTTAAATTCGGCGATTTCGGCCCCGCCTGTCTGCCACACATGGATGCAGTCCGCGATTAAGAAGGGCTCGGTTTTGGGTATGCCATTCACCAGGACCGGCCGTCTGGTCGTGGTCGTTCCCACAATGATGAACCGGTTCCCCTTCATCAGATCCAGCGTTTCAAGCTCTCCTGGATAGAGAAAGGCGAATTCATGGTCACCGGTATTCTTGACATCTTCCGTGGGGCCATACACGGGATGGTTCACGATGGGAAGATGTTCCGCGACAATCACGATACCCTTGCCGTTCTTGGTAGCTTGGACGATCCGGCCTCCCAGCTCGACCTTGATCCCTGCATCGGATTTCCCTGACTCATTCGTAGGACCCGCGTCACGCCAGGCCTCAAACTGAAAGGTCGGAGAGACCTTTTCCATGATTTCTGGCGGAAAAAGCGTGTTAACAGCACACCCGGACAGCACTGCGCACAGGGTCAGAGTCAAGAGCGTTGAGAGAGGCATAAGATTCATGAGGCTAACTCCTTGTTTAGGTGGATGGTTGACTCAGTTCGAACTCACCGTGGATAAGAAAGGATGCGTTACGCGGTAACCGCTTGTTCAGGAGGTGAAGATCAAAGCCAATCCTGAATGCTTTCCTTGGCATCATTTGCTGAATGCTTGCTGGATGCTCACCTGATAACTTTGATTCGATTCACTTGCCCTATACACCACAGGAATATATGGGCACCATGTTATAGGGCTGATAACAGAGTGTTACCAGCGTGTTAAATTATTAACCTTGTGTAAAATTATTCCAGCGCGGCCTGCTTAAGAGAGGACTGTCGTTTCGGGGAAGGCTTCGAGATTTCCGTATTTATCTCGTTACGAAACCGCTCGAGTCTGGCTTGTAGTTTCTCAATCGTACATGATTGTTCTTTCCAGTTGAGAGCAGATCAACATTGGCGCTGGTGAGTTCGTGGATTTGCAGGAGAAAGTCATTCACAGATTCTGTTGCATTCGTCGCCGAGGTGTCGGCTTTCAGCGCCGGCTGTCCGGCCGAGAGCAGTGCGACCTGGGGGTGAGATGAGCCCGTTATCCCGGCCGGCCAGAAGTCTCTTTGGTTGCCAGCACGGGATCAGAATGACATGTGTTAGAGGACGCGGAAGTACAGCACCGAGCCAGTTCCAGTGTTCGGATCGCGCCGGAGCACCACGGTCGCATTCTTGGTCACTTCGTTCACGCCCACTACCATGCGGGCCAGGAACAGGTCGCTCTTGACGTCGTACACGTTTCGCTGGCGGAGTTCCTTCCCAATGTCCTCAAAACTACTCACGCGATCCAACTCCTGAATGGTCTTGAAGGGACGCGCCTGGACAATATCCGCAGCCATGCCTTGAGTAATACGAGGATCGAGGGCCTGAAGCACGAGGGGGCCGGCGGTGTTCAGATTCACCCGGCTTTCACCTTCTTGCGGATAGACGGTCACCACCTTCGAGAGCTTCGCGATGATGTCGGGAGTCATCCCTTTAATCAGGCGCAACTCTAAGAGGGTCTGCAGAGGAGCGTTCGCCGCCCGGTAGGAGGGACGCAGCGTTTGATAGTAGAGGCTCTCTGCCCCGGTCGCTTCCGGCACCTCGTCCTGATCCACCCAATCGGTAATGGCATCGACCAGATCCGGATTGACCTGTACGAGTTCGAAGAGCCGCTTGACCCTTAGCACCTTGACCTTCCTGGCAGTGGGATCTCCGCCGGCCGCCAGGTCGTTCAGGTTCAGCTTGCCACGTTCATCCTCGATCTGCGCGGTCAGCAGGCCGTCACCGATGGCATAATTCGTGATGGGAAGGGCCCACAAGTCCGTGGGGGCGTCGAAGAACTCTCCCGTTTGCTTGTCCTTCAAGAAGTCTTGCTGCAAGACACCACGGGCTGCTTGCACTGCCGCGCGCGCGAGCACGGTTGCCTTGAAGTTATCGCGGAAAGCTGCGGCGTCGCGGTATTCCCGCCTCGCCTCGGCATCGAACTCGAGAATCAGCGCAACCAGGAGGGTAAGAACCAGGAGGGTGAGGAGGAGGGCAATACCACGTTCATCAGACCTTCGCATAGGTCACGATTCTCAGCGTGGCGTCGAGATTGACCGGATTATCGTATTTTGGTTTCATCTGAAGATGATGCACCTGGACGTCATAGGGTGCCTGATCGATGGCCACCAGCAGTGCGAGGATCTGGGGAAGCGACACACCGTCGAGCCGAAGGTCGACCGCGGTCTCTTGATAGCCCTGGACGACAATGGGGGCCTGTGGCTGCATGCCGACGATGCGATCGCGAATCTGCGCCGTCGTGGTCGCTTCTTCCATGAACGCCAGCAGCGAAAACTGGGCCGGCGGGATCGGCATGCGCTGTTCGAGCGTGGCGATACGCGCCTGCTTAACCACGTACTCCTGCGCCACAAGCGCAAGTTCCTGGCTGTCTTTCGCTTTTCGTCGCGCTTGACGATCGAGCTTGTCGATCGTCGCCATGAGCGGATCGATGATCAGCAGAAAGACCAGCGCGGCTGCGACCATGGCCGCGCCGGCAGACACGATGATGCGCTCGCGTTGTGAGAAATGCTGCCACCGTTCTTTCAGCATCTGCATCATGGCTGTTGCACCGTATAGGTGAGACGAAACACAACTTGGTTCGGCACAGCCCCGACGCGGGTATCGCTGATGGACACGTCATGAAAGGTCTCGGCTGTCACGAAGGCCTGCTTGATCTTCTCGACCGCATCGAAGGTCGTGGTTTCCCCCTCCAGATGGACGCTGGTTCCGTCGATCGTCAGTTCTCGTACCTTCAACGGTACGCCTGGTGGAACATGTTTCACCAGTTCTGCAAGGCCGGCAAGCACATTGTATCCTCTGCCGTCGACAATCGAGAGACCTTTCTCCAACTGCGAAACTTGATAGCGGGCTTGGTCCAACTCCTCACCCGGGCCGGCGCCTGGACCAAATGTTTGCTCGTATTGCGCCTGGAGTCCGCGCTTGAGGTCCTTGACGGTCGAATCCTTGAGTACCACGCGTACGGAGAGATCTACTAGCGCCAGAACAGCCAGAATGAGCCCGCCCCAGAAGGCCAGCCGTCGATCCTGTTTCGAGACATCTGCTGTAGCGAAGGCGGCATCGCTGCCGGCTCTGAAGTCCAGGGCGAGACCTGATCCCACCAGCCTCGACTTCCAGCGGGGGCGGACAATGTTCGGATGGATCGCCAATCCGAATGCAATGGAAAACGCGCGGGGACAACTCGATCCAAATCCTTGCCGCGGGCCGACCGGGAGTAAGCCCAGTTGATGCGCCATATGCCCACTCAGTTCTTTTAGTTTAGAGCCGCCGCCCGATACCCAACAATGAGTCAACCGTTGATGGACAGTGCCTTCGTAAGCATGGAGGGAGACGCGTAACTCTTTGAGGACCGGTTCGAGCCAGGCATCGACTTCCTGTACGGCCATGGCTCGCTTCCGTCGTTCCGCTTCGGCGAAGCTGCAGGCATAGCGAACGGCGAGTGCAAGAGTGAGATGATTCCCGCCCCACAGCAGGGTTCGCAACAGCACTGGACGACCTTCATGCACAAGGCACAGGGTCGTTTTCGAGGCCCCGACATCGATGATCGCCATGTCGCCGGGAACCTGGGCTCCTTCCTCTTTCAGAAATTGGCTGACAGAAAACAAGGCCATGCCGTCAATCGTGATCACAGAGGGGTTCAGATCAGCGGAGGCCATAAACCGCAAATGTTCAGCGATTTTCACTTTGGGTGCTGCGGTGACGAGGACTTCGGACCCTTTGGCTTTCGCGGCCCCTTCCTGGGATTCTCTCGCCGGCAACAACAAACTGCCGACGGTGACGTCCTCCAAGGGCATGGGAATGAGATTTTCCATTTCGTACGGGACGACCTGCGCCAGCTTGGAGGCATCGCGAAAGGGAAAGGAGAGGGTTCTGACAAACACATCTTGGCAAGGGAGTGCGGTGACAATCTCCCCACTGCCATACAAACCATGCTGCCAGAGGAAATTTCTGAGCATGGCCGCGCGATGCGCCGGCTCCGTTTGTTCCTGACGCCCATAGGGAACGGGCAGGTGGAAATATTCCACCGATTCACGACCTGTCAGACGGCGGCGAAACCGCACGGCCTTGAAGGCCGTCTGTCCGATATCGAGCCCGACACATTCAGCAATCATCGACAACCCTGTTCGCTCTTCATATTCGTCACGAGATCCTCGCGTCGGTCAGCACCATTAGCAGGCTGAGGTCGAGGTTACTAAGCCTTGGGCAGACTCTTTTTTTTTCTCAGCCTCGACCTCATCCTTAACCTTCCAATGCCACTGACAGACTCTTTCAACATCCTGCTTAGAGCCCCACTTTCGCATGCATCATCGGCCCCACCAGCTTGAACGTCAAGGGGGTTCCGGGCTGGAACGGCGGCAAAGAGAGGCTCGCCGCTTTTCGGGCAAACCCGGCGCCGGGAACCACGGTGACTGTGAGATCCAGAAGGCTCTGCTGCAGCAGCGGCTGCCGCAACGTCACACGCCCCTGGGCCGTAAACGATCCATCCACACCGTCTCCCTTCAATTCCGTGACGTCGCATGCGCCATCGCGGCAGGCGAGCGCGGCTTGGATCTGGCCGAACGTGAGCGAAGGAATCGAGGAGGTGCCCGCTGCGATCCGTTCGACGGCGAGGTCCTTGATTTCAACCTTCACGGTCCCTTCCCCTCTAATGGCATCATGGGCACTTTGTGTGTTGTTCCATTGATGCATGAAATCTCCCTGGACTATCCCGCGACTCACGTAGGGTTTTAGGACTGTCGCAAGATCCATCTGCTGGAGATGGCCTTTGACGACGACAGGACCTTGCAAGGACCACGAGGCCGCAGTCAAAGATCCCATGGCTCGTCCAGCTCCGGCTTGCGCCACTCCCGGTAGCTGGATGGCGCAGTCTATCACCAGTCGACCTAAAAGTGCCTGAAAGACTCCAATTGTTGTCCGCACGGCTTCAACTGGAATCACCCCACTCGTCGGTCCCGCAAGGACGACATCATGCCACTCAATGGTCATGGGAAGGCCCACCGACCAATCCGTAGCACGAATCTCCCATCCACTCGCCCGATTGAGTTCGGTCAACAGGCGGTTCTGGAGTGGGCTATAGGGAAAGGTCAGGAACAGAAATACGATGAAGCAGGCCATCGACGCCAGCCCCCAGCCCAGAGGACCTTTCAGCTTCAGTGTCTCAGGCCAGGCAAACGGCCAGGTCATCATGAAGCCCCCACCGCCACCCACTGGCGAACGGTCTGGAGTTCCGCTTTCTCTTGGAGCAGCGTCAGTTCAAGTAAGATCGCTTTGGGAGACTCGCGCGCACGGCCATCCCACTCATCCAGCCAGAGATTACTCTTGCGGTCGTAATAGCGAACGTTGAATCCTTTCACCTTGGTGGCCAGCTCAACTTGCTCGACGGATTCGTCTGTCAGACCGTAAAGATTCCTTCGCACGAATCGAAGGAGGCGATCGCCTTCTCTGGTATAGACAATACGAACCAGCTCGGTATCTTTGGCCGAATCTACCCCTCGAAACTGGCCCATGGTGAGAAAGGCTACAGAATCGGCAGGCTGACCGTCCTGCTGGCCGTTGATCCCCATCCAAGGACCGGTCGCTTGGCCCACGCCGATCGACAGCTCATCGGTCATGACACGTAAGGTACTGCGAACGATCTGCTCATTGGCAGAGTTTGCTCGTGCCGCCTCGATCGCACTCATCGTGACATAGAGGGATCCAAAGACCAAGGTGGCCATCATGGCGACCAGAGACACCGCCAGCAGGATCTCGATCAGGGTAAAACCGCCCTCAGAACCCTGTGGCGCTCGTCGAAACGACATAGGTACTGACCTCGACCATTTCTTCCGTTGTCCCTCGCGGCCACAGAACCTGAATCTTGACTTCCCGCACGATGGGCAATGGCGTGGGCGATACAATCCGCTTCCATCGATAGTTCGACGGGCGATTGGTGATCTCGGGGGTGGCTTGCGATCCCAGTGGGGTTGACAGAAATTCTCCGCCTGTTTCACCGAGGGGCAAAAGCGTCCCCAACTCCGTCTCGATCAACTTTTCCTGCGCCAGGATCGTGGCAGTCGTGAGTTCCTTAGCTCTGGCATGGAGGTCGAGATCCCAATTGCGGAGTCCTAGTAAGATCGGCAGCGCCAGCGCGAGAATGCCGAGCGCGATCAATACTTCCAACAACGTGAAACCCCGTTCACTTCCCATAGAAGAACACTCTGCGATGACACAGCTTTCTCAGCGTTGGCGTGATTCCCCGGCAGTCTGGAGCAACGGTCTCACACGCTCGAGAATGATGAGTGGCCTGGGGGGTTCAATCCGCTCATCGCTCATGCGGATTGCACCTGTAACCGGTTCAATAGCAATGGCTAGAATGTTGTTGTGCGCATCCACCAAATGCATCGTCGCCGGATCGATCCTTCCAGTGGGGTAGAAAAACAGATCGACCCGACCGGATTCTTTTTTCCCTTGATCCGCTAGAAAGTCTGAAATGCGAATGGTTTCTGAAAGTTTCAACGGCATGGCCCAGGAGGGGTCGGTCGGCATCTTTTCTTGGTTCCCATCCAGGATCATCGGCCAGTAGACCCCTCGGTCGATATCAACGTACAGGCGCACCGTCTTCTGGGTCACCATGGCCAGGCTCTGAAGGGATCGCACAGTCCCGACCAGCCGCCGGCCAACAGCGCCCAGACTGTCATCCAGCGAAAATCGAGGCAGGATGATTCCAAACAAACCGACGAGCAAGAAAAGCACAATGATGATTTCCAGAATGGTGAATCCACATGAGGACCGTACGGCGTGAGGCGTGAACTGTCTCGCGCGACGGGCGTGAAGCGCGCGAAAAGCGAGTCTCGCAAGTCTCGCCCGTCCCGTGCGTCTCGCTATTGTTGCCGAATGACCAATGATCATTGCCGGCTTAGTCTTTATCCAGATTCCAATTGGTAATATCGGCATAGATCCCTTCGCCACCCACTTCTCCATCCGTTCCAAGGGAGATAATCTCGTACTCACCTTTCAGATTGGAATTCTGACCGGGGCTCTGACTGGGACTCAGATACTTGTAAGGGTTTCCCCAGGGATCTTCCGGAAGTTTTGGAAGATATCCGCCGATCTTCCACTTCTTCGGGATCACCCCGATCGAAGGCTTTTCCACCAAGGCCTTCAATCCTTGTTCAGTCGAGGGATAGACACCGTTGTCGAGCTTGTAGAGCTGTAGGGCACCTTCGATATTTCGAATTTGAACTTTTGCGGCCGTACGCTTGGCATCATCGGTTCGTCCCATGATGCGAGGGATAACCAAGGCGGCGAGGATTGCGAGAATGGCCACCACGACCATGATCTCGATGAACGTAAAACCGGCAGCTCCACCGCAGGCGCGAGGCGCGAGGCATGAGGCGAGGAAGCCTCGATGCCGGTGTTTCCTGCGCCACATCGTCCACATGCCCTCGACATGCTCTCTTCCACTCATCGAACACCTCCCGTTAGACTCATCTCATCACGCTTCACCGATCACTGCCTCTAGCAGACTGCGGGAAAACCATCTCGGCACACAAAAACATCAAAAGTGCGCTCGTGTAGTACAACAACGAAACATTCCCGCAGGAGGCTCAAAAAGGTCGTCCAGCAAGGCCGCAGCGAGTGAAGGCCCGAGGCGTACTCTCGGGGGTACGTTGAGGGTCTGAACGACGCGAGAACGCCGCTGGCGAACTTTTTTAGCCTCCTGCTAGCGAACCATCTGTCCCATTTCAAAGATAGGCAGCAGGATGGCCACCACAATAAAGAACACCACGACACCCATGACCAAGATCATGATGGGTTCCAGGAGCGACGTGAACCGCGTAATGACTCTTTCGACTTCTCCATCATAAATTTGTCCGATTCGACGAAGCATCTCCTCCATTTCACCGCTCCGTTCACCGACCGCAATCATGTGGGTGACCAACGCGGGAAATTCTCCGCTGCGCTTCAACGGTTCGGCAATCGTTTCCCCTTCGCGTATATTCTGTCTAGCCCCCTCAACCGCATGTTCCAGCACACGATTACTCATTACACGCTTCGCGACTTCCATGGCATCCAACAACTGCACACCGCTCGCCAACATGGTGGCCAAGGTGCTCGTGAGCCGCGAGATGGCGACCATACGGGCAACCTCACCGATGAGTGGAATCTTCAGCAGCCATCGGTCGGCCGTGAGCTCCCCCGCTTCCGTCTTCATCGCCCGACGCACCGCCCACACAACCAGACCCACCCCAGCAAGAATCACCGCCCAATAGTCTGCAAGAAAATGGCTGATGTTCATCAGCACGACTGTAGGCCAGGGGAGGGCCTGCTTCAAACTCGTAAAGACGGCGGTGATTTTCGGCACGACAAAAGTCATGAGGAAAAATAGCACCGAGACACCGACGATCAACATCAAGGCAGGATAGAGAATGGCATTCGTCACTTTATGCTTGAGCGCCAACTGTTTTTCCAGAAACTCTGCGAGGCGGTATAAGATCTGATCCAACGCCCCGCTGGCTTCACCGGCCCGCACCATGTGCACGTAGATCTGGGAGAACTCGCGCGGGTAGCGCTCGAGCACCGCGCTGTAGGACGCTCCTCCACGGATTTCTTCGCGGATATCAGCCATGAGGCTCTTCACGGATTTCTTCTCGGTTTGATCCACCATCACCCCGATCGCCTCGACCAACGGCAGTCCCGCTACCAGTAATGTCGCCAACTGTCTGGTCATCATCGCCACATCGGTTGTGCTGAGGGCAGGGGAGCGCACGATTCCAGCAGAGGATCTGCCAGAAATGCCCGTGGTCGAGCCGACCGTGGCAGAACCCTGTTCCACCATATCGGTGGGAAACACGCCGACCTTCCGCAATTTCACGCGCGCAACCTTCGGGCTCTCGGCATCGATGATGCCGGTCGCGGCTCCGCCGTCGTTCCGATAGCCTTTATAGTGATAGACGGGCATTCTGTTAGATCTCGACTTCCTGCTGGGTAATCCGCATCAACTCCTCGGTCGTCGTCACCCCCTGAAACACTTTCTCTGCCCCTTCATCTTTCAACATCACCATCCCCGTCGCCATCGCCGCTTGACGAATCGACGCGGAGTCCGCCTTGCTGCCGATGAGGCGGCGGATCTCATCGTCCAGCACGAGGAGTTCAAAAATGCCTGTTCGGCCTCGATAGCCGGTTTGGGCACAAGTCGGGCATCCAGTTCCACGATAGAATGTGGGGCGCACCCTCGGCGGGACGATCCCGAGCCGAATCAGTTCTTCATCGGCCGGATGGTAGGGCTGCTTGCAGTCCGAACAGACCTGCCGCAGCAGCCGTTGCGCTAAGACGGCCACCACCGAGGAGGCGACGAGAAATGGTTCGATTCCCATGTCGATCAATCGTGTGGCCGCGCTCGCGGCATCGTTGGTATGGAGCGTGGAGAAGACTAAATGCCCCGTGAGTGAGGCATGAATGGCAATTTCGGCGGTTTCACGATCGCGAATTTCGCCGATCATGATGACATCGGGATCTTGCCTGAGAATCGACCGCAGCCCCGCAGCAAACGTCAGGTTGATCTTGGGATTTACTTGCATCTGGCCCACGCCGAGCAGCTGATATTCCACCGGATCTTCGACGGTAATGATGTTCTTGTCCGGCGCATTGATGTGAGTCAATGCCGCATAGAGCGTCGTCGTTTTCCCGCTCCCGGTCGGTCCGGTCACGAGAATGATGCCGTGTGACAACTGGATCAGTTGCTGGATGATCCCCAACCGATCCTGCGAAAACCCCATCTCCGACAGATTCAGTAGACGGTTCTCTTTCTCCAACAGACGCAGGACCACCCGTTCCCCATGAGAGGTCGGCAGCACCGAGACACGCAGATCGACATCCTTACCCGCCGTCCGAATCCGAAATCGGCCATCCTGCGGCAATCGCTTCTCCGCGATGTTCAGACCCGCCATGATTTTCAATCGCGCGATAATACTGGCCTGCAGATGTTTGGGGGGTGTTAAGACGGGATAGAGCACTCCGTCGATGCGATACCGAACGACCAGCCCCCGCTCGAACGATTCGAAATGAATATCGCTCGCTCGCTGCCTGACCGCTTGGAAGAGCACGGAATTGACTAACCGAATGATGGGGGCTTCGTCCGTGGCATCAAGGAGGTCTTGCGGTTCATCCAACGCATGAGCAATTTGGTCCAGGCTCTCACTAGCTGCGATATCCTCCATCACTTGCTCTGCGCCTGCAGGACTCGCCGCTTCGTCATACACACGATTCAGGCAGGCCAGGAGCGACAAGCTGCTCGTCAACACCGGCTTGATCGGAAGCCCCAGCAAAAGCCGGAGGTCGTCCAATGCAGCCGATTCCATGGGATCGGTCGTCGCCACAAGCACAGCTCCATTCTCTGTCTTGAGAGGAAGCACGTGAAAGCGGCGGGCGAAATGGATCGGCACTTTCTTAACCCATTCATGGTCGACCTGGCTCACATCAAGATTCGAGAGCCAGGGAAGTTCAAATTGAACGGCAAGAGCCTGGAGGAGTTGATCTTCGGTAATCGCCCTGAGTCGGATCAAGATTTCTCCGAGACGCCCCCCTTTGGTCCCTTGAATATTAATCGCCTCAAGCAATTTGGCTTCGGTCAAGCCAAATTTGTCTTCGAGGATCGCTCCCAACAGCGGCCGACCGGAATGTTCGTCGTTTATCACAGGACACCCAATAATGGATGGTTCATCCCTGGGAGAGCCCATCAGGCTTGGGACAAGACCAGAACCCTTTGGAGTGTAAAAGAATACTCTTTACCAGATCGCTCTGACAAGGTCACGAAGACCCCCCTGCAATCTAGTCAGTCAATGGGAGGTGTGCGTTCTTGATCCTGCCTACATCAGAGGCTCCAGATTGTCAGTCAGTTGTTGAACACGCGAAGGGGCTGTAACAGATGAGGAATCAGCGGGCTCAGCGGATGTCGAACGTCACCGCGGTTCGCTGATTGTTCCGCAGGACATCAAGTTTCACTGACTTCTCGTTGCGAAGCTGCTGGAAGAGCGTGAGCATCGTACCGGGATCGCGAATGTCCACGCCATTGACCTGCTGGAGGACGTCCCCGTACTTCAAACCAATTTTCTCATAAAAACTGGAGGGAGCGATAAAGTCCAAACGGAACCCATTCATCGCTCCATTCACCATGTAGGGCACGGCTCTCGCTTGGGACAATAATTTGGGCAGATCGCCCATCGATTGTTCAACGTAACTCCGATCGAGCACTGTACGCACTGGACTTCCAGGCACTGGAGCTACGGCTGATCCAGCTGTGACTGGGGCAGACGGGGGTTTCTCGACCTGCGAAGCGGCGAGTTCAAGCAACTCCTGTTGATCGCCCTGACGAACGACTATCCCGTCTCGCCGGATTTCGCTGATCTCACCTACATCGGGGATTTGGTCGTGCAACCGTAAGAATAGTTGGCGTTTGCTGGAAAGTTCTTCAACGATGGCCGAGACCCCATCATGATCGCCGATCACCACCCCCAGTAGCTTGAGCTTCGACGCCAGATTTAACGGAGCAAGGGAAGGTGGCGTACTGGACCTCGCAGTGCCCATACCATTGGTGCCCATACCGAGAGGATCAGGCGGCAGGGGAAAGAGTCCGCTCGTCCGAATATGCTCAATCATCGCCGGCACGGTGGCCCTTACCTCAGCCTCTCGGTCGGAACCCGGTGATGGCCGTACCAGCCTTACTGGAACAGACAAGGCCTCCGCAATCACTGCGTTGATGATGTGGGCCACGAGAAAGGTGCCACACATGATATAGGCGAATATGATGCCCCGACGCATATTCATAGTCTTCGAGACCGGCTTCGGATCGATTGTTCCATTCAGCGAGACATTCTAGTGCGGAGGGAAGGTCTTGTGCAATAACAAGCAACAAGTCCGGGCAACGATCAAAACCGTGCAGTCCGTAGACAACGGGGCGTAATAGAGACATAATTCAGCCACTTTCCGCCACAACTAAGGAGTGCTCTTGTGAAAAAAGCGCTGATCAGTGGTATCACGGGGCAGGATGGATCGTATCTGGCAGAGTTTCTTCTCGGGAAGAGCTACGAGGTTTACGGCATTATTCGACGATCGAGTTCATTCAATACGGGACGGATCGATCCGATTTATGAAGACCCGCATGTTCCACACCGACGGCTCCATCTGGTATATGGCGACCTCAACGACGCGAGTTCGCTGAACCGCATCATTCGAACGATCCAGCCCGATGAAATTTACAACCTGGGAGCACAAAGTCATGTGCGTGTGAGTTTCGATATTCCCGAGTATACCGGCGAGATTACCGGACTTGGAACGATACGCCTTCTGGAAGCCATTCGTGAGTCAGGGTTGAAGCCGAAGTTTTATCAAGCATCGTCAAGCGAGATGTTCGGCAAAGTGCAGGACGTACCTCAGCGCGAAACCACACCGTTCTATCCCCGCAGTCCCTATGGAGCAGCCAAGGTCTATTCCTACTGGATCACTGTCAATTATCGAGAAGCCTACGACCTCTTTGCCTGTAACGGCATCTTATTCAACCATGAATCGCCCCGACGTGGCGAGACGTTCGTGACGCGCAAGATCACAAAAGCCGCAGCCCGCATCAAGCTGGGCCTCCAACAGGATCTGTTTCTGGGAATTCTCGACGCCAAGCGCGACTGGGGTTTTGCCGGCGACTACATCGAAGCGATGTGGATGATGTTGCAGGCGAAGACCCCCGACGATTACGTCATTGCCACCGGCGAAACGCATACCGTTAAGGAAATGCTCGAACTCGTATTTGACCGCCTGCAACTGGATTGGAAGAAACATGTCAAGATTGATCAGAAGTACTATCGGCCGACCGAGGTGGATCTCCTCATCGGCGATGCGAGCAAAGCAAAGAGAGAGCTCGGCTGGGAACCACGGGTTCGATTCAAAGAGTTGATCGCGATGATGGTCGACGCGGATCTGGCTGCCGAAAAGGAAAAATTGGATGGTACCCGGAAGAGAGGCTAAGGGTTAGAGGTTGGAGAGGGGGAGACTGGAGGTTAGAAGTTGGAGGTAGGAGGGGAGAAGGTTAGAGGAGAAGGACAGAGCAAAACGGCTGAGAGGTATGTCTTTCCGTTCGAGAAGCTGGAAGTGTGGCAGGAGTCTGTCGAGCTTGCTGATTACGTCTTGGGATTGCTCGAACATGTACCTCAAGGCAGACACCTTCGTTTGGTTTCTCAAATGGAGGGGGCTGCAACATCCGTTGCGCAAAATATCGCTGAAGGAAAAGGGCGGCAGCACAGGAAAGAATTCTTGCAGTATTTGAGCATTGCCCAGGGCTCTCTCTATGAAACGGTTACGTTGAATGAAGTGTTTCGCATAAGGAAACTCTTCAATGAAGGAGCATGCGTCGAAATTCGCAGACGAGCAGAACACATCGATCGCAAGCTGAACGGATTGATGAACTCGGTAAGGGGAAAGAAAAGAGAGGAGTGGGGGTAGAGGGTAAGGTTGGAGGATTAAGGATAGAGGTTAGACGGGGGTCCAGTCTCAAACCTCAGGCCTCTCGCCTCCAACTTCCAACCTCCAACCGCAGCAACTATGTCATCCTTCTGGTCTAATACACGCGTCGTCGTCACGGGCGGAGCCGGCTTCCTGGGATCGTTCGTCGTGGGGCAACTGCGCGCCAAAGGTTGCCGAGACATTTTCGTGCCCCGCAGCAACGACTATGATCTCGTTCAGATGGATGCCGTGAAACGCCTCTATAGCGATGGTGCACCCGACATGATCATCCATCTGGCCGCACGGGTCGGAGGGATCGGCGCGAACCAAGCCAATCCAGGAAAGTTTTTCTACGACAATCTGATGATGGGTACCCAACTCATCGAAGTCGGGCGCCAACGGGGACTGAAGAAATTCGTGGCGCTGGGCACCATCTGCGCTTACCCCAAGTTCGCCCCCATTCCATTTAAAGAAGACGACATCTGGAATGGATACCCCGAAGAGACCAACGCACCCTACGGTCTCGCCAAGAAGATGATGCTGGTGCAGTCGCAGGCCTATCGTGAACAGTATGGGTTCAATTCAATCGTGTTATTCCCGGTGAACCTCTACGGCCCTCGCGATAATTTTGATCTGGAAACGTCTCACGTCATCCCGGCCTTAATACGCAAATGTGTGACGGCAAAAGAAGCAGGCCAGGCCACACTTACGCTGTGGGGAGACGGATCGCCGACTCGAGAGTTCTTGTATGTGGAGGACGCCGCGGAAGGCATCCTGCTCGCAGCTGAGCACTATGAAGGAAGTCTGCCCGTCAATCTGGGGACAGGGGAGGAAGTCACGATTCGTAATCTTGCCAGCATGATTGCAACGGAGGCCGGTTTTACAGGACAGAT
>VBOL01000096.1:0-5640 GCA_005887945.1 Nitrospirota bacterium
TCGTCACGGATCTCTTCGGGGATCGTGCGAAGCACAAGGACTTTGTCGGGAACATTTATAAAGGAAAAGTGGCGAAAGTGCTGCCTGGCATGCAGGCGGCATTTGTGGATATCGGCCTGGCGAAGGCGGCCTTCATGCACGTGTCGGATTTGTCATTGGACTCCGAGCCGGGAGACACGCTCGTCGATGTGGATGAGGACGACAAGGATACCGATAAGGATGGGGATATGCTGGGCCCCCGGCGCCAAAGCTCCAAGCCGATTGAGCAGTTGCTGAGTGAAGGGCAAGAGCTGATGGTGCAGATTTCCAAAGGGCCAATCGGCACGAAAGGCTCGCGGGTCACGACCTATGTGTCGCTCCCTGGCCGGTATCTCGTTTTCATGCCCAACGTGGAACATATCGGTGTGTCCCGCCGCATCGCCCGTGACGAGGAGCGGGCTCGACTCAAGGACATTATGAAGCGAGTGCGGCACCCAGGCTGCGGATACATTGTTCGCACGGTGAGCGATGGGGTCAAAGAAGATGAGCTGCGATCCGACGTCGACTTTTTGCACGTGCTCTGGCAGGACATCCTGGCGAGACGTGAACAGAAGGGGGCACCGGCATTGCTCCACGCCGACTTGAGCCTGAGTTTCCGCGTCGTGCGCGATCTCTTTGGGAAGAAAGTCGATCGGTTATGGATCGACTCGCGCGAGGAGTACCAGGCGGTCCGGGACTTCGTGCAGCGCTTCTCGCCGGAGCAAACTTCTCGCATTCATTTGTACGACAAAGATGAAAGTCTTTTCGATCATCTGGGAGTGGAACAGGAGATGGCGCGGGCCCTCAGCCGCAAAGTCTGGCTGAAGTCCGGTGGGCATCTCGTGATCGATCATACGGAAGCGATGACCGTCATCGACGTCAACACCGGACGATTCGTGGGGAAGCGCGATCAGGAGGAGACCATTCTCCGGAACAATCTGGAGGCAGCGAAAGAAGTGGCCTATCAGATGAAGTTACGTGGGATCGGCGGAATCATCATCGTCGATTTCATCGACATGGAGCGAGAGAAGAATCGTGACAAGGTGTACCACGCGTTGCTCGATGCGATGTCAACCGACAAGGCCCGGACCAGAGTGTCCAGAATCTCTGACCTGGGGCTGATCGAGATTTCTCGCGAACGGGTGAGAGAGGACCTCCTGCGTTCGCTCTCCGAGCCTTGTCACTATTGCGAAGGGCGGGGCTATACGAAGTCTCCAACCACGGTGGTCTACGAGATATTCCGGGATGTCCGTCGGATCGGCAGCAGTCCCGAGCCGCAGCGGATCGTCATCGGCGCCCATCCCTCGGTCGTCGGGCTGCTGCAAGATGAAGAGCGACAAGGTCTTGAGGCCGTGGAGCGTGAGTGTGCCGCGAAAATCATCGTCATGCCGGACGAACACTTGCATTTGGAACAGTACGATCTAGCGGTACTCTAAAGGCTGTGGAAAAACCATTTCGGCACAGCAGAGCTTCGAACTTCGGATCGCGCCTTTCTCCCGCTTCGCGCGGCGAGGTATATGGCCGCCGGCGTGTTTTTTCAGTATCCTCCTAAGGATTGTAATTTCCGTGCGACAAGACCTATGCAGCCCTCCAGTCATCCCGTAGGTGCGGATTCCTCTTGTGAGGTCGCAGATCTTGCTTCGGGCCATCGTATGACATGGCTGGTGTTAGAGTCATGGCTCCGCCTGCGGGCGATCGATGGAGTGGGAGACCTGACGGTGCTTCGGTTAGTTCGCGCCTGGCACTCTCCCGAGGCTGTCCTGCGTGCCTCCCGTGATGAGTTGATTCAGGGTGGATGCAGCGCGCAGTTGGCAGACGCGATACGACGCGGGCCTGATAGCTCCGCCTGTCGGGGCCTCGAGCGGGAACTCAATGCGATCGAGCGTGGGCGCATTGAAGTCCGGAGCGCGTTGGATCCCGCCTATCCCGCGCGATTGAAGATGATTGCGGACCCTCCGCCGCTCTTGTACATCACCGGCGCATTGACTGAGCAGGATGAGCTGGCGGTGGCCATCGTGGGTGCACGGCGTGCGACGGCAGCCGGACGTGCCATGACCGAAGAGTTGAGCCGCGATTTGGCGAGAGCGGGCATGACGGTGGTGAGTGGACTTGCGCGCGGGGTTGATGCGGCGGCTCATCGAGGCGCGCTCGCTGCGCAGGGGCGCACCATTGCGGTGCTGGGCTGCGGGATTGATCAGACCTATCCGCGGGAACATGAGCAGTTACGCCGACAGATCGAGGAGCGGGGGGCGATTCTGTCTGAGGTGCCGATGGGTGCGCCACCCCACAGCCATCACTTTCCTCGACGGAATCGCATTATCAGCGGGTTGTCCCTGGGCGTAATTGTGACAGAGGCGGCCATAAGCAGCGGATCGTTGATTACAGCAAGACTGGCCGCTGAGCAGGGCCGAGAGGTTTTCGCGGTTCCGGGCTTTGTGAAGGAAGATACCAGTCGCGGAACGAACGCACTGCTCAAAGAGGGTGCGGCCCTGATCGAACGCGCGCAGGATGTCATCGACGCGGTCATGGCGCAACTGGAACCGGCGCTGCGCCTGCGCCTGCAACCTTCTCGAGAGCAGAACGAACGCGGCGATCAGTTGGGTAAAGAAGAACAGTTGGTGTATGATGCCTTGTCATATGACCCGCTCACATTATCCCTGGAGCTTCGACAGCGAGTCAGACCGCTGCCGGGGCAACGCTACCTTCGGGCGTAATCGTCGAACAGTTGCACAGATCTGGTATATTTGATACGGATGAGAGGGAAACTCTCATAGCGAACCGGAGTCTTCATGGCTAAATCACTCATTATTGTCGAATCCCCGACGAAAGCACGAACCATTACCAAATATCTGGGGCGTGGCTATACCGTCATGGCTTCGGTCGGCCATATTAAGGATCTGCCCACCAGCAAGCTTGGCGTTGACCTGGAACACAATTTCGAGCCACAGTATGTGACGATCAAGGGAAAATCGAAGATATTGGTGGAGATCAAGAAAAAGGCGGAAGAAGCCGACAAGGTATTCCTCGCGCCGGACCCTGACCGAGAGGGCGAAGCGATCGCATGGCACCTCGAGCAGGAACTGCTCGGCAAACCCAAATCCAAGTCCAAGTCCAAGAAACAAACAGAGGGCAAGGTCTTCCGGGTACTCTTCAACGAAATCACGGAATCGGCCATCAAGCGCGCGCTGCAATCGCCGGGGCAGGTCGATATGAAGCTGGTGAATGCGCAGCAGGCTCGCCGGGTGCTTGACCGTATAGTCGGATACCAAGGCAGCCAATTGCTCTGGACCAAGGTGCGTCGCGGACTCAGCATGGGCCGGGTCCAGTCCGTGGCGATGCGATTGATTTGTGAACGTGAACAAGAACGAGACGCGTTTCGCGCGGAAGAGTATTGGTCGATTGCGGTGGTGTTGTCAGGGGCCAACCCCCCTCCGTTCGAAGCCAAGCTCCACAGTATCAACGGACAGGACGCCTCGATTGCGACGGAGACCGAGGCGCGACGCATCGTCGAGGCCATTCGAGGGAAAGAGTTTGTCATTGACTCGATCGAGCGAAAAGAAAAGAGACGGAATCCAGTCGCGCCCTTCATCACCAGCCGGCTCCAACAGGAAGCAGCGCGCAAGTTGCATTTCTCATCAAAGAAAACGATGACCCTGGCGCAGAAGCTGTACGAAGGGATAGAAATCGGAACGGAAGGTCAGACCGGTCTCATTACCTACATGAGGACGGATTCCCCACGCATTTCGAACGAGGCGATGACGGAAGCGCGCCAGGTGATTCAGGAACGGTTTGGCGCAGAATACTTGCCCGCCACGCCGAACGTGTATAAGACTCAGAAAGCAGCGCAAGAAGCACACGAAGCGATTCGTCCCACGTCAGCGGCGCGCGACCCGGAGACTCTCAGACAGTACTTAGAGCCGGATGTCCATAAGCTGTACCAGTTGATCTGGAATCGATTTATCGCGTCGCAGATGGTCCCTGCGATCCTCGACGTAACTCGCGTGGAGTCGAGTCCTATCAAGGCGAACAAGAAATTTCTTTTCCGATCAATCGGCACTGTGGTGAAGTTTCCCGGCCATACGATTGTCTACATGGAGGGGATCGACAAGGAGCTCTACGCGCAGAAACAAAAGAGCGAACAGGAGGACGAGGACGAGGCCGAGCGCCAGCTGCCTCTGCTCAGCGAGGGAGAGCGGCTGCGGCTCGTATCCCAGGAGGGACAGACGGTCCCCGGCGTGCTCTCGAAACAACACTTCACCCAGCCTCCGCCTCGGTATAACGAAGCCTTGCTGATCAAGGAATTGGAAGAAAAAGGCATCGGCCGGCCATCCACCTATGCGAGTATCATTTCGACGATTCAAGATCGCAAATATGCTGAGAAGGTGGACGGACGGTTCGCTCCCACCGAAACAGGGCGGACCGTAAACGATTTCCTGATGAAGGGATTCCCGGACTTGATCAACGTCGACTTCACCTCGCACATGGAAGAGGAGTTGGACGAGATCGAAGAAGGCAACAAGCCGTGGGTGACGGCGGTGCATGAGTTTTACGGGACCTTCGCGATGGACCTGGAGAAGGCGAAGACGATTCCTGGCCCCAAGGACACGGTGGAGCCACCGACGAATATTCCCTGCGAGAAGTGCGGCAGAATGATGGAGATTAAATGGGGACGTAACGGCAAATTCCTCGCCTGTCCTGCGTACAAGGACAAGCCTCCCTGCAAGAACACGCAGAACTTTGAGAAGCTCGAGGATGGCACCATTAAAATTGTCCCGAAGATTGAGTTGACGACGGATGAGAAGTGCGAGAAATGTAGCAGTCCAATGGTGGTGAAGACCGGGCGGTTTGGAAAGTTTATCGCCTGCTCCGCCTATCCGGAGTGCAAGACCACCAAGCCGCTCGCGCTGGGTGTGAAGTGCCCTCAGCCAGGCTGTGGAGGCGATCTCGTCCAGAAGCGCACGAGAAAAGGACGTTCGTTCTTTGCTTGCAGTAAGTATCCGGCGTGCGAATATGCCCTGTGGGATCGTCCGATCAACAAGGCCTGCCCAACCTGCAGCGCCCCGTTCCTCATTGAAAAAGTGAGCAAGCAAGTTGGCCGCAGCGTCCAATGCCGCAGCGAAGAATGCGGCTACCGCGAAGCAGGATAAGTCCGACCGGATTCATCCTCTATTCCATTCCATCGTATCTCTCTTCCATCCTGAAAACGGGAAGCGGCATTCTTGTACCTCCGTCGGCGCTTGATGACGCTGCGAGATTGAGAACCAGTGTCGCCAATGATGAAAATCAAACTCAAGGAGACTCTGCCGACCGAGTTGACGAAGGCCCCAGACGTGTTGATAATAAAAAAAGTGAGGCCTTTGGCTGTGAAAGTCTCTTGAACGAAAGCGCCTCTGAGGGCCTAGCAGATTTAGGAAAGGGGAGAAACCATGAAAGCGAAAGAGGGAGTCGTCAACGTCCTCAATAAGATCCTGACCGCAGATCTAACGGCAATCAACCAGTACTTCGTTCATGCCAAGATGTGTGAGAACTGGGGCTATGAACGACTCCATCACAAAGTGCGAGAGCGGAGTGTCGCCGAGATGAAAGACGCCGATGAGCTCATCGGCCATATCCTCTATCTGG
>VBOL01000096.1:5677-25726 GCA_005887945.1 Nitrospirota bacterium
TGCAGGTGGGAGAAACTGTACTTGAGCAGTTGAAGCTGGATTTAAAGGCCGAACAAGAAATGCTCGCATTGTTAAGCGATGGCGTGGTGCATTGTACGAAGGTGACCGACTTTACCACGCGGCACATGCTGGAGGATATGGCCAAAGACGTGGACCAACACATCGATTGGATCGAGACGCAACTGGAAACGATCAAGCAGGTGGGGATCGAGAACTACCTGGCGGAACAGATCAAGAAAGAGTCGTAAGGCGTCCCCACCGTGTATCCCAAATTCGTCCCGTCCGCGTTTATCTTCGGAAAGTAAGCCGGGGAGCCTCTGGAGGAAGAGAAGGCCCCCGCCCGCGGAGTGGGAGGGCGCCCATTCCGTTGCCGGTGTATCGTGCACCGGCTGGTTGCTCCTGCTTTCGTTGATCTCCCCTGTTGATAGTCCTCGTTCAGCGATTTGAGGAACGCCACAAGGGGTGAGATGTCTGCCGGAAGCAGGGCAATACCCTTCAACGCGTTGGCGCCGTTACGCAGCGTTCCCGCCCGTGCACTGCTCGATGAACCGAGATAGAACCCGACTGCGTTATCTAATGTGTCAAACTTGCTATTGTGCATGTAGGGAGCGGAGTGGTCCAAATCGCGAATGCCCGGTGTTTTGAACCTCGCAATCGCTTCGTCTAGTAAAACACTGTCGGCAGGACAAGGCAGGGGAAGGTGTTCATCACGCAGAATGGCTCGGATCTTCGCTTGCAGGTTCGGCATATCTGGGTTGGCGAAGACGATCCACACCCCTAAATCGGTCAGCGTAGTTCCTGCCGTGGGAATGGATCGGAACCGATCGCTTGTGCTGGGATGTTGCTCCGTTGCGGGGAGGTCGTTGACTGTTCTTGTGGCCAGATTCGGGATGGAGAACGCCGCGAATGATCCAAGTACATGGCCTACCCCTACAGCGGGGCCGTCGTACTCTCGTTGCGCGACGCTGGTGTTGTGCAGCTTGAAGTCCGTCAAATTGGGTGCGGCGTAGCATGCAAGGCAATTCCCGATTTGACCTGCAGCCATATCTGCGGGTGAAGCGGTGGGTGGAGTGGACGCTTCTCGAAGAAATATCTTGAGGCCTGCCGATTCCGTCGTTCCAAACTCGAAGGGTTGGGTGTGGAACGTAATTGGCCGGTCATTACAAACTGCGGAGTGGCAAGTCTGTTCACGAGTGTCAGGAGGCGACGGCTGTAATCGAGCGGAGTTTCGCCACTGATCGGCTGTTCGGGAGGCCGTTGCGACTCAAAAACACGTCGAACGGTGAGCGAATAAGATTGCTGGCTTCGTCGGTTTGCGAGAAGCGCAAGCCGTTGACGTAGGCTGCGACCACTTTCACGACCGCATCGAAGATTTCTTGGTCTGTAGCTGATCCAATGAACACACGAAATTCCGACGGCAGCGGAGTTCGTCCGGAATGTTAGAATTGGATCCCGTAAAGAGAATAAGATAAGGGCGTCCGTCAAACATCGTGGTAATTGGTCCCTTGCCGTTATCTCCACGCATGACCTGTGCGATATGCTTGATGGCTTCTGCCTTTTGCCCGGGCAACCAGCCGAAATTCCGAACGGTGAAAGTCCCGACGATGAGATCCTCCAATGTCGAAAACTCTCCATCAAAGTGAAATAACGTTCCGCCTGGTCTATCGAGAGAAGCAATCACCAGCGGCGGAGAGTTCCGGGGTGCGGTTCTCTTGCCGTCGCCACGGTCTGGTATCGGGCCTCGCAACGCAAAGTCTGTATAGGTGCGCATGAAGTCTGGCTGCGTGGCCGTATGTTCGTCGACGAGGTGGCAGGCACGACAATTCATCGAGAGCCCTACGAAGGGTCCAGGGAGCCCCACCATGGACCCTGTTGTTTCAGAAAGATTCATGACCAGATCGCCGCAGGAAGGACGTCATTTACTTTCTCCCCCGAATCCAGATACGCCTTAAAGAACTGGGCAAAGCGGGTTTCGACAAACAGCCGTTCTTCTACGGAGCCTTCGGCTCCGGGTGTTCCTATAGCCGCGACTGAATCCGGTGCAGGACTATTGCTGCCCCCTCCGCATCCGACAAGGAGAAGAGAGGTGAAGATTAAAATTGACGTCCCGACGACTTGAGGAAACGCGTTGTGACGACGATTAAACGGAAACATAGTGGAACCTCCATTACTTCTAACGTGAATCGAAACAGTTTCTTATTGCTGATTCGACAAGATCTGCGCCTGGAATAGATTCCTAAAACGGACACAGTGCCTCGACTAACTCCTGGTCAAATTGGGTGCCGGCTGCGACTCGGTTCGAGACTTCGGGGATGCGGGTTGCATCGAAAGCATCGGCAATCGAGAGGATCCTGGCTCCAAGGGGAATGAATCGTCCCCTGATGCCGTAAGGATAACCCGATCCGTCCCATCATTCGTGGAGGTGGGCCATGAGGACGGAAGCCTCTCGGAGAAAGAAGAACGGTTCGAGAAGCGAGGCGCCAAGCCGAGATGGTTCTGCACGGCGACATAGGATTCTGGATCGAGCGTATTCACCCCTATGGTGAGGTCGTGAGGAAGCATCAAGAGCGCGATATCGTGGAGGAAGGCGGCGAGGTTCAGATCGTGCGTTTCGCCTGGGGTCAGGCCGACCGCTTATCCGATCAACGACGAGATCGTAGCCGTGCGGCACCGTGGCCTGTCTGCCAGGGGAGCGCGTGATCGGTCTCCTTGCCGATCTGACGAACGAGGATGCTTTCGATGTCGCGGCGTGATGCTATAGGGAGTCGGCACAATCGATCTTCCGGAGCATTCCCTGTATCGTGATGATCCCAGGGTGAATCTGCTCAGAGATGAATTGTTGCATCGTCATGTTTCCTAGAAAACCCAGAGCCCAAGACCACATCGCGTGATCTTGGGCTCTGGGTGAAAACCTCTGGCCGCAGTCTCTGTCGAGTGTCAGGGCGCGATAGCTCATTCTTCTTTCCCGTGTTTTCCTGCCAACAGCGGCTGGTTCAAGACCCACATCTCATAGAGAGGGATTACCATCATGATCAGAAAACCCACCGTCATGAGGGTATCGCCCGTCAGCATGGTTAAGACGAATATGGGAGAGACGTAGCTGATGAGCCAGGGAGACAGCAGGTCCAGCATCACCCCACCGAATGAGATCCAGGTCGTGACAACTTTTAGCCTGCTGCCGGCGTTGGTGAGATAGAGCACATGTACTAGAATCATAAACACGACCGGCATCGTAAAGAGGTGGAAGTGGGTGATTTCTGCCAGCTCTCTGAACGACATCGGTTCGCCGAATGTGGCATCCGACCCCCGGTAATGATTGGCGATCCCTTGCGGCGACAGCCCCGTCATGCTGTGGGCCCAGAAAAATGAAAAGGTAAAGCCAGTCAGCATCAAGAAGAGAAAAAAGCTGTAGACCAGCCGGATGTGCCGGTCTGAGTCGCGGAGACGGAAACGGGTATTGAAGTTACGCATGGTTGAGAAGGCTCTCTGACCTGTTAGTTTCCGAAGAGGGAGCCGAAGATTCCCTGCCCTGCTTTGCGCGCGGCCACAGTATCGCTGCCGAGCCCGGCCGGTTTTAAATAAAACTCATCGACCAGCACCAGTACCCGTTTAATTCCCGCGGTCATTGAGCGGACCGACATGGTGGCGCCGCTGATGTTGATGATGTCTTTGTTGAGCCTGACCGGATCGGACGCCGTCTTGCCCTCATACTGCACGTTGAAGCGCTTGGTCCGCACTTCACTGCCGCGAGCTTCTCGAAACACCAACAATTCCACGTTCAAGACGTGCCCGGTACTATCTACCCCGACCATGTACGTCATGGGTTTGTGCTTGCCAATTGTGTTCTGGACTAAGGCATACCCATTAATCTGGGTGCCCGTTTCTCCAACATAGACCTCAAATGACTCTTCCGGGAATTTCCAGCCAATGCGTTCCTCAATCTGCAGTTTCTTCTCCGAGCTTAGCTTCAGAACTTCTTTCCGGATCCGTTCCGATTGGGGGAACATCAATTTGAGCGCGTCTTCTTCTGTCAGAAAGACCTCGGCGTAGGTCATCTCCTGTTCCGTGAGATACCGTTTGAGTTGGGCGTCCCAGACTCGTTCGCCTCGGGCGGGGAGGGGAAGAACGAGAAGGGTAATGAATGTTGCCAGAAGCCAGCTTCGACGATTCATCAGGTGATACAGCCTTTCTCTTTCAGCTTGGTATTGAGTCGGTTCACGACTGCTGCCTCAGCCTCTTCAGATGGATCAATAGGCCACCACTTGGTGGCTTGTTGCGAGATCCCTCCTTTCAGGTGCCATCGCTGCCGGTTTTCAAGAACACTCACTGCGGTGACGTCGTTTAGGCGTTTCACCGCGACCATCATGCGAGCCCGTTCCTGATTGCCGAACGCCTCGCGTTCGAATATTCCGTAAGAGCGTTCTGTGCCATCCATCTCGATCCAGTCGGTCTCGATGAGCCCTTTGTCCTTATCCTGAACCCGTATCGGCCGATCCTTCACGGATTCCAAGGCAGCGCTCCACACCACCTCATACGAACAGACGAAAAACTTGTCTTTGCTGCCGCTCAGGGAGGCACAGCCACTCCACGCGAGGATCCCTATGAGTGCAATAATTCTTGCTCGCACGTGATGTCCTGCTCCTTGAGGGACTTTGCGAACCCTCTTGCGAGAGGGTTCGCAGACCATCGGTTTAGAAATACGTCGCGGCTGAGATCACAAACGCGTTGTCATGGATGCGTTGATTCGTAGTGGGATTAAATGCCATAGGCTGATATTGATAGCTCATCTTGAAGACCGTATCTTCAATGGGCCGATAGTTGAGACCAAAGGAAACCTGCTCCAGATTGCCCCAGCCACCTGTTCCATTGGAGTTGTCCAGGTTCGTGTTGACCCGGTCGTACCGGATCACGGCGGTTAAGGTGGAACCTGGACCGAAGCGTTTTGGAGAGAGGTTGGTCAAGAACTCGGGCATGAAATGATAGTTGCCCTGGATGTAGAAGCCATTCATGCGCTGCGGCGGGGTGCCTGCACCGCTGTTGCCCTCGATGCCGGTCAAAAGTGATCCGGGTGCAAAGCTGCCAGGGATGGTGTTTCCGATAGGGGCTCGAGAATTTCCTCTCGTATAAGCCCAGGCAGCTTCGCCGATGAGTTCGAAGGGGCCTCGTAGGAGCGTCCAGTCAATGGCCGTGATGCTTAGAGGGTTGTAATTACTCCCATTCTGGTTCGCATTTCCATAGTAGCTTGATCCTGCTACTTCCACACCAAGTATCGGACTGTAGGCCAGGCGTCCGACGACCGCTTTGCCATTGTTGATATCGGCACCATCATGCCCTTTGCAGGTCCGCTGACGACCATTACGTGTGCCGTCCGCTTCATTGACCAGAGGGGTGCCGTCGCTACCATAGCCGCAGGGACCAGTTGTGAAGTACAATTCATAGTCCATCTTGCTGGTTCGACCGGGATAAAATGTCCCGTAGAATCCCGCTCCTGTCTCCGACATGGTCGAAGGAATAATGAATTGGCTGACTAATGGACGATCAGTCAAGTCGTTCAAGGGTGAGTCGTGCAGCAGGTTAAATTTGCCGATTGGAAGCAGCAAGATACCGGCTCGAATATTGACTGGCTCATTGACCAGGTAATCGATGTGGGCAAACTCGAGTCCGGTTTCGATTTCATTCGAAGAGCTCTCTCTAATGCCGTGTTCGATTTCAAGTTCGGCCGCGAATTTGACGTGTTCCGTAACATCGGCATAAAAAAACGGAACGAACCGCTGCTGATCGAAGTTGTTGGTCACGCCGGGGCGGCCATCACCGGCTTCGATACTGCCCCTCTGTTGGGATCGAAACTGAATATCCACGTAGCCGCCGAGAATGGCTTTCGGGGCTGACACGAACGGCTTGGCATAGACCAATCGTCCTGAACCAGTGGCGCCGAACGAGAGGGGCACCTTTTCTTCGCCCGGACGTTCCACCTTAATGTCCGACATGGGGCCGACCGGCACGGGATATTGTACAGGCGGTGGTGCCGACTCTCGACGCTCCACGGCCCCTTCATGCTGCTCGCGTTCCTGGAGCCGCTTATCAACTGCTTCGTCGACCATTCGCTTGATGTCTTCCGGGGTCATGTTTTCTGCCAAGGCCGGCATGACCGGCAAACTGGCGATGACGAGAGCCCCGAGGATTGACCGGATCCTCATAGTGAACCTCCATCCATGGTAAGTGATGAGTGGTCTGACTCGGGACTCGCTGGTCTCTGGTCTTCTCTGAATAGACAACGACAGTTCGCGTTTCGGTGGATGGTGCGGCGCGTCCTTTCATCGACAGGGTGATCATGTTGTGACCGTGTTCCATCCTTTGATGGAGGAGAAGGGGATGACAACAATGCGTTTGCAGCGCTTGCACTTGAGCTCCAACCCTTGCCCGCGCACCTTGGCGATCAGTTGACCGCACTCGCAGCGGGTCTCTCCGCAGTCGGCGGAGTGACTACTCCGAGACATCGTGCTAACCATTACGAGATGTTTCTCCATCTAAATGAAATTGAGAACGATTATTAATATCCCAATCGATGCGTGAAAGTCAAGGCCTATCATGACGCTCAACTCATCGACGAGGGAGTGCAT
This sequence comes from Nitrospirota bacterium, assembly GCA_005887945.1. Classification (GTDB taxonomy): domain Bacteria; phylum Nitrospirota; class Nitrospiria; order Nitrospirales; family Nitrospiraceae; genus Palsa-1315. Next base: position 12,298 of record VBOL01000096.1, read on the forward strand.
TAGGCTTGCTCCTGTCCTATAATTCGTCACCTCTTTGGTGTAGGAAATGGAGGAGAGGAACGCGTGCATTCCAACCTGTTCAATGAGTCTCTTCACTTCCGGGCGTGCCTCCTGACGCTGTTGTGCAGTGCCCTGTCTGGCTGCGTGGGGATACCCCCTGACCAGGAATCGGTCGTCGTCACCAGGGCCCAGATGCAGATGGGCACGTTGGTCAAGATTACGGCGGTGGCGCGGAGTGAGTCTGTCGCGCAAGCTGCGGCGACTGCCGCGTTTACTGAAATCCGCCGCCTGGAAGAGCTCCTGAGCACCTGGATTCCAACGAGCGAACTTTCTCGCGTGAATGCCTCGGCGGGGATCATGCCGGTCCATGTGAGTCCGGAGACGCTGACGGTTGTCCAACGTGCGGTTCAGGCCGCGGAGATGACCGATGGCGGATTCAATATTGCCATTGGCCCGGCGGTGGATGCCTGGAGCGTGATGGAAAGTCAACGCATACCGACAGAATCTGAATTGGATGCTCTCCGTCCCTTGGTGGACCTGCAGGCTGTTCATGTCGATGTGCGTGAGCAGACGATCTATCTTGGGAAAGCAGGGATGCGAATCGATGTGGGGGGAATTGGCAAGGGTTACGCAGCAGATCAAGCCGTCGACGCGCTGCGGAAAGCAGGCGCCATAGCCGGAGTTGTGGCGCTGTCAGGGGATATCAAAACATTCGGCCGGTTGCCGGGCGGGAAAATGTTTCCCGTCGGCATTCAACACCCACGAAACTATGGATCGGTGCTGGCCTGGATTGATTTGGAGAACGAAGCTATTTCTACCGCGGGGGATTATGAACGGTTCTTCGAGCGGGAGGGGGTCCGATATCATCATATTCTCGACCCTCGCACGCTCCAACCGGCGCGCAGCTGCCAGAGTGTCACGGTGATTGCCCGTGAAGGCATCTGGGCAGATGGGTTGGACACAGGGATATTTGTTATGGGGGCTGAATTGGGAATGCAGCTTGTCGAAGCCTTGCCGGACGTGGAGGCCGTCATCGTGGATCATGAAGGTCATGTCCATGTGTCTTCGGGGTTGCGGGACAGAATCCGCAAGCCGTGAAGCGGGATGACTGCGGGATGATCAGCCAGTCGAACGGTGGAGAAGGGGGCCGACGAACCGTCATGAATAATGTGGGCTAGCGGTCCAATCGATAGCTCATTGGAATCTTGATCGTCATGCGCGGCTGTCCTAATGGACGAGGTAAGTGAAACGGGGCTGCCTGCCGCAGGGTTTCAATCGCAGCCTTGTCGAGACTGGGGTGTCCCGAACTCTGAAAGACTTCCACCTCGCCGATGTTCCCGTCCTCGTCGATCACGGCTTTCACCACGACTTTTCCTTCGGCTCGATCCACCCGAGCTGAGGCAGGGTAGCGTTTCAATTCTTCCACACGACGTAAAATCGCTTCAGAGAGCCACCCGTAGTCGAGCTTAGTCGGCGCGTTCGTAGGTGCCGGGGAGATGGCTGCCATCTGCGTTGGTGCCGGAGCCTGGTCAGATTGTGCTGTCTGTTCGAGGATTGCGAACGGCGTGCTCGATGGTGCCGTCTGGGCAGCAGATTCCGCAGAGACTGCCATCGGTGCTTCGGCCGGTTTCACAATGGATGTAGCCTCGGCGACCATCGGTGCCACAGTCTCATGTCTGATTGGCTCGGCTGGTTGTGTTGTGTGAGCCGCTGATTGTGAGGGAGTCGTCAGTTGCGCAAGCGGCCGGGGCGACGGGAGCGTCTGTGCCGGCGCAGTCTGCTGCACGTGGGGAGAGGGAACCGAGGTCGTCGACGGAACTGATGGGGCCTGAGCCTGGTTCGGGGGTGATGCCGTTGGTTGAGCCGGCTGTGTCGGCGACACCATGGCGATGTTCCACTTGAACGGTTTGTCTTGCGGCGCGAGTTGGATCTGTTTCACAAGCAGAAAAGCTGCGAGAGCCACTGTGCCGTGCAAGAGGACGGAGACGAGCCAGCCCTGGACGTGCGCGTCCTTCTGGCGTCCGGAGCGATGGGGTCCGGCAGCGATCACAGTCGGATAACCTCCAGACTGACTTGTTGAAATCCCAACCCCCGCACTTCATCCACCACGGACACAAATCGTTCGAGCAAGGTGACTTTATCCGCCCGCACGACGACCGCCGATTCTCGAGGTTCCGCAGTCAGCGCACCCTGGAGCCCTCCTTCGGGAAGTGCACGGTCGTTGAGAAAGAGCGCGCCGTCGGCAGTCAGGGTGATCACGATGGGCGCATCTTTGCGATCGCCGACTTCTTTCGCTTTTGCCAAATTGACCGGAATCTGTCCGCTGCTGATAAAGGTGGCGGTGGTCAGTACGATGACCAACAGCACCAGCATGACGTCCACGAGGGGGATGACGTTGATCTGATCAATGTCTCGTTGCATGGTATTCCTTGTGTAGGGCGAGGATCTCAGCCACCTTCCGTCGGAGCACGTTGTTCATGACGACGCAGGGAATAGCAACCAGCAGCCCGACTGCCGTGGCTTTCAACGCAAGACTGAGCCCGATCATGATGGTATTGACGGCCATGGTGCCGGATGTACCCATCGTATGGAATGTGAGCATAATACCAAGCACGGTGCCCAGCAAGCCAATATACGGGGCGTTCGCGGCCACCGTGCCAATGATGACCAGGCGTTTGGTCAGAGCCATTTCCAATCCCTGGCTGTTGGGGTACTGGGCGAGATCAATACGGCGGTAAAAGAGCCACCGCTCTACCGCGACGGCCACTGTCCAGACGCTGAGCGCCAGCAGGAGCCCGATGATTCCGTAATCGACCACGTTTTGTACCGCGTTCATAGGCGAGGCCTCATTTTCTCTAAGTAATTCACCGACCGGTGGGGCTAGCCCGCATTATTCATGGCGGTTCGTCGTCCCCCACCCATCCCTCCCCCATACTATGGGGGAGGGTGAGGGAGGGGGCGCGAGATCGGCGCACGGAGCCTTGAGTACCCGATGCGTACTCGTGCAGCACGGCGAGGGTCCGAGAGGCGAGCCCGCCGGCTGAAGGCCCGTCGTAGCAGCAGATCGGCGATTGCAGCAGAAGCCTTCATGAATCATGCGGGCTAGGGACCGTCATGAGGGTCTATCAATGCCAGATCGTGAAAAAGCCTGTCAATGCTCTCGTGCGATTGGTCGAACCGGCTGCGACGCCAATCCGGTGGATTCCTCTCGCCGAAAGAGCACCGTATGGGTAGCCAGGACACGGAGTTCCACCGCAGTGCCTGCCTGATAGACGCTCGTGGAGCCTTGACTGCTATGGACGATTTGACCGGAGGGGAGGCTGACCGTGTACAGATTCTCCGAGCCACGGAATTGGCGAGAGAGGACTCGTGAGGTGGCGCCTTTCGTGGGGACGAGGTGAATATCGTCCGGTCGAATCATGACGACCACAGCGGTGTCGTCCTCGCACTCGATGGTATTGGAAAACTCTCCCAGCTCGGTGTGAACCATGCCCTGGAAGACGGTTCCAGGAATGAAGTCCGCCTGACCGACAAAGTCTGCCACGAACGGTGTGGCCGGCATGTGGTACATCATTTCAGGCGTGTCGAATTGCTCCAAGCGACCTTGGTTGAGGACGGCGATTCGATCGGCCATGGCAAAGGCTTCGTCATGGTCGTGTGTCACGAGCACGGTCGTCGTCTTCGTCCTGCGTAACAGGTCGTGCAACTCTTGTCGCATGCGCCCGGTCATGTCAGGGTCCAAATTGCTGAATGGCTCGTCGAGCAGCAGCACGACGGGATTCTGGACGAGGGCGCGAGCCAGCGCGACCCGCTGTTGCTGGCCGCCTGATAATTCGTGAGGATACCGCCGCTCGAATCCCTCCAGTCCTGTGAGACGCAGCATCTCCTGGACCCGCGCGGAGCGTTCGCTCCGCGCGAGGTGGCGGAGCCCGAAGGCGATGTTGTCCTGTACGCGCAGGTGGGGAAACAGCGCATACTCTTGAAAGACCATCCCGACGCGCCGGTTTTCCGTAGGGGTCATCACGTCCGGCGACGACACGAGTTGGCCTGATAAGAAAATTTGGCCTGAGCAAACCGGTTCAAATCCGGCAACTGCCCGCAGAATCGTCGTTTTCCCGCATCCAGAGGGACCGAGCAGGCAGAGAATCTCCCCCTCCCGTGCCGCGAAGGAAATTTCTTGGACTGCGGGGCGTCCGGCCACGTAGGCGCAGGAGACGTGGCGCAGTTCCAAGACCGAGGAGGCTGGTGTGTAGAGGTCGCCCTGGAGTGTGGTCTCCTGGGAGCGGGTTGGTGCGGTGGAATGGTCTGAGGTCACTGATTCACGATCCTTCCTCTAGGAGGATGCGGGAAAACTATTTTGGCGTAGCAAATCTTCGATGGTCCGCACGTGTGGGACAAACCCGGTCTGTCTGGTCCGCCTGGTTAGTCTCATGCAACCAAACAAACAAATCAGACAGACCGAACAGACCAAATGAACAAGACAGCCTGGTGGACTTTTTCAGCATCCTGCTAGGCTGCGCGCCAATCTTTCGAGACTAACAAGGCCAGTGCCGGGAGACTCATTAAGACAATGAGGAGCGCGGAAGGAGCGGCGAGCTGATAATACTCCTCGCTCGCTTCCATCCAGACACGAATGGCCAGGGTGTCGAATCCCACCGGCCGTAACAAGAGGGTTGCAGGTAATTCTTTCATCGTCTGAAGGAACATCAAGACCCAGGCCACGACAAATCCGTTCCGAACGAGTGGCAGCGTCACTCGTCGCCAGGTGTCACGTATTCCAAGGCCAAGCGTGCGCGCGACCTCTTCCAGATTCGGCGACATGTGCTGGAGCGCCGGCTCCAGCGACTGGAGCCCGGCTGGGAGAAAGTGGATCACGTAGGCCACGATGAGGATCAGCACCGAGCCATAGAACACTGGAGCCAGTTTGCTAAAGAGGACAAGGACGGCCAGTGCCGCCACTGGTCCTGGCAGCACATAGCCGGCATAGGCGGCTTGCAGGCAGCTCAAGTTCAACATAGTCGGGCGGCGGCTGGCGAGGTAGGCGAGCGGCAAGCCGATCAACACGCCGCCGGTTGCGGCACTGGCGGCCAGGATGCCGCTGTTCCAGACGAACCCGAAGAACCGGCTGTCGAGCGTTGCCTGTGCTTCGGGAGACAGGCTCCATTGAATCAATAGCGAGGCTGGGAGTGCGAAGGCCGCGCCGACGATCAGCCCGAGATAGCCGGTGACGGCAAGGGCGCCGAACCATCCATAGCGATGCCGTTGTGGAGCCCGGTAGCGGCCGGTGGTCTGATAAAACCGGCTCCGTTGTCGGAACCACCGCTCGGTGATCAGGAAAATCAGTGCGAGCCCGACCAGCAGGAGGCTCAAGATGCTCGCCGCGGTATTGTCGGACCGTCCGGTCATCTGCTGGAACACGGCATAGGTGAGCGTCTGGTAGCGAAGCAATGAAACCGCACCGAAGTCCGACACGACGTACAAGATGACAAGCGCAACCCCGGCGGCAATCGAGGGACGCATCAGCGGCAGCGTCACGCGCCAGAGGGTCGAGAGACGGGAGACGCCGCTGGCCCGGGCTACCTCTTCGAACGACACGTTCATACTGAGGAGGGCACTGCGGCTTAGGAGATAGACGAAGGGAAACGTATCCAACGCCATGACGAGCGTCGCGCCTCCATAACTATGGGGAGAAAAGATTCTGGCCTGGGGGCCGGCCACCAGCTGCCAGAGATGCTCGACGGGGCCGCCGAATCCCAATAGGTAGGAGTAGACATAGGCCAGCACGTAGGTCGGCATCGCCAACGGAAGTACCAAGGCGCCTTCCCACAGCCGACGACCGGGAAAGTCCACACGTGTGACCAGCCAGGCGGTCGAGACGCCCAGAACCAGCGTGACGACCGCCACGCTGGCAGCCAGCGAGACGGTGTTGAACAGCAGCTCGGGAATGCGAGTTGCCCACAAGCGGCTCCAGACGACTGGATCGGCCGAGAGAGCTTGTGCGGTGACATAGCCGAGCGGGAGCAGAATGATTCCCGCACTGGCCAAGACGAGGAGTTGTAGTGGCGAAGCAAGCTGTTGACGAATCGTGCTCACAGTGGGTCCCTTCGAGTTACCGGAGGCCCACTTCTTCGATCAGGGCGATAGTCGGCTCGCGCAGTTCGGCCAGCTTGGCGAGGGGGACCAGTGCCGCATGGAAACTCTTCCGTTCCACGAGCGCCGGGTCTGTCTTTACGTCCGGGTGGAGGGGATACTCCTTGTCGAGATCCGCAAATAACTTCTGTCCCGCTTGGGCGACCAGGAATTCTACGAGCAACTTCGCGCTGTCCAAATGTTTGGTCGACTTGACGATGCCGACGCCGGCGACGTTCATTATCGCTCCCATGCCGCCCTCTTGCTGATCCGGCATCAACACGGCGATCGGCGCTTCTGGTTGAGCGGCCAGATGACGGTACACGTAGTAGTGATTCACGATACCCAGCGCGACTTGCCCCTTGGCGACGGCATCCACGATCTGCGAGCTTTTTTGGTAGACCTGGCTGTCCGCATTGGTTTTGAGGCCTTGCAGGAACTGCCTGGTCTTCTCGTCTCCATACGTGGCGCGAATGACCGACACGCCGGCTTGTAAATACTCACTCCCCGAATTCGGAATCGCAATCTTATCTTTCCATTTCGGATCGGCGAGGTCGAGGAGTGACTTCACTTGGTCCGGCTGCACCATCATGCGGTTGTACACCACGATCCAGAATCGTCCGGAGAGCCCCACCCAGGCATTGTCCGGCGCGCGAAACTGCGCCGGAATCGCTCGATCAATTTCCCGCATATTCAATGGGTGGAGGAGGCCGGCTGCTCGGGCCAGTTCCAAGCTGCCGGCGTCGTTGGTGATCAGGAGATCTGCCGGCGTGCGATCGCCTTCAGTCTTCAGTCGATTAACCAATTCCGTTGTGCCGGACGACAACAGCTCGATTTGAATGCCGGTATTTGCTGTAAAGGCGTCGAGCACCGGCTTGATGAGGCGTTCCGAGCGGCCGGAGTATATTGTGAGTTTGTCGGCGGCTTGGGCGGAGGGCACGAAGATTCCGGCGACGAGCCCGGCCGTGAAGAGCAGAAGGAGGACTGAGAGGATCGTCCGGCGCAATGTGGGTACGGAGCATACGCATGACATGAGGATGTCCTTCTGGAATTGAAATTGATAAACTGTCTCAAAATGATACTAAAAAAAAGCCGGTTCGTCAATGACGGCAGCGAGAACAGAGGCCGTAGAGCTCAAGTCGGTGGGTCTTGATGGTAAATCCGTTCCGGGCGGCCACTTCTTCCTGGAGCCGCTCAATTTCTTCGTTTTCAAATTCCACGATCTGATCGCAGCTGGTGCAGATGAGGTGATCGTGGTGGCCCTTGTGCGAGACGTTGTCATACTTCGTCTGAGAGCCGAAGTGGCGGGCTTGTGCGAGGCCGGCATCGCAGAACAGATTAAGCGTCCGGTAGATTGTCGCGAGTCCAAGATGAGGATCGGACTTAGCCAGTTGGTGATACATGGCCTCCGCGGTAATGTGCTCTTGCCGGAGGAAGGCGTTCAGAATCAATTCACGCTGGCGTGTGAGCTTTAGCTGATGCTTGCCCAGGTGCTCCTTCAGGACCTGCATTTCCTTCACATGCTTATTTGCCATGACGGCCCTCCGATGAGGTCTCATTAAAGACGAAACTGCCCAACTGGTCAAGGGGCTCCGAGCCGTGCGCGGCACAGAAGGAAGAAATTGACGGAGATCTCCGGCGCTATCTATAGTGCAGCCTTCAAAAAGACAGAACGATCGAGCTACTACCGGTATGCGGAAACCTAATCAGATTACGGTCGACCGGGCCCTCCTGCTCTATGTTCTGCATCTGGCGGAGCCCCACGGGCTACTCAGCGATGTGAAGCTGCAGCAACTGTGTTTTCTGTGTGAGCTGCAGATATTCGGCAAGGGCTATAAAGGCTTTCACTTTGAATTCTTTCGGTTTGCTTATGGGGCCTTCAGCAAGGATCTCGACAATGACCTGATGTCGCTGCGTCGGAAAGAACAGGTCGAAAACTTTTCGCTCTCAGATCAGGCACAGGATGAGTTCATTCCCTTGCTGGAGAAAAATATTGAAGGGGTCGAAACGAACGAAAAGGTTGTGGAAATTTTGAAGGCGGTCGTGACGGTGTATGGCCCGCAGGATAGCGGTACGATCACCCAGTCGGTCGAGTCAGTTGAATTGAGCACCCCACAGCAACCGGAGCTCAAGATCCCGATCCGCGATATTGTCTTCCACACGACACTCTTGGTGCCGTCTCGTATCGAGGTGCAGGCGGAATTCACGTTGCCTGCCGCGAGCCTGGCTAAGCTCAATCAGGCGATGGGATATTAGCCTCTCGCTAGCAGGATGCAGAAAAAGTCCGCCAATGATATTGGGAGGTTAAGGCCCAGGTTCAGGCTGAGAGCAAAGAATCGGGATTTTGCTCAACCTTGACCTCGACCTCAGCCTGCTTCGCTTTCCTGCAGCTTGCTAGAGCTTGTACAGCTCGCCATATTTCCGTTCCACATAGGACAAGAACGGTTCGGGGTCGAGGCTCTTCCCCGTCACTCGTTGGGCGAGGTGATCCGGCGTGAACATCCGGCCCCAGCGATGAATCTTCTGTCCGAGCCAACGTTGCAGCACCATCAATTGCCCTGCCGCAATTTCATCCTCCAGATGCGGGATCTCCAGTTTGGCCTGTTCATAGAATTGAACGGAGTAGAGATTCCCAAGCGTGTAGGTTGGGAAATAGCCGAAGGCCCCTAACGACCAGTGCACGTCTTGCAGCACGCCTTCCGCATCGTTGGAGGGAACGATGCCCAGGTATTCCTCCATTTTCTGGTTCCAGATCCCCGGCAAGTCCTCCGGGCGCGTCCGCCCTTCAATAAGACCCTGCTCGATTTCAAACCGCAGCATGATGTGGAGATTGTAGGTGAGCTCATCGGCCTCGACTCGAATCAGCGACGGCTCTACGCGGTTGATGGCCGCATAGAACTGTTCCCCGTCGAGGGCGCGCAATTGATGATGAAAAGTTTGCTGCAGCATGGGGTAAAAGAAACGCCAGAACGCCCGCGACCGGCCCACGCAGTTTTCCCACATGCGCGATTGGCTTTCATGAATGCCGAGCGAAACTGAATCACCAAGCGGCGTGCCGAAGTAGCGGGGGTCAAGACCCTGGTCGTACAACCCATGCCCGCCTTCATGGATACAACTGAACAGGCAGGATTGGAGGTCGTGTTCGTGCACACGTGTCGTGACGCGTACGTCCGTCGGATGGAATGACGTCGTGAAAGGGTGCGCCGACAAGTCGAGGCGTCCCCGTTCGAAGTCGTATCCCATGGCGATCAAGACCATCCGGCCGAACTCCAGCTGGCGTGCCTGATCGAAGGTGTGAAATAAAATCGTATCGTCGATCTGAACCGTGCTCTGCTGAATTTTTTTGAGCAGCGGCACGAGACGCCCCTTGATCTGGGCGAACAGCGGGCGCAATGCCGCGATGGTGGAGCCCGGCTCGTACACATCGAGTAAGGCATTGTATGGCGAGTCTCGGTAGCCGAGGTACTCGGCCTCTTCTCGCTTGAGCGACAGGACCGTGCGGAGATTTGGGAGAAATTTCGAGAAGGCGTGATGCTCCTTTGCCTCGGCCCACACTTGCTGCGCCAGCGAACATTCCCGGCTGAGCGTAATGACAAAATCTGAAGGAAGCTTCTTCGCGCGGCTATAGTCACGCCACATTTCGCGGAGCAACGAACGTGAGGGCTCGTCCCAGGCTTCCCCAGGGCTCTCACGAATCTCACCGGTCGCTGGATCGATCCATGTGGCGAGCAACCGTTCAATCTCCGGCGAGATGAGCTTCTGGTGTGCGATGCCCTGGAGTGTCGAAATCTGCTCGGCGCGGGCCTCCCCCCCGCCGGCCGGCATGTAGGTTTCTTGATCCCACGAGAGGAGCGAGGCCGCGCTGTTAATGCGCTGGATCTCCAAGAGCCTGGTCGTCAAGGATTCCAGGGTATTCAGGGTTTTCACAGTAGGGTGTCTCCTTCAGGAACCGTCATGCTATGATCGCGCCGATCTGCCTTCTGGCATGTAGTGTACGCAACGAGCCATCCGTTTTCAAACTAGCCCGCATGATTCATGAACGTTTCTGCTGCAATCGCCGATCCGCTGCTGCGACAAGCCTCCGGCCAGCGGGCTCACCCTTCGGACCCTCAACGTACTGCACGAGTACGCATCGGGGCCTCAGGGCTCCTCGCGCCGGTCTCGCGACGCGGCTCAGAGATTTCGCTACGAACCGTCATGAATCATACGGGCTAATGGTCGCTCAGAGTGATGAATAGACTCGTATCTGCCGACATTGAGGCCTATGCCCAGGCCCACTCCATGCCGGAGTCGGAGATCTGTCGAGCCTTGCGGGATGAGACTCAGCGGCGAATGGAGTCCCCGCAGATGATCGTCGGGCCGCTCGAAGGGGCCTTTCTGAAGATGATGACGCAGGTGGTGCAGGCGACACGCGTGCTTGAGATTGGCATGTTCACCGGCTATAGCGCGCTCTGTTTTGCGGAAGCGCTACCGGCGAACGGGACGGTGCTTACGTGTGAGATCGATGAGGAGTCAGCCGCTCTCGCGCGCCAGTATTTCGCGCGATCACCAATCGGTAAGAAGATCGAGGTCCGCATGGGGCCGGCGCTCGATACGATGCGGCACCTCAAGGGACCGTTCGATCTGATCTTCATCGACGCCGACAAAATCAATTATGTGAATTACTACCGGCGGGCGCTTGATTTGCTGGCGCCACGCGGGCTGATTCTCATCGATAACGTCCTGTGGGACGGGGATGTGCTGAAACAGCCGGCGCCGGATGAGAAGACGGCGGCCATTCAAGAACTGAATCGCGTGGTCGCAACCGATCCGCGTGTCACAGTGGTGCTGGTGACAGTCAGGGATGGGATTTTGGTGATCAGGTCACAGTCATGAATGCAAATTGCTTGACGCCCGTCAACAAGGACTGTATCCACTGCATATGACACCGCAGACAAGCCGTCTGGCCTATGGTGCGATTATCGCTGCCGCTGTGCTCTGGGGCGGGTCGATCGTGGCCCAGAAGCTAGCCCTGAGTGGATTCTCAGCTGTTGAAGCCTCGGTCCTGCGGGACATCGGTGGGTTGGCGATCCTCCTGACCACGTGGTGGTGGCAGGAAGGCACCTTGGCCAAGCTGACCAAGGCGGATATGCGTATGCTGGGACTGCTCGGGCTCGGCGTGTTGGGCAACCACCTGCTTATTCTCATGGGGCTCAACTATGTGAGCGGGGCCGTGGGTGGGGTGATCATCGGATCGAGTCCGGTGGTGACCGCGCTGCTCTCGGCGATGTTGATTCACGATGTTCCGTTGCGCGCCGTGTGGGCGGGCGGGCTCCTGTCCTTCGCGGGCGTGGGGTTGGTCTCCGTGGCGGGGTTCCAGGCTGCGGGCGATCAGCCGCTGCTCGGCAGCCTGCTGGTCTTTCTCGGCGTGGTGAGCTGGGCCCTCTACACCATCGGCAGCCGGCATCTCATGGAGCGCCACTCGGCCTTAACCGTCAATTGGACGACGCTGCTCGTCGCCACCGTCCTCCAAATTCCTCTGTTGTGGACTGATCGCAAGATGCTGGAGGCGGGACTCGGGTCCGTGACGCCGGCGGACTGGATGGCGCTGGGGTATCTGGTCCTGTTCGCCACGGCCATCGCGCAACAGGCCTGGCTGTTCGGTGTGAAGGGAATTGGGCCCTCGCGCGCTTCCGTCCTTGGCAATCTGACTCCTGTGGCCGCCATCGTCCTGTCTGCGGTGTTGTTGAATGAACCAGTAGGCACGGGTGAAATCCTCGGCATCTCGCTGATCCTGGCCGGAGTCTGGGTCGTGGATCGGCAAACGTCCCGGCTTGCAACTTAGCAGGCTGCTGAAAAAGGTGAGGACGGGTAGCCTGGTCGTCCTCCTGCTCGCGGAACGCGCACGCTCGGAAGGTGCTCGTTCGACGCGCGCAATCGAGGATCAACCAGGCCACCCTTTTGAGAGCGAGTACTAAACTGCTGCGGCCTTGCTGGACGGTCTTTTTGAGCAGCCTCCTGAGATCGAGTTCGGTCTGTCCTTCCACCCTAAAGGGAATAGCCAGGTTATCCTTCCCTGCGCGCATCGGACGAGCACAGTTTCATCGTGCGCGTTCTGCGAGCAAGAAGGATGGCCTGGCTATTTCCGTCCCCCTCGCCCTCGTGTCCGTGATTGCAGTATGATAGGGCTCATTTTCGAGGTAAGGAGCCGCGCATGCTGGAAGAACGCATCGAAGAAGTGAACAAAGCGAACCATGCGTTTTATGCCGCGTTTGGCAACCTCGACATCGACGAGATGGATAAGATTTGGGCGCACCAGGAATACGTGACCTGCATCCATCCCGGCTGGACGTTGCGGTCGGGTTGGCCGCGCGTGCGCGACTCGTGGGTCTTGATCTTTAATAATACCTTTTCCATGACGTTCAAGCTCACCGACGTGATGGTACAGGTGGCCGGCGATATGGCCTGGGTCGTCTGCGTGGAGAACATCACCACCCATCAATCTGACGAGCCGCAGCAGGCACAGGTGTTAGCCACGAATCTCTTCGAGCTCATCGGGGATGAGTGGTTGTTGATTCATCATCATGGGTCGGCGGTGATGGGGTAGGCCTGGAATCAATGGCTTATGATCGTCTCTCGCCTCTGGTGCCAACTGTTGGTGCCAAGTTTTTTCCGCGGCCGTGTCTAACACATCGACATAACGCCGATCTCCTGTCGGAATCCAGCGGGCATAGTACCGCAGGGTCGTGGTCGGATTGGTATGGCCAAGTTGCTGCGACACATAGAGCAGGGGAACACCGGACGAAAGGAGAAGGCTTGCATAGGTATGGCGGAGATCGTACACGCGAAAGCTGGGCAGATTTGCCCGGTGTAAGATGCGATGAAAGATACGCCGCAGATGGCGTTCCTCGTAGAGTCTCCCTTGATCATTTGGGCAGAGCCAGGGCGTGTCATCCCATCGGCCTGTCATGGATTCGAGCTCCAGCCAGACTCGATAAGCCTCTAGTTTCGGGACCAGCTTGGCGCTGAGGTCCACCGTCCTGACTTCAGCAGTCTTGGTCGATTTCACCTGCCCTCCGAGGGTCGCAGCCCGTTCGATTCGGATGGTGTGCTGCCCAACATCCACGTCTCCCAGTTGAAGCGCGATCGCTTCGCCGGGTCGCATGCCTGTTTTCGCCATGAGGACGAAGAGCATCCGGTAGCGCGGGTCTAGGAGCCCATCGTGCTGCAGCATGCTCATCGTGTGGTCAAACACCTCCAATTGGGACCACGTCATGGGGCGAAGACGGCTCAGGACGTCATCATGGGTGAGCTGGGTGAC
>VBOL01000096.1:25839-31926 GCA_005887945.1 Nitrospirota bacterium
CATGCTTTCGTCTGAGATCGCGCACCCGCAAATCGCCGAGCCGGGGGAGAATGTGCCGGTTGAGTTGCTGGGTGTAGCTCTGATGCGTGACGGGCGCGAGATGCCCGGTGAGGGTCGTAAGCCACCGAGTCGCGTAGGCTTCGAGCGTCAGATCCCGGTCTTCTCGTTTCGTCGGGGCACGTTTGCCCTCCCGGATTTTCTCGGCCAAGAGCTCTTCGGCTGCTGCGCGACTAGGGGCGACCAGTCGGACGCGGGTCTCCGTTGCATCCCGATAATCCACCACCCAGACGTTGCGATCTTTGCGCTTCCAAATTGTGCTCATGCCCTACGTCTTTCGCCTCACGAAGTTCGACATGGTATCAACTTGTGAGGAGGCTGCCAACGTCATCACATATCGAGACAGAATCTCTGGATCCACCCGTACATATTTCCCGAGACGTACCGCCTCGAGTTTGTGTTGGCGGACGAGTTCATAGGCGTTGCTTTTCGTCACGTTCAGTCGTTGAGCCACCTGTTCAATCGTGAGGAGCGCACCAGGCTCGGCTGACGCGGCTTCCCGCTGTGCTGTGCCATTCGGATGGCCATGCAACAGCCGAGCGGCCACGGCACTCTGACAGGCGGCGAGTTGGGCCAACACCGCGGGAAGCTGCTCGGGCGGTGCCTCCGCAATGCCCCGGGGCAGTTCATCGAATAAAGTTTGCAACGTCATTCGCGCCGGTCCTTTATCCCGCCATCTGATCAATATCTTCGAACCGGGAGAAGCGGTCCACCGTCCATCCGTTCCGCGTAGAACCTTCCTTGTGCTGTGGGGAAGGGACAATCATGCGAATTGGGTCCAACTAGGTTTATCTTGGTACTTCAATCGGGCTTGGGTCGCCGCCCCATCCGATACGGCCACAAGGTGCAGCGTGTGATGGTGCATTCCTTGACCGCCTTCGTTTGTCCACAACAGCAATCCAGGCACTTCTCCCGGATCGCCTTTAGGGGTCTCAGGATCTTCGGTTTCATGGCTCCTCCTTAAAAAAACCTGCACGCAGGTGAGAATTTGTTTGAAATCCCTCACTACCTTTGACCCTGCTACCCATTCTGCAGATGGAGATGACTGGCCCCCAACCAGACCCATTACGAAGTCTGGTTGGGCGGGTGTTAGATAGCCAGCGTGGAGTCACTCCGATGCCGTTCACCGGAATGTTCTGGGTGCGATGAGAGTCGTGCCCCCAGAAAGTTGACAAGTCTCCGACGAAAGTAGGCTTCCAGACAGCGATTCTCTCCATGACTGGGTGGTATAGGTTTTGGTCCAGGTTGTAGGGAGGAGAGGTAATGGTCTGAGTAGAAGGATAGTAGAAGTTCATGTGAACTCTTCTTTCGACCCCACGGTAATTTCTAACAATTCGTCAATCACGCTGTATCGCTGGGAGGCCGTCCGAATCGTTTGCTTCGCGGTCTTTATTACTGTCCGAATACGTGCACGGAAAACTTTGTTGCGAAACACCTTGGTACTCATACGATCTACCCGATTCGGCCTTCGGCCTGCCGCGAACACCCAGGCTATCCAAAACTTATGTGAAGGTCCCCACTTCCCCTGTTGTGCGACGGGGCATGCCATGTAGAATTTCTGGCCAATCCAGTCCCCTGGTGTAATGATCTCGAACCAAAGATAGACTTTGTCGCTTTTAAAAATGTACGCACGCTCCGCTCGTACAAACGTCACCTCATAGTGCTCTCCGTCTGGAATTGCTGCGGGGATGGTGGCATTACATGGCAGCTCGATATCATCGGTTGTATTCTCTGCCCTGTGATTCGAATTTTGCTTCGACATGGGATTTAGTTCCAATGCTAATGTGTCCGATTTGGCTCGTATGCCTGTATCCGCTCGCGGATGGTTTTGCCGAGAAAGAAGGAGAAACGGCCGATCCGGTTCGTTTGTGCAGTGAGAATGTACAGCGCAATGCGTTGTTGCTCGCCGGTCAACAGGCGGAACTTTTCGTCTGTCCAGATTCGAGGATCAATTTTTCGGTATCGTGCGGCCATCGGCTCGTTCCCTCTTAGGCCAAAATGTGGCATTCACAGTTTTCTCGCGCGAGCGGTGAGTGTCGGGGTTCTAGGAAGACCCATGACCCCCTTTCTGTGGGCGGGGGGGTGGCCCCCTCATCGATCGGCACTCACCAATCGCTTGCAGCAACTCAAGAGCGGGTTATGGTTCTCCTGATCAGACGTTCAATGCTCGCTTGAGGTCTTCTAGTCGAAAGCGGAGGCGCTTACCCAAATAAAGTGGCTGAAGCCCAATCCTTTCCCGAAAACGTCTATCACGCAGTGTGCGGGTCTTGACTCTGAGGTATTCGGCAGCTTCTTCGGTCGTTCGAAGCCTCACATCTAATAGAATTGTCAAAAGCGGCTCGCTCTTGGTCAACATGCCACGCAGCCTATCGCCTTGCGCCCACTGCTATCCATTGATGTGAAAGAAAAGGTGGCCAGAAACTAACGAGTTATGGGCAGGAGGCTATGGGGTGGGGTCAATGATCGCGCGGCGCCACGGATTGCTTATCCACTTCTGGAATGTACTCCAAGGCTTCTTATAGAGGTTGCGAGTTTGAAGGATCCGATGGATTGACCGTAAAGAGGGCTTCCTATTCTTGGATCTGAGTTGCAGGACCTCTTTCAAAACTGTCGCTTCTCCACCAGCTATGGAAAGTAGACGGGGCACTCCTGACTCAAGCTTCGGATGGGATCGATGCAGGCGATGTAGGCTCTTCCGATCGCTGAAGATTCGATGTTGAATAATCCATTCGAGGCACCAGGGATAGTCCTCGAGTCCATTCCGAATTGCGTCACACACGAGCGTATCGTAGTCCCTCAGAACATCTTCCATATTCTTACTGTTCTTGGTTAGACGGCTTCTGACCGAATGAAGACGTTGCCGCTGCGCACTCAGGTCTTCAATAATCTGGCGTTGCTGGGGCGTAAGCTTGGGTCCATCCACTTGCCACCAGGCCTTGAGCCATTTGTCAGACTGCTCATCGATTATGGGCTCACTAGAAGAATCAGCGGCCTCGGCTTCTCTCTCCCATTTATCGATGATCGACTCCTTGCGGGGACGAAGTAGTCTCTGCAGGAGGGCGAGAGCCGACGGGTCATCCTCCAGCAAGCGATGGCAGAATATCGATGCCGTCTCGCTAACATCGATTCGTTTGTCAGAGAGCCGCATGAATTCATTCACGACGCGCTCAATGTTTGCTTTTTCTAGTGCGGCAGAGCGGGTCGGCGTCTGGGAGCCCCGCTTGCTCGGCCTCTGGATATTTTCGACGGTGAAGGAGTGGGGGGTTAGAACCCGAACTTTATATCGGTTCGACGTTTTGGGAATAAGCGCACGCGCTCGCTTCTTGCTATGTTGAGGCACCTGAGCTCCTCTCGAAAGGAGTCCCGATAAGATCCCGACATGGGCAGCGATCTTGCGCCGGCCATTACCGCTGCCTTCGAGCCAGTATAAGCCGGGGTGCTAGGGTTGCGGAAGTGAAAAACGGGCTGTCCTAATAACCCAACCAATCTGTTGCACCCAAACCCCAACATCCATGCGAGATTGGCCATGCCTAAACAGATGTCCTAAATATAGTACTTTTCTCGGTGACCGTTCATCTGCCTCTATCTGCCCTCATAACGAGAGTTCAAGCTAGGGCCCACAAAGCCTTTCGGACGCAAGAAGTCTTCCCCTGGTCGTCGCTCGTATTGGTAGCCATGTGGTAGCAGCACTCCTAAACTGGTTGCTGGCTCAAGGGATTTTGAGGCGAAGCAAACTAACAAACCGCAGGTCATGGTCTCTCCCAAGCCGGGCGGTCGATGTATAATATTCTTTCCTCAAAGACAAGGCTGAACGAGGAAACAATAATGAGAAAGTACATCGCCGTCTTCGACGAAACGGGAACCAACAACCGCCCGCAGGCTGTTGCGGAATCTAGCTTTGGGGTGGGTGGGGTAATTTTCCCATCGGAGCTGGGCGCCTCCTTAGTAGAGGTTTCTAAAAAGATTGGAAATGCTGTCAAAAATGGTGATTTCAAATGGAAGGACGTACACAATAACGAGACGGCTAGAACGCTTTTTCTGACGGGTCTTAATGGTATGAATCCACAGGTACATTTATTTGCCTTCTATACGCATGGAGCCTGTATGCTCCACGAAAGTAAGAGAACCAACGATGCTGCGTTGGTTTATGGAATAGACCATACAACGAAGATTTCCTCCGAAGGTGAGGCATTCGATCACTTAAAAAGCTTTATCAAATATGCGGCATCGTGCCTAGCTGCACATGCCTGGACAAACCAATATACTTTGGAAATCTATTGGGATCGTAGGACTGATTTGAACCATATAAAGGAATCGTTTGATCAACACATCGAGATCCTATCGAAAACAAAAAGGTACAATGGGGTAGCCGATCTCGTGTCTTTTGTTGGTCAGGTTCCGACAAAAATTTAGCCAATATCGCGCTTGGCTGGCGTACTGGCTGGTGACGTTTGGAAATACTTTGTTCTGCACGGTCAAAGGATCTGGCCCAAGTTAGATCCATCTGGGTTTCTCGGAGTACACGAAACTCTGGATCCCGATAGTCCATCACTAATAGGCCCTATATGTGTTGCCACCGTTCGAGAACGCATCGCTGATCCATACCCATCCAATCCAGGAGCTGGTGTAATGTTGCAAGGTTATTACAAACGATTCTTGAAAGGTGAAAATGATGAGTACATGATGACTTTCGGCGATCCTGATGGTCGAATTGGCAACATCGGAATAATCAATGGTATGCATTGGAAGATTTACCAACTGCCTGATTAAGCGAGCAGGCATCAGACCTTTTCTGCTACCACGCTGCTACCAGGACAGGACAAACCAGCTCCATCAGGCCCCATGTCGCGAGCATCCCGTGTTGTGGTTTCTTGTGGGGTTAGATTGTCTGAGGTAGGGCTATCGGAAATTCGTAAACCGCAGGTCGTCCACTTTCCGCTTTGACGAAAGTGTTTCTTCCGGGGGATCCACATATCGAACCTGAAAACCTATGTCACGCCGACTTTTGACTTGGCCACGACTCCTCGCAGGAACCGCCAAACGGTTCTCGAGCTCACTCCTACACGTTTGCCGATTGCCGCCATTCCGTAGCCTTGTCGTCTGAGTTCGAGAATCTTGGTACAGTTAGCCGGATCCGTTTCCTCGATTGACCGCCTTCCCCAGCGTTGACCCGCCGCCCTGACACGTTTGATACCCGACCGGACCCGTTCTTGGATCATCGATCGTTCGAACTCGGCAAACACGCCCATGACCCCGAACAGTGCTTTCCCTGCCGGCGTCGTCGTGTCAATGCCCTGTTGATGAATGAAGAGGTCCACTTTCTTTGCATGGATCTCTGAAAGGAACGTGACGAGATGAGAGAGCGACCTGCCGAGCCGATCGACCGCCCACACCATCACAACATCGAATTCTCTGCGAATGGCGCCCTTCCATAATGCATCGAACGCTGGCCGTTGCTCTCGGCCTTTCGCGCCGCTGATGCCCTGATCGACGAACTCGTGGACAATTTGCCAACCGTTCCGCTCGGCCACCATCCGCAGCTCACGGAGTTGATTGTCCACCGTCTGGCCATCTGTCGACACCCGCCCATAGATGGCGGCTCGCGTGATTCTTCCGTCTTTCATGGCGGATCCTCCATTTCCCTGACACATGTTTTCGACACAGCCCAATCGCTTCCGGTAACCCCTTTCCCCCTGCGCAGTTCGGAAGGGCCTTTGTGCAGGGGTAAAGTAAACACGACGTCCGATCACCTCATGCCGGCTCTCCCTTCGCGCCCAGTAGGCCCAGGATGTTGCGGCAGCGCAAGGTCGTCTTCAATCACGGGGTCCGAGTTAAGTTGAAACCGTCGCTTCAGGCGAAACTCGCCGGCTGGGTCGTTGAGGGTCCATATCAGTTCTTCTAGGGTATCGAGCATCGCATCGAGCGCCAGGAAAGCCTTGTGCCGGCTCGCAAACGGGCCGAACCGGCGCGGCAACATCCCAGTGACGATGAATCGGAGATACCAGACCGTCCGGTCTCGCGCTCTCGTGC
>VBOL01000097.1:0-3493 GCA_005887945.1 Nitrospirota bacterium
CGGGCGTCGACTTCCCAGATGGCCCATAGATCAGGCCAGTCTTGGTTTCACCTATCAGCCGATTCAACCGGTTCGTGTGAACCTCGACTATCGGTTTGTTGGTGCGCGAAATAACAATGCAAATAACGATCGGGGGCAAAAGTCTGGATCATTCGGGGTAATCAATATATCCGCCACGTATGATGTGACTAATCAATGGCAAGTCTATGGGCGAATCGATAACCTCTTCAACCAACGTTACGAAGAGATTCTGACATTTGGCACCCCGATCCGGTCTATTTTCGGCGGTGTAAAATTCACCTATTAGTGAAGACACAGGGTATATGAGCAGTCCTCGTTTGATCATCGCCGGTACCTCCAGTGGTGTCGGCAAGACAACGGTGACGCTGGCACTCTTGGCGGCCCTGACTGCGCGGGGCCGCCTGGTGCAAGCGTTTAAGGTGGGACCGGACTTCATCGATCCGGGCCATCACGCCGCCGTGACCGGCCGGCCGTCACGCAATCTGGACGGCTGGATGCTGGGGGAAGCCGTCAACCGCGAGATTTTTACGCGTGCTGCGGCTGACGCGGATCTCTCCATTATCGAAGGAATGATGGGCCTGTTCGATGGCAGTTCGCCGGTGAACGAGATCGGCAGTACGGCTGAATTGGCAAAGCAATTGGATGCGCCGGTGCTTCTCATCATTGATGGGAGTGCCATGGCCCGCTCCGCTGCGGCCATGGTGTCGGGGTATGCGAAGTTCGATTCGGCACTACGGGTCGCGGGGGTACTCTTCAATCGGGTCGGCAGCGAAGGGCACTACAAGCTTCTTAAAGAAGCAGTGGAACAAGAGACCGATGTGGTGGCGGTGGGGTATTTGCGATCGGATCAGGCGGTGACGATCTCCGATCGCCATCTCGGGCTTGTGACTGCAATGGAGCAGGGGACAGCCGAACTCTACGGTCGGCTCGCGAAGGCAGCATTAGAGACGGTCGATCTGGATCGAGTCGAGGCGTTGGCCGGTTCGTGCAGAGAGCTGCCGGCGGCGGCACCGCAGCCCGTGGCGAGGAATCACGGTCGTACGGTTCGAATCGGCGTGGCGCAGGATCTGGCATTTTGCTTTTACTATTCCGACAATCTTGAGTTGCTTGAAGCAGAGGGCGCGGAGTTGGTGAGATTTTCCCCCTTGAACGATCAAGTGTTGCCCAACGTAGATATGCTGTACCTTGGCGGGGGCTATCCGGAACTGCATGGCGAGGTGTTGGCTGGGAATGTCACGATGCGAATGGCAATCCTGAAATTTGCCGAGCGGGGTGGGACGATCTTTGCGGAATGCGGTGGGATGATGTATCTCACCCAAGCCATCCGTGACTTCGCCGGCACATCGCATGAGATGGTCGGACTGTTTCCCGCTGAAGCGGTCATGCAGAAGCCGGGTCTGATCTTGGGGTATAGGACGGTGGAACTCTCACAAGGCTGCATACTCGGTGCGTCTGGCATCACCGCGCGGGGGCATGAGTTTCATTACTCCACGCTGGTTCCAAAGGGAAGGCTTGATCAGATGGGCTCGTTGTGGGCAACACACTGGCGCTCTATACTCACGTACATTTTGCCAGTCAGCCACAGATTGCGAAAGCTCTGGTGTCGTCGGTTCGACGGACCTCTCCACGATTGTCGGTGAGCCAAGGACGTGTGAAGTGACGGAGCAGGACGAACACAAAGCCAAGATGGAACGGTTGAAGGCGTCAGTGGATCGGCGCATTGAGGCGGCACAAGAAGAGAAAGGCTTGCTGATTGTCTATACGGGCGCCGGCAAGGGGAAGACCACGGCAGCTATGGGTATGGCCTTACGATGTCTCGGCCATGGCATGAAGGTCGCTGTGGTGCAGTTCATCAAGGGCGCGATCGATACGGCAGAGGAACGGACGCTCAAGTCCTTTGGCGATCGCGTCACCTTTCTCCGCATGGGTGAAGGGTACACCTGGGAAACCCAAGATCGTGAGCGGGATACG
This sequence comes from Nitrospirota bacterium, assembly GCA_005887945.1. GTDB lineage: Bacteria > Nitrospirota > Nitrospiria > Nitrospirales > Nitrospiraceae > Palsa-1315. The sequence goes on from VBOL01000097.1 coordinate 1,993, forward strand.
AAGTTCGCCCAACAAGCCTGGGAGGCGGTCTGCGGATTCTTGCACGACTCCTCGTATGCGATGGTCATTCTCGATGAATTCAATATTGCCCTACAGCACGACTATGTCCGACTCGAAGATGTATTGCCGGTTCTCCGAGGCCGGCCCCCCATGCAGCATGTGGTTATCACTGGTCGCGGGGCTAAAGACGCGTTGATCGAGGAGGCCGATCTCGTCACGGAGATGAAGCAAGTTAAACATCCCTTTCGAAAAGGTATTAAGGCGCAACCGGGAGTTGAGTTTTGAGAGGTCCGGTTAACAAGACGTGCGAGAACTGCAGCCATCCGTTCGAGTGTGGTGGGTATCAATGTTGGTGCGGGAACGTAGGCATTACTGAACAGCAGATGGACTGGATTGCCGCTCGTTTTCAAGATTGCCTCTGTCCTGCCTGCTTGCAGTTGGTCAGCGATGGTGCACTCGAGACGTTTCCCATCAAGCCGGTGAGTCCGACAGGTGCCCAGTGAGGCACATCTCATAACCGTCATCGTGAGTCTCTGCTCAAGGAGCATGGTATGAGCCTACAACCTGACATCTCGATTCCCGGTAATGGGCAGTTTTCCGACCATGAGCGGGCGGCCGTCTACCGTGTGATTTTCGAACGGCGGGATGTCCGCAGGAATTTTTTGCGGACGCCGATCGCGGACGATGTGCTCGCGAGAATTTTGACTGCAGCGCATCACGCCGGGTCTGTTGGGTTCATGCAGCCGTGGGATTTTGTGGTCATCCGTCAACGCGCGACGAAGCGCGCCGTGAAGCAACTCTTCCAGAAAACGAATGCTCAGGCGGCCATGCACTATGAAGGCGCCCGCGCTACGCTCTATCGGAGCCTGAAGCTCGAAGGAATCGTGGAAGCGCCGATCAATATTGGTGTGACCTGTAGCCGCCAGCGGGGTGGCCGTCACGTGCTGGGGCGTTCCACTGTGCGCGACACGGATGTGTATAGCACCTGTTGCGCCATTCAAAATCTCTGGCTGGCCGCACGAGCGGAAGGCATCGGGGTTGGATGGGTCAGCATTCTGGACCATGGAACGTTGAAACAGGTGCTCGGTATCCCCAGGCCGGTCAAAGTATTGGCCTATCTTTGTCTCGGCTATGTATCCGCCTTTGCGACACAGCCCGATTTGGAAACGGCAGGGTGGCGAGCCAGGATTCCAGTTGACCAACTCATTCACTATGAGGCGTGGGGAAACACAATACCGGCCGACAGGAGGAACGGTGATGCGCCTCACGAAGGTCTACACGAGAACCGGGGAGACGGAAAATAGAAGGCTGGCCGCAGGTATTGAAGGACAGTCTTCGAATTGAGGCCTACGGTACTCTCGATGAGTTGAATGCGGTGGCCGGGGTTGTTCAGGTGATGAATGCCGAGATGGTAGGGGAGGCATATGCAGGCTGAACAACTCGAAGGTGATTTCCAATGGATCAAGAATCTACTGTTTGATCTCGGCGGAATACTTGCGAC
>VBOL01000097.1:3553-10494 GCA_005887945.1 Nitrospirota bacterium
GGGCTGATCGCATGAAGCAGGCGCGCAAGGAACGCTCGAAGCTGATTCTCGTGCTTGGCGGCGCTGCGTCTGGCAAGAGTCAGGCGGCGCTTGATCTGGCTGGCCAGGTAGGACCGAGAGCCTTCGTGGCGACAGGCCAGGCGTTGGATCGGGAGATGGCCGCGCGGATTGAGCGGCATCGGGCCACACGCTCGGCTTATTGGGAAACGGTGGAAGTTCCTGTTGATATTGCCTCATGGGTGATTAGAAATAGCCATGGTTATCAATCAATTGTAATTGATTGTATCACGCTTTGGTTGAGTAATCTGCGTGGGCTGCGCTTGTCCGATTTGGCTGTTTCTGAAGCCACGGTCGACTTGATTCACGCGATTCGGACGACGCGGGCTCGTGTCGTGATCGTGAGCAACGAATTGGGGCTGGGGCTTGTGCCGGCGACGAAGGCTGTCAGGGCGTTTCGCGATCTGGCCGGACGGGTTAATCAACAGGTGGCAGCAGAAGCAGATGAAGTCTATCTGACGATCAGCGGCCTTCCACTGCGATTGAAGTAAGAGGAGTGTCGAGGATGTTGTCTCACGAAACTATTGGCCGGATTCAGCCGACGGACCCTCGTCTCTTGGTACAGGCGCAGGTGCGCCTAGATCGATTGACGAAGCCGATCGGCAGCCTGGGTCGGCTCGAGGAATTGGCCGCGCGCTTCGTCATGATCACAGGTGAGATGAAACCGAAGGTCCCGCGTGGAGCGGTCTATACCTTCGCCGCCGATCATGGTGTGACGGTGGAAGGGGTGAGCGCCTATCCCTCCGCAGTGACTCCTCAGATGGTCTTGAACTTCCTGCGCGGTGGCGCCGGCGTCGATGTGCTCGCACGCCATGTTGGCATTGAAGTTCGTGTCGTGGACATCGGTGTGGCCTTCGACTTTGAAGCGGCTCCAGGACTCATTCATAAGAAGGTCATGCCGGGAACGAAGAATCTTCTGGTGGAACCAGCGATGAGTCCCACGCAGGCGGAGCAAGCACTTCAAGTAGGGATCGAGCTTGCTACCGAGGCCGCTCAGCAGAGCATCGGCTTGATCGGAACCGGAGAGATGGGGATTGGCAACACGACTGCCAGTTCGGCGATTGCAGCTGTGATGACGCGCCAACCGGCCTCCGAGGTGACAGGACGTGGAACGGGGATTGACGACGCCAGTCATGTACACAAGATCAATGTGATTCAGCGTGCGCTCGATCTCCATCGGCTCGATCCGACGAATGCGATGGAGGTGCTCGCCAAAGTGGGTGGGCTGGAAATCGGCGGGTTGGCCGGACTGATGCTTGGTGCGGCAGCGGCTCGCATTCCGGTCGTGTTGGACGGATTCATCGCCGGCGCGGCCGCATTGATCGCCGTGGGTCTGCAACCGCGCTGCAAAGACTATCTCATTGCGTCCCATCGGTCAGTCGAACGGGGCCATCAGGCGATACTGGATCATCTTGGATTGAAGCCGCTGTTCGATCTCGATCTTCGTCTGGGAGAAGGCACCGGCGCCTGTCTCGGCATGAGTCTAGTCTTTGCCGCGATCAAGATTCTTACGGAGATGGCTACCTTCGACGAGGCCGGTGTGTCCGAGTGTAATACATGACCGCGGTACTGCGAACGTTTCTGTTCGCCTGGCAATTCCTCACGGCGATTCCACTCAGTCGTTCGACGCACGATGCCAAGCCGGAAGAGTTGGCTGCCTCCATGAGTTGGTATCCCCTCGTTGGCTCTCTCCTTGGCGCGCTGTTGGTCACGGCAGATCTGTTCCTGGCGAAGCTCTTCTCCACCCAGGTCACGAGTGTGTTATTGATGCTCCTGCTTATCAGCATCACGCGCGGACTCCACCAGGACGGTCTGGCCGATATGGTGGACGGTCTGGCGGGCGGGCGAACTGCTCAGGCTCGTCTGGCCATCATGCGGGATGGGCGGGTCGGTGCGATCGGAGCGACGGGACTGTTTCTCGCGCTCGGCCTGCGATACGCCGGGCTCAATGCGTTGCCGGCGGGCGAGCATATCGCGTTGCTGATCGGCATGCCGACGGTCGGTCGGTGGGCCATGGTCGTAGGGGCTTTCCATGTGACCTATGCACGGACGGAAGGAGGACTGGCCCAACCGTTCCTCGCACATTTGTCCTGGCGGCACCTGTGCGTGGCAACCGTCACGGCAGGACTTGTGTTGACGCTGTTGTTGGGACCATGGGCGGCGTTGTGCTGTCTCCTCATCGGCACGGCTCTTGTCCGCTTTTCTACAGCCTGGTTCCACCGCATGTTCGGCGGCGTTACGGGTGACTTGCTCGGAGCGACGAACGAAGTCGCAGAGATCCTCTTTATCTTGATCGTTCCCGTGGTGCTCTTCCGATGACCGGAGGCGAATTGGCAGTGGCCTGCGTCTTAGACGCGGCCGTCGGAGACCCTCGCTGGTTCCCACACCCGGTGCGATGGATGGGATCCATCGTCAACTGGTGCGACCGGCGCGTCTATCCACTCCTTCTGTCTCCCGCCAAACAACGGATGGCAGGGGTGGTGCTGGCTGTCGTCTTGCCTGCCGGAGCCTATGCAGCTGCGGCGCTGCTCATCTGGTTAGGCAGCTCGATCGATCCTTTATTGGGGAGTGCGGTCACTGTGCTGCTGGCCTGGACCACGCTCGCGGCTCGGGATCTTATTGACCATGTCGCATCCGTACAACGTGCTCTCCAATCCGTTTCTTTGATGGAAGCCCGAGCAGCAGTCGCCAAGATTGTCGGACGCGATACGGAGGGGATGGCTGAATCTGATATCGTCCGCGCAACGGTGGAAACGATTGCGGAAAGCACGGCTGATGGGATCATTGCACCGCTGTTCTATCTGATCCTTGGGGGAGCTCCATTGGCACTTGCGTATAAGGCGGTCAGCACGTTGGACTCGATGATCGGCCATTTGGACGACCGATACCGGTGGTTTGGCTGGGCGTCGGCACGATTGGATGATGTGGCAAATTTTCTTCCGGCGCGCATCAGTGCGCTCTTGCTTGTTCTCTCAGCGGGAATCGTTTCTCGATCATGGCCCACCATGCAGCGCGCCTGGCAGATATTGTTTCGTGACGGTGGACAACATCCAAGTCCGAACAGCGGACGCCCGGAGGCCGCGATGGCCGGCGCGCTCGGGGTGCAACTAGGCGGGACTAATCGCTATGACGGCCTTCTTATTGAACGCTCATGTCTTGGCGATCCTGATGAGCCTCTGATGAGGGCTCACATCGGCATGGCGTTAACGCTCATGCTCTGGACAAGTCTCACAGGAGTCCTGTTGGGCATTGGGTGGCTCCTGATGGTGAAGGGATGATGCAGCCCACTCACGGCGGGAATGTCTACAAGGTCGCTCAGAAACAACGAATTCCCGTCGAGCGGATCACGGATTTTAGCGCCAGCATCAATCCGCTGGGTCCTCCAGCAGCGGTGCTCCGCGCGATTCGCTCGGCGCTCAAGCAGATCGTGCACTATCCAGATCCCGATTGTTGGCAGCTCAGACAAGAATTGGCGCGACAGTGCGGTGTCGATCCAGACATGATCCTCGTCGGCAACGGCTCGACTGAACTGATTCATCTGTTGCCCCGCGCGCTCGCGATCAAGGCCGCCCTGATTATAGGTCCCACGTTTGAGGAGTATGCGCGCGCGCTGATGGACGCAGAGAGCTCGGTCCAGTACGTTCACGCTAGACGAGCGGAACGTTTTCACCCTCCGTTGAATGATGTCCTACGGCAGTTTTCTGCCAAACAATCGAAATTCGATGCCGTGTTTCTGTGCAATCCCAACAATCCGACCGGCCAAGTGATGAACCGGCTGGCTATGCGCGAGCTTGCTGAGGTTGTTGATCGACGACAGGGTTGGTTGATCGTAGATGAAGCCTTCATCGACTATTGTCAGGAACAGTCTGTCGTCTCTATGCTGAGTGAGCATCCGCGCATGATGGTGTTGCGCAGTCTGACGAAATTCTATGCCATGCCGGGGCTGCGAATCGGCTATCTGGTTGGCGCAAGCAAGGTCGTGGACCAGCTGAAAGATCGGCAGCCACCCTGGTCGGTCAATTCACTGGCCCAAGAGGTTTCCCGCGCGGTGTTGCACGATCATGCCTTTGCGACACAAAGCCGCATATTCATGAAGAAAGAACGGTCCCGATTCGTGCGCGGGCTTCGCTCCTTGTCCGGCCTGCGCGTCTACTCATCAGCTGCGAATTTTGTGCTGATCGAGCTTCCTGCCTCGATCTGCGCCGGCGAGGTGACTGACCGATTGGCTTCCGAGAGGCTGCTCGTCCGCGACTGTTCGACGTTGCCAGGCCTGACCGCGCAGATGATTCGTGTGGCGATCAGGACCGCCAACGAGAATCGACAGTTGCTTGCGGCCCTTGGCGCTTGCTTGTCGAAGAGACAGTCATGAGGAAGCTAAGCACGCACGCAATGCAGACCGCGTTTAGAGTCAGGCGAACCACGCTCATCGTCGACCTGGGGGGCGTCCGGTCAGTTCTCTCCTCCGCTCCCACGGCCGGTGGAATCACGCGGGCCAGATATATCTTGAATCATCAAGTAGCGGCCAAGCCGATTGGCAGAGATGATCGTAGCATGGATGCAGGCGCGCAATGCGCCGATCCTGCCAAGACGCTGAACAAGCTGGCCACCTCGCTCGGCATCCGCGATAAATTTGTCGGTCTCATGACCGCCGTGTCGCTCGCGGACCTAGTCACGGTGCGAGAGGCTTATGGCCAAATCTGGGTCGAAGCATTTGTCACGGTTGGCACTTCGAATGCCGTGCGGGCGGGGGAGCCGGTTACACTGGGACAGCATACCAACAGCAAGACTCATCCTGGCACGATCAATCTGATTCTCGTGACCAACGCTCGTCTGTCTGCTGCGGCAATGGTCGGGATGGTGCAGGTGGCGACCGAAGCTAAGACTGCTGTCCTGTTACGTGCCAAGGTGAAGAGTTGGACCGGCCGCTCGGGGGCGACTGGAACCGGAACAGACGCGGTCGTGGTTGTAAGTGGGAGTGGACCTCCTATGCGGTACAGTGGAACCCACACGATCCTCGGAGAACTTGTTGGGCGAGTGATTGGGAGGGCGGTCACAGAAGGGCTTGCCCGCTATGTCCGTTGGCATGCTCGTCGTAAACCATACAGCCGTGTGAAGAATCTATGACGATTTCCGGTGCGCGAGTCAAAGCCCTTGCCATTCTCGGAACTGGCTCGGATGTCGGGAAGAGCCTAATTGTCGCCGGGCTCTGCCGACTCTTATCTCGCAAAGGTGTGCGGGTCGCGCCATTCAAAGCGCAGAACATGGCGCTGAATTCTTTTGTGACGCTTGATGGGGGGGAGATCGGCCGAGCGCAGGCGCTGCAGGCTCAGGCCTGCGGGATCGAGCCGACGGTAGATATGAATCCGATTCTGCTGAAGCCCGAGTCGGATTCACGATCTCAGGTGGTCGTGAAAGGCAAGGTCTACGAGGCGTTGGATTCACTCGCGTACTTTGAGCGGAAAGAGACCCTCTTTAACATTGTTCGAGACTGCTATGCGCGACTGGCCCGCGAGTACGAGTGTGTGGTGATCGAAGGGGCGGGGAGTGCCGCGGAGATCAATTTGCGCGATCGAGACATGGTAAACTGGCCTGTTGTCGAGTTGGCCGATGCGTCAGTCGTTTTGGTGGCAGATATCGATCGGGGCGGGGTCTTCGCGCAGATCATCTGGACGCTTGACTTGTTAGCGCCTCATGAGCACCAGCGAGTGCGCGGTGTGATCGTGAATAAGTTCCGCGGAGATCGTCGCCTGTTTGAGGATGGTGTTCGTATGCTTGAGGCCCGCACAGAACTGCCGGTTTTGGGAGTACTTCCCTACCTGAGAGACCTTCGGCTGGATCAGGAAGATAGCCTCGATCTGGCCTGTTCCCGATCGGTTCAGTTCAAGCCTGATCTCGCAAACGTAGCCGTGGTCCTGCTTCCTCGCATGAGCAACTTCACCGATTTTAATGCGTTGGCTGCTGAGAAGGATGTGGCGCTTCGGTTTGCCGCTTCGCCGGACGATCTCCGAGGAGCTGACGTAGTGATTCTTCCTGGGAGCAAGAATACGCTCGAAGACCTCGACTATCTGGTGACTTCAGGATTCCCGGGAGCCTTGGAATCACATGTACTCAGAGGGGGCGAGCTGGTTGGAATCTGCGGGGGGTACCAGATGCTTGGGCAAGAGATCGCCGATCCCAAGGGCTTGGAGCGGGGAGGAACGTCAATAGGATTAGGCTTTCTCGATGTGACGACAGAGCTTGATGCGCCAAAGATCTGTCGGCAAGTTCGTGCCACGTCGCTGCTTCATAGCGTGGAACATCTCGGGCCAGTTCGTGGCTATGAAATCCATATGGGGCGCACCAGTCGTGGAATCGCCAACCCCTGTTTCCAAATTGAAGCATCTGAAATCTTGGAAGGCAACGAGAGGGGCGATGAAGGCGCTGCAAGTGAGAATGGTCGTGTCTGGGGCACGAGCATTCATGGTTTGTTCGATCAGGCGGGGTTCCGCAGGGGCTGGTTGAACCGCATACGTGGCAGGAAGGGACTCTCGCCCGTTTCGACTCGTGAGTCTGAACTCGTCGCGACACAACTGCGAGCTGAGCTGGATCGCTGGGCGGACCATTTAGAGCGGTATGTGAATATGGCTGCGATCTATCCTGTGTTTGAAGGTCAATGAAGAAGGGAGTAGGCATGCGTATCACGAAGGTCTATACCAAGACCGGTGACAAAGGGAAAACCCGTTTGGCTGGTGGCCAGCAGGTCTGGAAGGACAGCTTACGGGTAGAGGCTTACGGGGATGTGGACGAACTGAACTCGACGATCGGGGTCGTCAGGGCGTTTAATGCGGAATCGCTTGGGAATCATCCGTCTGCCGATCAGTTAGAAGGGGAATTACGCTGGATGC
>VBOL01000098.1 GCA_005887945.1 Nitrospirota bacterium
TCGACCAAACCAGGAGAACTGTTGAACACAACTGTTTCGTCGAGCGGTTGGGCCAGTCAGGTCAGCAAAGGTGTGGCGATTGTGGTTCGCGGGTTCCAGGATTAGCTGGCGCAGAGACAACTTTGTGGCGAAATACCAGGTATCCCCTTGATCTCGATGTGTCTTCGCTTGACCCAGGACTTCATGTAAAGAGCCTTCCGGCTGGGCCCTATGCCGGGGATGGAATTGGAAAACCGGAAGTTCGCCCACATTCCGATGCCCCGCTGCCACAACTGTCGTTCGGTTCTCCAGCCCACTCCAGATAGAAAGCAAATTGATGACTCAATCATGTTGGCGCATCCCTAAGTTGATCGTTGAGTACCTGCATGGTCAGAGGCGCATTCCCCTCCGAACGATGGTTCACCAACACATAGGCTCGCCAGTTCTCGGTCACTGCCTTTCTGACCAGTTCCACCGTCTCCCGTCGTATCCCTTGGAGTTCCTCCACGATCTTTGTGTACGGTTCGGCTCGCTTTTTCGCGGCTTTGTAGGACATCTTCAACGCCGTGAGGAGTCGTAGTACCGAATGGGTGTAGTAATGATTGCTGACCATACCAGGGCATTTCCTAGGTCCCACGCGGCGCATTCCTATGCATTATCCGGGTGCCCACGAGCACCTCACTTCAACCGGAGGTTCTACGCCATGATGCCCATAGAAGAGGCTATTATTGAAAAGCTGCGGAGAAGTGGTCCCTGCTGCCTAGACGATGTCGTCACATACCTTCCCAATCTCACTTGGGGAGAGGTATTCGTCGCCGTTAATCGGATGTCGAGGGAGGGACCGTTGTTACTTCGCCAACTCGGTTACTCGACCTATCAGATCGCACTCCGCTCGCAGTTTTCGTAATGTTGGCCCTGTTGGATAGCTTCCCGTGTATTTGCGATTGGCCCCAGTCGTCATCCTCTGCTGAGGCATGCGGCTGTAGGACTGGCACTGCGCTGCAAGGAGGGGAGAAGGAAGACGCAGGGGGCCAGTGCTGCACTCTCCCACGGACGGCCTAATCTTGCGACTGCCATTTGAGGTACTGTATGTCTATCCCATCTAAGCGCAACTCAGCATCCTTCTCAGAGGCGGACCTTCGGAGCGGTACCGAATCTCCGACGAAGCCGGGTGTCTATTGGTTTCAGAGCGAGACCATGGCTAGGGCACTCATGGTGGAAGTCCGCGTGATGAATGGAGAGGTAACAGTGTGGTGGCCCAACCAGGACAAACCTGTCGCTCATCTGAACGGCTGCTGGCACGGGCCGATCTCTCCATCATCAGGAACAGGACCCCCGTAGACAATCACATCGCTTCTTGCGCCGTCGTTCGCTCTCCTCTTACAACTCGCCTCCCTACGGCAGTGAATAAGTCAAATTCGGCCAATGTGCACTTCCGTAGATCACTCCCTCTTTCCGTTGCTCAATAATGATACCGCCGACGAACGGCGTCGTCCCCGTAATTCCCTTGAATCCGCCCTTTCCCCAGACCCACGTAAACTCGCCTACGCATTCGTCCTTCTTACCGACACATCGTATTTCTGTGTACGCGAGGTCCTTGCCTTGATGGGCCCTCAGGATGCAGAGGGCAGTTTGCTGTACCTCTTGGTTCTCACTGATATGGATCATCGCCTGACAATCTAGTGTGGTCTTATGGATCTCCGCCGGTGCCGAGCCTTCGGGAAGATGCTTCACCAAGATGGTCCCGGTAATAGTGCCGCTAAAGACTCTGTCTCCATCCCCCAGCAGATCATCGAACACGCCCATTCCTTTCCAGCTCACGGTCGCATGGCCCGCTTCGATGGTTTTTGCCTCGGCCCCACAGAAGAGTCCCATGCTCATGGCCAGTAGGGTAACTGTCAGTATGATGGATTGTCTGAATCGCATGACTCCTCCCATCATATATTCGGGGCCGTTAGTCCCGCCATTATTATGTCGGCTTCCATTCCATTTGTCCCCCGCTAATCGTCCACGAATGATAAGCCCGCACAGGTGAGACATCAAGGGTGAATTTGGTTCATTTCTCAATGCACACACGAACACTCGCTCTACAAATACAACAACCATTTCCCCCACGAGACCCTTGCGCCTTCTTTCGTTTCCCACCTACAATACGCCTCCCTGCGAGGCTCCTTATGCCCCTCATCCTTCGCCCCTACCGCCGCTTCCCCTTGCACTGCGCCGTCACGTACAACGTGGCCCTCTTCCAGGGCAAAGGCACGATCTGGAATCTTTCCTGTACCGGCTGGCGACTCTCAGGAGACCTGCCCATGCGGCCAGGAGAAACGCTCTCGTTGACTGTCACGCTGCCGAATGAACAGCACATTCTAATTCCAGAAGCCGTTGTCCGGTGGTCGCGAGGGGAAGAGTTTGCGGTAGAGAATGTAAATGTAGTGGTTGAGCGGCACACCCATGCGAGGCTTCAGGATTATATGAAGCGACTGGTGCAGGAACCAGCGGAGAATGTCCTTTGAGTAACAATCAGCCCATGTTTCTCCGATTCAACTTCGCCTTCGTGTTGTCGTTCGTATGTCTCGCCACTCCCGCCTGGCCTGATTATGAGGCTGGCGAGGGTGCCTATCAACGTGGCGACTACGCAACCGCCTTGCGTGAATTGCGACCGCTGGCTGAGCAGGGAAACCATTCAGCTCAGTTTTTCCTGGGAGTATGCTACGCGAATGGATATGGGATTCCCAAGAATCTTGAACTGGCGTTGCAGTGGTATCGCCTATCCTCCGATCAAGGCAATTGGCTCGCACAGAATGACTTGGGCGTGATGTATCAAAATGGAGACGGGGTAGTACAGGATTATGAAGAAGCCGCCCGTCTCTATAGGTTGGGTGCTGAAAAAGGCTACATGGTTGCCCAGAGCAATCTTGCCGCCATGTATTACAAGGGTAGAGGCGTGCGTCAGGATATACGGGAGGCCTTTAGACTAGAAACATTAGCTGCCGAACAGAATTTCGCCTTGGCGCAGAGAATGCTGGGGATTATGTATATGGTTGGAACAGGCATTCCTCAGGACTATGTGCAAGCCCACAAGTGGCTAAATCTGTCCACTGCGCGGGGCGATACGGACGCTGGCACCCTTCGTGATGAGTTGGCCAAGAAAATGACCCTGGATCAGATTGCCGAGGCACAAAAGCTGGCACGGGAGTGGACACCGAAAGGCAAATGAGCGACCGCTCCAAACGCGAGAGCATGTCCCTCGAAGAGGCGACAGTCTCCGACATGTGGGAGATCGCCGTCATTGTGGAAGTGCTCGAACGGAAGGGCTTGTGCGCGAAGCAAGACCTCTACGACATCATCACAGAGTTCCGTCGCAAGAATCCCCGCGCCAGCATTCCTGCAACCGCCTTCCCTGAGCCATACTTG
>VBOL01000099.1:0-2995 GCA_005887945.1 Nitrospirota bacterium
CAACAGCAGCCCCATGCATTCAGCCTCCGTGGTCGCGGAGAAATCTGGGAGGATGCAGGTGGTTTTCGTGCCTGCGGCGGGGCTATCAATACTAACGGCGGTACAAATGTCTGTAGTGGCGCACCAGGTGCCGCACCCAATGGCGGATTCGGTACCGGAGCACTCAGTCCTTTTAATCAGGCGGGTGCAGGTCTTAGTAATGGAACAACAACGTCGTTCCAAGCTCAGACCCTCTGGGAGACTACCTGGACACTCCAGTACAAGCCGGTACCGAATCTCATCACGAGAATAGAGGGCCGGTACGACCACTCTAACAAGACTCCCTTCCTGCGGGGCAGTCAGGTGACGAACAATCAAGAACAACTGGGATTCGAAGTCATCTACCTGTTCTGAGCTGAGTGATACTGAAGTCTGTTAAACGTTGAAGAGGAGCTCCCTCCGTGGAATGGTCCAGGGTAGCGATCAGGAAGGAGCCATCGATAAGAACAGCCATGAGGCAACGGAAGCACGCCATGACGGGATTGAGAGCGATCTCGTGGGAACAGCGGCTGTTGGGGGTCCTGACCCCCCGTGCTGTGCTCGGGCAAGCGGGCCTGCGCCCTGGCAGGCAGGCGCTGGATGCGGTAATCCTAAACTAAAGCGGGACGCATGGCGCTGAGGGCGTCATGCGCATCAAGCTCGAGGGATCGCCGGTCCCGACCATTATTCGAGCGACCCTGCGCTCCAGCAGTGGGCACCGTAGGCGGGGTCGCTCGTGGTCGGCGACGAGAAGGGCAGGCACCGTGAGTGAATACCACAGGCCCACGAGGGAGCGCGATGCTCAAAAGTAGCTGGCGGCGGTGTTGCTCTACTGCACCAGCAGTGCAAGCGCGTAAACGGTTGTGCAGGGATGGCTCAGGTCTTCGCGGCTATCGAAGCCGAGCAGGCGGGGCCTCAGTCTGTTCCGACGAAGAACGCGGCGTGAGACAACCATGGGAGCCGCTCAGAAAAGTTCGAAGAACTCGTTGACAACCTCGTCCTGAACCAGGGGATGAAAGGATGCAATTATGCTAAGGCATATGAGCAGTATGAAGAAGATTCTGCCGGTCCTTACCTGCCTTGCCATGTTGGCAGGGGGGGCGGCCCTGCATGCGCAAGATGCAGGTGCGCAGGCTCCAGCGGCGCCGGCTCCAGAAGCGCCGGCTGCTGCTCCAGAGGCGGCAGCCGCTGCAGCACCGCCGAAGATCGATACCGGCGATACGGCCTGGGTGTTGGTCTCGACGGCCTTGGTGTTGGCCATGACCGCGCCGGGCGTTGCGCTGTTCTACGGAGGGATGGTGCGTGGCAAGAATGCGTTGTCCGTGATCTTGCAGAGCTTCATTATCCTCTGTCTGATCAGTGTCCAATGGGTGCTGTGGGGTTACTCACTCGCCTTCGGGCCAGACGTAGGCCACATCGTCGGTTCGCTTGCATGGTTCGGGCTCAACGGGGTTGGATATGATCCCAATCCCGATTATGCTGCCACCATACCGCACCAGGCATTCATGCTATTTCAGATGATGTTTGCGGTGATCACGCCGGCGCTGATTACCGGTGCATATGCCGACCGGATGAAGTTCAGCGGGTTTATCTTGTTCACGCTGCTGTGGGCGACTTTCATCTACGATCCACTCGCGCATTGGGTGTGGGGGGTCGGGGGATGGGTCAGAAACCTCGGGGCGTTGGATTTCGCCGGCGGGACGGTCGTCCATATCAGTTCCGGTGTAGCTGGGTTGGCTTGCGCCCTCGTGGTAAAGAAGCGATTGGGACATGGCAAGGAGGGAATGCACCCGCACAACTTGCCCATGACCATTTTGGGTGCGTCCATGCTCTGGTTTGGATGGTTTGGGTTCAACGCCGGCAGCGCGTTGGCCTCCGGGGCACTGGCGACCAGCGCCTTTACCGCCACCAATACGGCGACGGCTGCCTCGGCGCTGGCCTGGATGGTCGCGGAGTGGATCTATCGAGGCAAACCGTCGGCCCTGGGCGCGGCAAGCGGTGCGGTGGCGGGATTGGTGGCCATCACGCCTGCGTCGGGGTTCGTCGGCCCGATCTCGTCGATTTGGATTGGGATTGGAGCGGGTGTAATATGTTATACGGCGGTGATGTTGAAGCCCTTGTTTGGCTATGATGACGCCCTCGATGCCTTCGGCGTTCACGGAATCGGTGGCACTTGGGGCGCGCTGGCGACTGGTCTCTTCGCGTCGAAGGCGATTAATTCGGCAGGGGCAGACGGGCTGTTCTTTGGTAATCCAGGACAGTTGGGCATCCAAGCGTTTGCTGTACTGATTTCCTGGGTCTTCGTGTTTGTAGGGACCTTAATCATTCTGGCGATAGTCGGTGGAATAACTGGTCTGCGTGTGACTGAAGAAGAAGAGCGATTAGGCTTGGATCTCAGTCAACATGATGAAAAGGCCTATTCGTAAGGCAGCGGTGACCGAACCCTACTTAGAAGGTAGGGTTCGGTGCCCCAGCCAGATGGCCAGACAAACTCATCGGCACAAGGCCTATACGGCATTCTCAGTTGTTCTTCACGTACAATTCTGGTTCATAAACGGACCATGGCACGATTGACCAAACGATCGTGCCGGCGACCCTCGTGACGATGTACGAGCAGCGTCCTCGGGTAGCCTGGTAGGGAGGGATCCATATGAAGATGATTGAAGCCATCATCAAGCCGTTCAAGTTGGATGAAGTCAAGGATGCGTTGGTGGAAATCGGTGTGCAGGGGATGACGGTCTCTGAAGTCAAAGGATTCGGACGCCAGAAGGGGAGTAAGGAAACCTACCGGGGCGCCGAGTATACGACCGACTTTGTGCCCAAGGTGAAGATTGAAGTGTACGTCACGGATAGCCTGGTGGCGCGTGTGATCGAAACCATTACGCGCAGCGCGAAGACCGGCAGCGTCGGGGACGGGAAGATCTTCGTGTCGGATCTTAGTTCCGTGGTGCGGATCAGGACCGGCGAGACGGGGGAA
>VBOL01000099.1:3001-4344 GCA_005887945.1 Nitrospirota bacterium
GCGCAGGGCGGAATTTGAGCCTGTCTCCGCCCTGGCTGGGCACCGGCAGGTGCTCCGGCAGCGGTTGTTGGAAGGGGTCTCGGGGGCCGAAGTCATGGCGGCCCTGACGGAGTTTGTGGACGGGTTGATCATCGGTCGGTACAGGAACGCCATGCGGCAGGCCGGTGAGGAGGCCCGGGCCGCAGGGGCGCAGCACTGTTGCCTGGTGGCGCTGGGAGGTTACGGCTACCGGGAGTTGGCTCCCTATTCAGACATCGACGTCATGCTCCTCTTTTCCGAGAAAGCGGGAGAGGCGGCGCCGGCTCTGTTCCGTGAGGTGCTGCACCATCTGTGGGATCTAGGCTTCCAGGTCGGTCACAGCATGCGGACGGTTCAAGATTGCGTCGATCTGGCCGCGAAGGACCTTACCATCCACACATCCATGATGTCGGCCAGGTTTCTGACCGGAAGCCCGTACCTATTCCAGGAGTTCCATCGCCGGTATTTCCGGGAGGTAGTCGGCCGTGGGACCGGGCATTTTATCGAGCAAAAGGTGGAAGAGCGGCGCCGTGAATATGAGAAGTTCGGAGCGACCGTCTATTTGCTGGAGCCGAACGTCAAGAAAAGCAAAGGAGGGCTACGGGATTTCCATCTGCTCCGGTGGGCCGGCATGGCCCGGTTCCAAGCCGTTGCGCTGCAGGACTTGGCGGATCGTGGCCTCCTCTCCAGACAAGATTTTCTCTCACTGACAGAGGCCCGGGAGTTTCTGTGGCGCGTCCGGGCGTTTCTGCACTTCGAAGCCGGGATGGCGCAGGAGATTCTGTCGTTCGACGAACAGGTCCGGCTGGCTTCCCAGTACGGATTCCACGATCGTCCCCACCTCCTAGGGGTGGAGCAGTTCATGCAGCAGTATTACCGGCATACGATGGGACTCCAAGAGTCCTTGGTCCGGTATGTGGACCGTTGCCAGGCCGTTCCTGTGAGGCGCCGATCGACTCGCATCCTGCCGGCAGCCAGGGTGGATGGCTATTTCGTGGTCACCGGCCGGTATCTGACTGTTCCCTCTGAGCTGCGGGCTCGAGTCCTGGATAGTCCGGACTTGCTCCTCCGGCTGTTCGAGATGGCGAGGTCCCGGCGCCTCAAGATCGACACCGACCTGCTGGACGAAATCCACAGCCACATGGGTAGCATGTCGAACGAGGCCTTCCGGACCCCTGAGGTCAACCGGGTCTTTCTGAAGATTCTTGCTGGACCGGGAACGGTAGCCGGAACGCTTGGAGCGATGCATCGCGCCCATCTGTTGGAGAAGCTCATCCCGGATTTTGCCACGGTCCATGGCCTGATGCAGTTCAACGAGTATCACA
>VBOL01000100.1:0-5193 GCA_005887945.1 Nitrospirota bacterium
AGGCTCACGGCCACATCGGGATGATCCGGGCCCAGGGCCTTCTCCCTGATCGCCAGCGAGCGCTTGTAGAGCGGCTCGGCCTGCGTGTACTGGCCTTGGGTGTCGTAGAGCCCGGCCAGGTTGTTCAGGCTCATGGCCACAGAGGGATGATCCGGGCCCAGGGCCTTCTCCGAGATCGCCAGCGAGCGCTGGTAGAGCGGCTCGGCCTGTGCGTACTGGCCTTGGGTGCGGTACAGCTCCGCCAGGTTGTTCAGGCTCATGGCCACAGAGGGATGATCCGGGCCCAGGGCCTTCTCCGTGATCGCCAGCGAGCGCTGGTAGAGCGGTTCGGCCTGCGCGTACTGGCCTTGGGTGTCGTAGAGCAGGGCCAGGTTGTTCAGGCTCACGGCCACAGAGGGATGATCCGGGCCGACATTGTTCTGGGCAACTTCAAGGGCCTTTTTTGCGACAACAACGGCGCGGTCATACTTGCCGGCTCGGTAAAGTTCCCCAACCTCTTGATTGAGGATGTCCCACTCAGACCCTGCTCCCTGCGCCAACACGGTAGGTGTAGGACCGAGCAACATCAGCATGACGACCATGCTGTTCAAGAACTGCCTCATTGGTTTCTCCATATGTGCTATTGTAGTGCTCCCCCGCTTTCAAGCCACCTCTCATGGTTGTTGAGAATCCGAGCGACCCGAGCTCCACGTGTCGCTCGGCGATCATCGTTCTGAGGGCAACGGTGTGCGCCGAATGTTTCAGGCCGCCGATGCAGGCGCGCCCGCGGCATGTGCAAGAGCTGACAGGCCCGCCGTTGCGAGACGCCCGACACGGCCTCCCTCACTCGTCGGACGTCCCCCGGGCTAAAGGGTACGGCTTCAGGCCTCCCGCAGCACGTCGGCTTCCAGCACCAAGTCGCCGATCTTCTGTTTGAGCTTCCTGATCTGTTCGTCCCTCAGCGCCTCGTCGTCCTTGGGCCGGCTGCGCAACGCGTTCTCGGCCCCCAAGAGGAACCGCTCCTGCCAGTCCTCGATCTCCGCGACGGTGAGCCCGTTGGGAAGTTGTGGCTCGAAGATGGCTGAATTCTCCGAAGAATGGGTGGTTACCAATGATAACCAAACTGTCCAACTATTAAGCGGTGCAGTGCACTGCTACTCAGTCACCATGATGGAGAGCGACGTCGCGGTCCAGTCGGGCTGGCGCGGACGGGTCTGACCGGCAGATGAACTCAATCCCTGCGGTGCAGACTCAGAGGTCAAGGGTCCAGGCGCGGTTCCGGTCGCTGGGCCTCCTGAGGGAGTTACAGCCGCAGGGTCATCAGGGACTGTAATGAGCCCGCGGGTTGCCACACGAGCGAGTTTCGTCCGGAGTTGCTCCAACTTCTTGGAATCAGGCTTGCCTGACGCGCTGCCTCGGATGTACTGCCGAATCGTCTTCGCCGTGTCTAGATCGGTGCTCGCAAAGATGCGGATGGTGTCAGAGCCGGGAGGAGGGGAATAGTCCCAGTGAAATTTCGCCTGATTCCCCGACTGCAACGAGTCAGGAAGCAACAGTGTTTCTCCACCGCGCACCTTACCTTCAGGATAGAACCCGGCCTTTCGCGAATAAGGATTGGGGAACAGCACATTCACGCCGCCCTGGGAGTCGACATCTACTATAGTGAGATAACTGTCTTCACTCGCCCGGATCTCCAGTTGAAGGCTATTTTCGGGAGTCCGCGCCTCTCCCGGTCGACGCATTCGAAATATCGACTCCTGCAGATCCGACACAGTTATGATTCCTCTCCCCCGCATATTCTGTTCGTGCGCGACCACCCGGGCTTCCAACCGGAGGCGCGAAGAGGCATTGTCCATCGACAGAAGCTGTCCTGCTGTGACACCCCGGGACATCACTAAGGCGGCATTGTCCGCCCACTGTGCACTCGAGACGGAAAAGGAGCCTGCCTCCGTGGAGCCGTCGGCGCCATAGAGGCGTAGCGTATCGCCTTGCAGATCGACGACCCAGCGTGCGAATGTCCCCGGCCCAACGATCTCCACATCTCCGAGACGCTGTCGAATCGCTTGCGCTAACTGGTCACGACGCTGCGACGGGACATCACGGAAAAAGATCGGGACTCGCGCCACTGGAGGGGGAGGTGCATAGAGAACTGCGCGCCCGCCGGATTTCATGCCCCCGCCGGACAGCTCAAGCCGGGCCAGGGCGTCTCGCCCTTTCACTTCGGTCACGACGGCCAGCGCTAGCGCTCGGCCCGGCACAAAATTGATCTCATTGGGCGCATAGACCGCCCAGAAGGAGCCAGGGAAACCTCCCAAGTTTACGGCATTCAGCAGCAGCGCCGTGTCAGGTCCAGTCACCTGCACTTCGACCCAGGCCAGCCGTGCCACATTTGAAGATATCCCTGCTCCCCCGGATTCCACCGGCGGCAGGATCGGTTTGCTCAAGCGTGTATCGGCGCCTTCCACCTGTGGCTCGGGCATCACGGACCGTCCGAGCAAGGGGGCGATACGTTTGTACTCACGCTTGACCGCTGCTTCAACTTCCCGAGCTGAGGCATCTGCCTTCACAGCTCCAAGACTGCGAGCGAGCGCATAGGTAAAAACGCCATGTGGTCGGCCTTCGATAGACGCGTCGAGCGCTAGCTGATCAAACGGTGCGGCTGCCATCAAAAGGGCCCGCTCAGTTTTGAAGGGGCTCAAGGGTACAACCTGGCGTGTCCTCGGATACAGGGCCAATCGAGTATCCGGCGGGACGGATCGGGTACGGACCTCGACGCCTCGTGTAGCTGTGCCAGAATTGCAGGAGTCTAAAACAACGATGGTAGTCTGCGCCCGGAGACGCCCGATGATCTCCTTAAATTCTTGGTCTACAATATCAGGAATCTCTCCCGTGCGACCGTCCTGAGGGACGAGCGTTCTCTGGCCTTCGACGAGCGAACCATGTCCGGAATAGTGGATGTAAGCTATGTCCTGGGGATTAGTCTCCTTAACGAAACGCTCTAAGGCGGAAAGGATTCCCTGGCGCGTGGCAGCCTCGTCAGTCAGTAACGCGATGTTTTTCATCGTGAAACCGAAGCGGCTGATGAGGATCTGCCTCATGGTCTCTACGTCATTGATGGAGCCCCTTAACTGCGGGACGCCTTTATACTTATTGATGCCGATGAGAAGCGCCCGACGCACAGGCGGGTTCTGAGTGGCTGGCCCCGAAGACTGCGCGAGGACCCAATCGCCACCCGCGGCTGATACCGTCAGCATTGCGATAGACAGCAGAACGGTCTTCCACGTCTTCATCTTCATGGCTTCACTCCCGGATAGAGAGAGCATCAGTTCCATCCCTCTCGGGTAAGACTTTCCTCAAGTAGGTCGCGTGCAGCAACAGAAAAGTTCACGACTTCACTCGCTCGGCGGCTCGGATCACTTCCCGTTGGGCACGTAGATTTTCCAGTCTCACTTCCACTGCCTTGGCCTCGTCACCCGACAGTTCGATCGTATAAAATCCTTCTGCCGATGGCCCGTCTACAATCCTTCCTCTCAGCTGCATGATCACTGAGCGGACCTTCTCTTCAGGAGCAGTTCCCTGGAATGCCACCCGGATACGTGCTGTTGGTGCAGGCAGTCCGCGTGAAATCACTCCATCACCGGATCTGGTTGTTTGCCCTCCGGCGAACCACAGCAGCATCCCGAATTGTCCCAGGACGATGATCAGCATTAGAGTGGGGACCCATCTCGGTCTATACAGCGAGCGAGACCAGAGCTCGACCGAGTCCAATACACGAGCTATGACGGCCCCTGATCTTGCCCGACCTTCCTGAGCGTGAATTTTCTCCATCACGGCTTGATGGAGTTGTGGTGATGATCCGGGAAGCTCGGAAAAGACAGGTTTGAGCTGCGTACGAAGCGTTGTCAGCTCCTCCAATTCCTCCCGACACGCTTGGCAGCGCTCCAAGTGTTGGACAACTTGCTGCCGTTCATCTTCCTTCAATGTGCCGCTGAGGTACCACGGCAGCAGCGTGGCAACTGGATGCACCTCACCTCCGAGTTCTTCGGGTTCGTTCATTTTGAAGGCTCCGCATGAACTATGTGCTCAAAATGTCGTTTCAACTGCCGCTTGGCATAAAAGACTCGCGTCTTGACCGTGTTCACCGGGATGTCCAGGAGTCGTGCAATCTCTTGGTAAGGCAATTCTTCATGGAATGCGAGCCGAAGGATTTGCTGATGCTGTAACGATAATTTGGCAAAAGCGTGACGCATAAGAGCTTCAATTTTCCTCTGCTCCGTCATCTCCTCTGGGCCATCCCCGAGATGAGGAAGATTGATCACTCGCTCCAACGGCACAGTCGCTTGCTCGCGACGAGTTTTATCCCTCAGCGTATCCATAGCCTTATGCCGAGCTATACCAAAAATCCATGTTGACAGACGGGACGCGCCGGAAAAGCGCGCGGCGCCTTGCCAGACTCCGACCATAACTTCGACCACAGTGTCCTCGGCAAGCTTCTGATCGTGCAGGAGCGCCAACACAAATTGATACACCCTGCTCTCGTAACGTCGGTAGAGATGCTCAAACGCTGCGGAATCACCCAGAGCGACTGCCTTTATGAGTTCATCGTCTGATGGAATATGTCGGTTGGTCGCATCCATTGAGGCCTTCGTTCAACTTCAGCCCTGGCCGCTATGAACGCGCCTGCTGTAGCACAGTTACAGGCAGACTGCAAGATTTCCTGGGTCGTTGACTCTACGCGCGGGAAGGCGTAGACTCCTCGAACCTTTTTTCCGGCACTCCGACTCACCAGAGGAGCCGGGCATGATGGCCACGTCACACGTTCACAGTCCGCAGCCAAGAAGCCTCAAACACATCGCGGCAATAAGCGCACTGACATTGACTGCTTGCGCGGCTCTTCCCTTCCTCATTTCTCCAGCCATTGAGTTCGCAAGAAACCTCCTCATTACCGCGAACACGAACTATGGCAGCCGGTATAGTCAGGACGTGAACAAACTTCTCTTGAGCCTTTCTCAACCGGTTGTGAGCTCAATGCCACCAAGCATGGCTTCCAATCAGGGGTGTCCGCCTGGGGCTTACTGCCCTGGATCTTCCACGTCTGGATGTCCGCCGGGGGCCTACTGTCCCGGATCTTCCACGTCGGGATGTCCGCCGGGAGCTTATTGCCCGGGATCTTCCACGCCGGGGTGTCCGCCAGGAGCCTACTGTCCCGGATCT
>VBOL01000100.1:5243-12754 GCA_005887945.1 Nitrospirota bacterium
TTCCACGCCGGGATGTCCGCCGGGAGCTTATTGCCCTGGATCTTCCACGTCGGGATGTCCGCCGGGAGCCTACTGTCCTGGATCTTCCACGTCGGGATGTCCGCCGGGGGCCTATTGTCCTGGATCTTCCATGTCGGGATGTCCGCCGGGATTCCCGTGTCCACCCAGCACTATGCCCACGACTCCCAGCATGTCATGTCCGCCGGGATTCCCGTGTCCACCCAGCACTATGCCCACGACTCCCAATATGTCGTGTCCGCCGGGATTCTCATGTCCACCCAGCACTATGCCCACGACTCCCAGCATGTCGTGCCCGCCGGGATTCTCATGGACGGGAGTCTCGTGTGGCCCTGGACCTTCGATGACGTCTCCCCCTCCCTCATGTCCCACCGGATTCACGTGTGGCCCCGGACTCTCCACGCCCTCTAATCCTCAGGGTTCGCCGACTTGGCCGAGGACAGCCGCTACTGAGCCCGTCGCGCTGGATGTGGCGCTCCTGCGCCCGGTCAGTACTCCTTCCGGCAGGCAGTTAGTCCCGATCAACGACGGATAAGTCTTGAAGGATGGGCGCGGTGATCCCCAAGCTGGTGACAAGTTCAAGATCGTCTTTCGGGCAGGCTGTACCTGCTATGTCTATGTCATCGCAATTGATGGTTCCGGATGGATCCAAGGTCTATTTCCTAAAAACAGCCCCTCGATGACGAATCCTGTGGTGAAAGACCAGGAATACACATTGCCCGACGGTCCTTATTCCTTTAGCCTCGACCAGTTCCGTGGGGTCGAAACGGTTTTCTTTGTCGCGTCGTATTCCCAACGCACGGACTTAGAGGACAGCCTAGCCGCGTTCATGGGTCGAGAGCGTCCGGCCAGCCAGGTTCCTGCACAGGTTGAAGTGCCTCCTGTCATTCCCGATGGCTTCGGCAAGACAGAAGCAGGCCAGGCGGTCACGGTGAGCACCGAATCCGGCCAATCCCAGCAGGTTACGCCACTGACATATGTGGCTACACAGGTCGGCGTGGATCTTCGCGTCACTCGCTGGTTCAAGCATGAATAAAGCGGACAACATGGCCCACAGAGCCAAGTCACATCCGCCGCGAGCCGGGGTGCGCCTAACTTGCCTGGTCGTCGCGTCTCTGATCGGTCTTTCGGCCGCCGAAGCGATGGGTCTCAACGTCATGTCCTACAGAAAACAGGTCTTTCCGCCCCGCTCAGGGTCGTCTACCACTGCTCCCTTATCTAAGGTTGTGCCATTTGCGACGTTACTGGGGGGCGATCTGACCAAGAGCTTTATTCAGATTACCAATATTCCGAGCCCGGGCTCGAATGGTCTTGCTGATTCCAATTTTGTCATAGGCCATGCGCTTGCCGGACGGCTTAATCTCGCGCCACACATCTCGGACGCAAGCGGCAATAAGGTGTTTTTCTTTGTCAAGGGATTGTCCAATCCTCCAACCGTGAGTTCCGAGGGCAATGAGCTACATTTTCGTTACTACAAGGACTTTAGTACAGAGGGCGATCTGGCCATGGGGGACGCGGTCTCCGAAAAGGTGCAAGTGGACGTATTTATTACGCCGGCAACGAACCATCTCGGATTTCCGACTTATCACTCAGCACGCGCGGTCTTTAAAGGCGAGCTAAAAGTCCCAGAAAAGTGTACTTACTGGGTCGGTATCATATTTCCGGTCAACATGTGCGATCTCGTGACAGAGTATCTTAAGCAGATTAAACCGGCTATTGAGAATGGCATCCGCGATAGCCTCCAGCAAACCAACACACGGCTGCAATTCGATCAGGCAGCTGCACAGTATCTTCGCGCGAATCTGCTCAAGCAAGCAGGGTTGGATCCGGCGAGCCCAGCACAACTGCAGATTGTGCAGACAGCATTCCAGGGAACGGACTACGTGGTCAGCTACCGTACGAGCCCGTAGAGGAAGGTGTGCCTAGTCGCATCTGCCTCGCAAGTCTTACACGCCCACTGTCGCTTGTCGCCTGTTCCGTAATACTGTGCTCTGTGACTGGCCGAGGATTCGCCGAGGAGCCTCCTCGCGGGGACCTTCAACCCGCATCAGAACTCATCGAATTGCTCAGAGCCGAGTCGCTGGACAACATCTCTTTCGAGCAGGCCGTGCACTTCACCACCCCCTTGCGATTAGTCTCTCCCGGCGAGAAGCAAACAGTACTGTTGAAAGCACAGCGCACGAGCCACCAGGATACGCTCCCCGTTCCGGTCGTACTTTCCGTTCCCGACGAAGGAGACAGCCTCCACCTGGTTTTGCTCTTACCTGGCGGAAAGGCCTTGGAGACGGTCGGCTCCTACAGGCAAGTGCAAACCCGCGGGCTGCCTGAGTTGCTCACCCCGACACAGTTGCATGATGCTCTGCTTAGAAAGGCAAGGACTGCCAGATGACTCTCCTCATAGGTTTTCATAAGTCTATTCGCTACAGAGCAAATCGCCTCCGTATCCAGAGAGGATGCCTAGCGATGCATGGACCAACCGCACGATAAATGGACGGCGTTTCATCTGAGGGTAATGACCATTAGCTAGAGCAGGACCATTTCGCCTTTCCCGATCTCGAATTGCAGACCTTTGATCGCTACGTACCGGAGGAAGTCGTGAAAGCGCTGGAATCGCAGTTGCGCAGTGGAAAGATCCCTCATGGCTGAACGCCAAGTGGAGGCCGGGGAGCCACTCGTCCTTCGGGACAGGTAGTGCGGCAAGGGCAGGACTATGAGGAGACTTAATGTATTGCTACTGGGGATGCTAGGAGTATGTTTGATATCTCAGATATCCACGAACGCGATAGAGACTCCCGAGGTATGGCTGGTAAGTCCGGAGGAAGCATCCATGCCGGGTGCGCCTGATATTGATAGCCCGAGACCACGAGGCATTCCGCCTTCCGACATTGGACCCATTATTGAGGTCCTCGAGCCGGTCATGGATAAACTGATCTCCGTTCCTACTCAGATTGCCGTGCAGTTCGTTCCGCGGCACGCTCCGATTGCTATTGATTCCCTGAAGGTGGTGCTGCTCAAGTTCATTAGCATCGATATTACTGAACGCGTGAAGCCTTATGTATCGTCCGCTGGCATCCACGTTCCCAATGCCAAATTTCCTTCGGGTCAGCATGACTTACGAATTACCTTGGCCGATACAGAAGGCAATATCAGCGACAAACAGTTCACCTTAACGATCCGCTGACGTTGGGCTTGTGACCGCGGTCCTACCGTGGGCCCTGGCTGTTCGACTAGGTCACCGCTGTCCTTCCAGCCTTTCGTCTGCCGTGGAACGCCACGGTTCCACAGACTAAACGAACGCTCCGAAAGAGATCGGCCGCCAGCTTTCTGGCTTTCGCAACTCTTTTAATTAAGCGCCAGCTGCATTGATCCTGATTTGGCCGGATTCCACCATAAGAAGATGCTCCACGGTCGTCAGATCCTTCTCAAACGACTCGTAGTCGGCGATCAAGGCGACCGCTGGAAGCTCAGGCGCAGTGCAGAGCGCTGCATCAGCGATGTCAGCGACAGAGATGCCCAACGCTTGCAAACGCTGGCTCAGCGGAGGGTGGGAATCGGTCGGATGCGGCAATAGTGTACCATCCAGCCCCTGCAAAGCATCCATGTTGCTGTTATCCTGAACCAAGCGCGCAAAAACGGCGCTGATGTTGGTGAATTGCTTGCCCTTCGGCAGTAGCTCGAGCATATCCTCATGGATGGTCCCCCACAGCCCTGAGAACGCGGACACTTTCACAAGCGCGGTGCCCAGCGTTCGGGGAGCAGTGGCTCCCGCCGCGACTTGATCCGCGGCCAACTCGCGCTCGCGACTGATTGCGCGTTCCGCCGTAGAGAAGGCTTCCAAGAAGAAGGACAGAATGGATAAGGCCGGGATCAGCGCTATCTTCCGGAAGCCCTCCCCCATGTTTTGCGCCAAGCCGGCCAGCGCATTGACTGTCCCTCTATAGATAGGAAAGAAGTCGCGGCTGAATTTGGTATCCAGTCCCTTAAAGTGACCCAGTTCGTGCCCTAGGATCGCTTTGAGTTCCTCCTGACTGATGACTCGGCAGAGCGGCAGGGACAGATACATCGTCCGGCCGCTCAATTGACCGTCGAGGTAGCGAACATCCGCCTCCGTCACAAAGAAATTTGGCTCGAGTCCCGCCACGACATACTGAGGTGGCGAGGCGCCCAGGGACTTTGCTAGGTTCAGGATGAACTCCCATAACACGGGCTGGCTCTCGTCGCTCAGCCGCTTCCCCACCACCGTGGCCATGGCCTTTTTGATGATGCTGGAAGCGCCGCTAATCAGTGCAGCCACGCCCGCTAGCGCACCGACCCCCACCGTGACGATAACTCCGACATGGACTTGCCGGCCGGTGCTTTCAAGAAGATAGATGGACGCAATCGCGAGGGAGGCGTGCAAGATGACCAGAGCAATCAGCGCCCCGATGGCGATATACAGACCTGGTTTGAACAGCGCCAGAAGTAGCGTGCGATTGCCTTGAGATTTGTACCCGGCGAACCCGATGAGCCCGAGCAGCGACAGCCCCAGCAATGCAGTCCCGACGGAGATAGTGGCCATCCAACCGGCATCAAAAAGTAGCCCCACGCCGAACGCAAGCACGGGGACCGTCAATACCATTGCGAGTATTCGGGCCAGGTTGTTCTGCATCAGTGGTCGGACGCCGACAAATGCAAGCAGACCGATGATGACGACAACGGTGAGCGTGATGAAGTAAATTCCTGGTCTTACCGTCCTTTCGTCAGTGGTCGGACGCCGACAAATGCAAGCAGACCGATGATGACGACAACGGTGAGCGTGATGAAGTAAATTCCTGGTCTTACCGTCCTTTCGTTTAGATAGACGGCAACGATAGCCGACAGGCCATACACAATAAAAAGCCCGATTAAAATCAAGGGGAGATACAGGAGATAATCGAAGAAATCGATATCTTTCTCCGTGCTCATGGTAGGGTGTCCTTCCCGAAATGCTTTATCAGAAGGGCGTCACTTTGTCTGTCAGGAAAACCCTGACAGACTTATATGAGTAATTAGGGACAGATTGAATTGGAAGCTCGCGCTGCCGACAAAATAGATCCGTCCCTGGTTCTTCATCAAAGGAGTGCCTCGTTAAGGCTTGATTCACTGGGAATTTCTTGTTCAATCTTTGACGCAATATAGTCCGTATCTTGCGACGCGTATGTGAGGGTGCTCATCTACGTCTCCTTTTATGATCCGACTTTGTGCGTCCAGCTAGTGCGCTTCCAGGTGCGGCAGAGGTTTCCGCAGGGTCTCTAGTTCCCGGTGCTGTTGCTGCAGTGCGCTGAGCAGCAGGACGCTCAGTTGGTCGTACCGCACAGTCTCCACTGCACCCGTTGGGCCGTACGTCACGAGGTCTGGAAAGACCTCGGCCACCTCCTTGCCTCCCTGTCTGACGTTCCCACGCGCGGTCTCTCAGCGCATGTCCTGGTTGCTGTGTTTATAGGGCGCCTCTAATCCTGACGAGACGATGTCGAGGGATGAGTTCTCCCAGTACAGAATATCTGCGCCCCGGGTCGCGTCGAAGCGACCGATCGCCGCCAGCGGCCCAGGGACCGTGCGGAGCGGCTTCCAGTTGCTGGTGCCAGCCCACGAGACCTTCCAGTTCCAGTATGGATCATCGCCCTGGTTAAAGAGGGTAACGGTGGCGATATCGGCGCGGCCGTCGCCATTGAAATCTGCGATCACCAGACCGGCCATCGTCTTCGTCAACGCGGGACGCAGCGGCGTCCAGCTGCCGGTGGCACTCCACGAGACCTGCCACTGGCCGCCCACCACCGCAACCCGGAAGCTCGAATCCTGCGTGAGGGTGAAGGCGCTGCTCCCGCCATAGGACACATACCAGTGCTTTCCGTCGGCATAAAATACATCGGCAACATGATCCCCGTTAAAGTCCCCGATCGCGTAGTCGCTCATCGGCCTCTGACTGAAGACGTTGATCCTTTCCCACGGGGACGCCCCGCCCCAGGAGACGAGCCAGTCGAACCCGTTTTGGGTGAAGACATCGGTGCGCCCATCTCCATCAAAATCCCCGAATAGGAGGCTGCCGATCCCGTCGGTCTGGGCGTTGAGGAAGCGCCACTCGGCCTTGCCCGCCGGGGCGTAGTACCAGGCCGCCCCGGTAGCTAAAAAGAGATCCTCTGTCCCGTCCCCGTCGAAATCGCCCACGGCGAGGCGGTCGGTAGGATTCGGGGCCTTGAACTGGTTGTTGTAAACGCGGAGTTTGTTAATTCCCGCGCCGCAGTAGGAACACTCAGTTGCATCGCTTTCTTTTTCGCCTTCTTTTTGGTCCCGGCGTGAGACGTTGTGATGAAACTCAGCCAGGTAACAAGGGTCGCCGCGCAAGTTGAAATTCTTTCGGTTCGTGCCGAGGATCGTGTTCCGGGCAATCTCGAAATAGTCACCCGCGGTCCCACCGAAACCGCCGCTAAGTTCCTTGACCCCCGCAAGCGTTAACTTCCCTGTTCCGTGCACATCAAAATCGTGCGTGTGATGTAAAGGAATTCCCGCATAAACCTGGGCTGGCGCATCCGAGAGCACGAGGTTGTACCAGGCGCGGTATTTCGTGCCAGCCTCCCCACCTGCGGCAATCGCGTGTCGGTTGGAGACAAACGTGTTGCCCTCGATAAGAGGAAACGCACCGTACGATGCGACTCCGTATCCGTTATTTTGCATTCGGTTATGGTGGAGGAAATTGCGCGCGACGTGGACGTTGTGTGGGAGAGATCGGGGGTCCTCGCATCGCTGGTTCCGCACATTGGTGCTGACCTGGACGGCTTCCAATGTCCAGTCCGAGATGTCGTTGTGATCAATGATCGTACGAAGGTATTGGTCAGGAGCGAGAATGCCTGTGGCTCCAGGCTGATCTTTATCAGTCTCCCGGCTTGGTCCTTTCAGGCGCAGCCCTGTGATGCGCACATCATTGCCGGCGATTTCGAGCATCTTTCCCGGTGTCCTCAACGTCCGCAGCTCTGGTCCGGGATTCGTGCCGCGGCGATTGCCGCGGATCGTCACACCTTCTGGAATGGATAGATAACTGAAGTTAATATCTCTATCCGGGCTCAGGTTGATGGAGGCGCTTGGATCCACTTCGATGACTGTGCCCCAGGTGGCGTTATTGACGACGTCCACAAACGCTTTGGTCTGCAATTTGGGATCGGCGATCGTCGGCACGCGCACAAAGCCGCTCGTCGGTCTTCGGTTGCTCTTGTCGGCTGCGACAAACGTCCAGAACTCGGCGTCAGCCAGATCGCGGCGGCCCAGGACGAGCGGGGTCCGGTTCGCGCCGCGGTTGCCCTGCACTTTGACGAAGCGGGTGCGATCCGCCGCCAGGATGATGCTGTCCCCATCGAGCGCAAAAATCTGCCCTGTCCCCGAAGACAGCACCGTCTGACGGGTCTGTTCATCCTGCAATTCGAGCGGGACTTCTGGTTGGTGCGGAGCGGCGAGCATAGTCCCCCTCGGCGCCGTACCCCCAG
>VBOL01000101.1 GCA_005887945.1 Nitrospirota bacterium
ATGCGACCGGATGAGGAAAACACGATCATGCCCGAGTCGGGGGAAGAGACAAGGGGCTGTTGCATCGCCCCTGTTCCTTGGGAGGCAGTCTCCTCTAGTCCTGGGATATCATTCTTCGTGGAGGTGGTTTGGTCCTGCGGAGATAATCGTGGCACGCATATCCTTTCGGGGAATTGCTCTTCTGACAGTGCAAGAGTCGCACCCATGATAGGGATGTCTGAAGCGCAATTTTCCTGCGAATACCGAACACAGTGTGACATCTAGAACCAGGCTGCGCACAAGAACGGTGCGCATGGTGGCGGAAATTGAACCGGCTATTTCTTCCGAACCAGCATGCGAAGCGGGGTGCCCTCGAATCCATACTCCTCGCGGAGCTGGTTCTCGAGAAAGCGGAGGTAGGCAGGCGTGATATTGTCCGGGTGACCGACAAACAATGCAAAGACCGGTGGTTGTGTCGCGACCTGGGTCATAAAGGCAGATTTGGTGATCTTCGTCGGTTTGCCTTTGCGCACCGGCAGGGGGTGGGTCGCGAGAATCTCCTGGAGGAATTTGTTCAGCGCCCCGGTCGGGATCCGTTTTGAGAAAGCCGCGAATACCCTATCAATGGTCGGAAAGAGTTGGCCAAGTGAATCGGGGTTAACCGCGGATACAAAAAGGACCGGCGCCCAGGTCAGAAAGGGAAAGCGCCGCCGAAGTTCCAGTTCGACCTCCTGCCTCGCCTGGCCATCGCCTTCCCGGAGGTCCCATTTATTCACCAGCAGGAAGCAGGCCCGTCCTTGTTTGATGATGATCCCGGCGATCTTGGTGTCCTGCTCGGTCACGCCTTCCGTGGCCTCGAGTAGCAAGATCCCGAGGTCGGAGCGGCCGATGGCCAAGTGCGATCGAACCACGCTATAGCCCTCGATCCCCCGGTCGATCTTTCCGCGCCGGCGAATACCGGCGGTATCGGTGAAGAGATACCGCCGTCCTTGGTGGAGGGCGATCGAATCGATCGAATCCCTGGTGGTTCCCGGCACATCGCTGACTACCACTCGATCTTCCCCGAGCACGGCATTCACCAGCGTGGATTTGCCGACATTCGGCCGTCCTACGACGGCAATGCGGGGCATCGTCGTCTGGTCAGTGTTCTCATCCGGGATCGGGAGGAGTAGATAGATCGCATCCAGAAGGTCGGAGACGCCGATACCATGCTCCGCAGAGATAGGATAGAGCGTATCCGTGCCCAACTGATAAAAATCCGCCACGAGCGTTTCGACCTTGGGCGTGTCGATTTTGTTAATCACGACAAACAACGGCTTCGGCGTTCCGCGCAAGAGACGGACCACTTCCTGGTCCGGGGTCGTCAGCCCAGTCCGGCCGTCCATCAGCAGAATCAAAATGTCCGCTTCCGCTATGGCGAGCTCCGATTGACGTTTGATGAGGGCCAGCATGCCTTCCGAGGCGGACGGGTCCAGGCCCCCTGTATCCACCAAGCGGAATGGCCGATTCCGATAGGTGGCGTCCGCGTAGTTACGATCCCGGGTGACACCTGGAACGTCGTCCACGATGGCCGTTCGTTTGCCGAGCATGCGATTAAAGAGTGTCGATTTGCCGACATTGGGGCGACCGATAATGGCCACAATGGGCGGGCGAGCCGTTGTGGCTGACGGTGCCGGTGCTGTCTGTAAGGGGGTGTTCTTGGTGAGTGGCATGGGAAATTGTATTTCGACCGTAACATAAGAATTTTGGCAAACACAACCATCGTCGGGTACACTCTCATCGAGATGACACTATTTCAGCTGAATTGGAACGAGATCGACGATGTCCTGCTCGATATGGACGGGACTCTGCTCGACCGCCATTTCGACAATTTCTTTTTCGAAGAAGAGTTGCCGCGTCGTTATGCTGCGCTCCACGGTCTACAGCTCGAAGAGTCTCGCGACACGCTTATGGCGATGTACCGCTCGGTCGAAGGTGAATTGGCCTGGACCGATCTGCATTATTGGACGCGTCGAGTGGGAATCGATGTCGTGGCTATGACCAAGGAACTGGATCATATGATCGGCTTCCTGTATGGGGCGGAGGAGTTTCTGCAACACCTTCGACAGCTGGGGAAAAGAGTGACGGTCGTGACGAATGCGCATGAATCAGGCGTGGCGATCAAAGTTGCCAAGACCGGACTCGATCGGCATGTCGATCGAATCGTGAATGCGTGTGAAGTGGGGTATCTAAAAATGCGTCCGGAGTATTGGCCCAATTGCGTGAGATTACTGGGATTCGATCCGACAAGGTCTCTCTACATGGATGATGACGAGGGCTGTCTGATTGCGGCAGAACAATTTGGCGTCGCCCATTTGATTCATAGTGCCAAGTCGAGTTCTCAGCTGCCCCCCGCCCCGCTCACCCAGTTCATCTCGGTGACCGGTTTTTCTCCACTCCTCAACGGTCGGCCTGTGATCTAGTCCGGTCTGGTTGCTGCACCTCGGTACATCTCGCCTCCGAGTCTGGGTACGCTCTGCATCTGGAATCGATCGAGGGTCATGATCATCAAGCCGGCCTGGGCAATGATTTGGTCGATCTTGCGGTTCAGATTACAGCCACAGCCAATGATGTTCTGAACAGGATTAAACCGGTCCTGCCACGCTGCAACCTTCGCGTCCTCGCTCCGGCCATGCTCTAGAAACAGAAACACTCCGTCAGGCTTGAGGACTCGATAGACTTCTCGGAGTGCCTTGACCGGATCGGGAATGGTGCAGAGGGTCCAGGTGCTCACAACGAAGTTGAAGGAGCGGGCGTTATAGGGCAACGTCTCTGCGCTGGTCCGTTGAACCTGGAGCGGAAAGGGTATCGCCGCGCTGCGTTTCGCGATTTTCCTGGGCAACATATGGGCCGGATCGATGGCGTGGAGGCTAGACAGGGCTGCAGGGTAGTGAGGGAGATTGAGGCCGGTACCGAACCCGATTTCCAGTACCGTGCCGTTGGCTCGCGCGAGCACCAG
>VBOL01000102.1 GCA_005887945.1 Nitrospirota bacterium
GGAGGACAAGGAACCCTTCCTCTCGCTCCAGCAATTCGCGCGCGGCCAAACCTCACAGCCGTCCTACTGCGGGACACAGAACTACGATACCGCAGCCAATGCCTATCAGAAAGCGATCGCAAGCGGCTTTACGAATAAAGTGTGGCTGGCAGAAGCTCACCACAAACTGGGCCTGGCATGGGAAGGGAAGGGACAGCTCGAAAAGGCCAAGACGGAGATGCTTCAGTCGTTGGCCATCAGACCCAACACTCCGGAAATTCTGAATAACCTCGGCACGGTGTACCGCAAGCTGGAAGACAAGGCCAACGCGCTCGCCTCATTCGAAAAAGCCGTCATGCTCCGCCCCAACTATGCCATTGCCCGCTACAACTTGGCTGAGGCCTACGAACCCACGAATCCCAGGCGGGCCCTCTCGGAATACGAGACCTATCTTGCGCTGGTCGAAGGTATCCCCGATGAAGCCGGTCGCATCGCCCTCGTCCAACAACGCGTTAAGGGGTTGAAACACTAGCCTGCCCTCGATCAATCTTCTCGTTCCCCTCACCAGGTGTCGAATTATGAGATTTTGTTAGGCTCCCGTCATATCTCGCGGTAGGCTCCTCCCATCACTTCACCCTGCATAGAAGATGGGATAACGACATGGAACGACTTACCCGGGCTGGTGTGCGAGCAATCGTCTTGGCAGTCACGGCTCTGTTCCTCCTGCCGCTACAGGCTCAAGCCGAACGGAATTGGGAGTTTTCAGTCGGCGCGTTTGGTGGCAAAGCCTTTCACTCCAACGAAGACGTCAAGATAAATTTTGGAGCAGGGAGTGGGTTTACGACCGGAACATCGCATGGAGTAAATTTGAATGATTCTCCGACCTTTGGCGCCAAGGTTACGGCCTGGTATCTACCTCGACAATACAACTGGCAGCCACAAATCGGCCTTGAGTTAGATTACACCAAGTTTACCGCAGATCTTCACCCACAGATAGCTGGAGCCAGCGGGACCTCACCCCCGGCTTCCAACTCGGATCTTGGATCATCACTGCACCTCAAGATTTCAGTGTGAATATTCTTGCGGCGAATCTGCTGGTTCGCTATCCGATTTGGGCTACACCAGAGATGCCGCAGGGACGGTGGTATCCCTACATTGGCGCAGGAGTCGGTGTCGAACGGGTTCGCTCATCTGACTTTCCACCGGGTCACGAAGCAACCAACCACGCTCCAGCCATTCAGGGACTTGTCGGTCTAAAGTTTTTCTTGATCAAGAATTTCGCCCTTTTCGCTGAATTTAAACGGACAACCGCTTGGCACACATTCGACTACCACCAAGCATCGTTGCCGCCTGGATATAGCGAACGGTGGACCTTCGCTTCAAACCTCGTAGTAGGAGGGATTGCGTTCCATTTCTAGACGGTTCAAGCTCGAACAGAGCAGCAGTTCAACGCCTAACCTTCTCTTCCTGTTCTTCCAGCGTCTTGCAGTTGATGCAGAGGGTGGTGACTGGGCGGGCTTTGAGTCGCGGATAGGGAATCTCTTCTTCACAGCGCTCACAGATGCCATAGATGTTCTGGTCCATTCGCTCAAGCGCCTCGTCGATCTTCTTGATCAACCGTTGCTCGCGCTCACGGATACGCATCGAAAAGTTCTGCTCGACCTCCGCAGACGCCTGATCGCTGATATCCGGGAACGCCTCCTGACCGTTCGGATTGGCGAGGCCCTCGACCGCCTCCTCCAACATGGCCTTGCGCTGCCGCTCAAGGTCACGACGAATAGCCTCGTACTTTTTCCCCTGGGACGATGTCTTGGTTCTGCGCTTGGCAGGGGCAGAATGCGCCGCTGATGGAGTGGGCGAAATGCGCTTAGCGGAAGAGCCTGCTTTCATACCGCAACCTGCCTGAGGAGTAAAACTGTCCAGAACGAGCGCGACTATAACAGGGGCCAGGAGGGAGGGTCAATGGGCAGGGTGGGACCCCAATCTCGCCCAACCGGCGGTCGCTAGCGACTGCGGCAAAGCGATGCCGGCCCTCCTGAAATCCCATGGTCAGCATGTACGGGACAACAGGACACGACCTCGCAGGATAGCCGATCGAGGCAGGCTGGACGAGCGAGGTGGGCGAAACGAGGTGGAAATCCAATCTGTCCGTGTCGCGCCTTTCCCGCATGTCTCGCGCTTCACGCGGCACAGTCCGTGGCTGCTAACGAACTTTCCCAGCATCCTGCTAGAGATCCCGACGGCCTTCGATCGACTTGAGCAACGTCACTTCGTCGGCATACTCGATATCCATCCCAACCGGAATGCCATAGGCGATACGTGAGACCCGGGCCCCGAGAGGTTTCAGTTGGTTCGTTAAATAGATGGCGGTCGCCTCGCCTTCGATCGTCGGACTCGTCGCGAGGATCACTTCTTCAATTCCCCCAAGCTTCACCCGATCGACCAACTCCTCGGTCCTGATATCGGACGGTCCGACGCCGTCCAACGGAGACAAGGCACCGAGCAAAACATGATACAAACCGCGGTAGGCTCCCGCTCGCTCGATGGCATAGGTCGTACTCGGTTCTTCCACTACCAGGATTCTCGTCTGATCCCGCTTCGGATCGAGACAAAATTCGCAGAGCTCTCCCTCGGCGATGTTCCGGCACTGCCGGCAAAATGAGAGCCCGTCTTTGACGGCCCGAATCGCCTCGGCCAGGCGAAGCACGTCTTCGCGCTCGGCCTTCAAAACATGGAACGCCAATCGCTGCGCCGTTTTTTGGCCGATACCTGGAAGACGGACTAACTCGCGCACCAACCGTGAGAGTAATCCCTGTTGATCAACCGCCATGACGTGATAGCCTGCTAGAGCAGTCCGGGGACGTTCATCCCACCGGTGACCGATTTCATCTCATCCGCCATCATCTCGCGAGCCTTCCTGAGGGCATCGTTCGACGCGGCCATAACCAAATCTTGCACCATCTCCACGTCGCCACTTTTTACTACTTCGGGATCGATGATGATGCCGAGAAGCTGCATCGCCCCATTGGCCGTGACAGTCACGCTGCCCCCGCCGGCCGTCCCAGTCACCGTCTTTGCCGATGCCTGTTCTTGCACCTTCGCCATTTGCGCCTGCATCGCCTGCGCTTGCTTCAGAATATTTCCCATATTGCCGAACGGGTTCTTCATTCCTCAACCTCCTTCTGGCTCGACACCGATCTGACCTCTGCAAGCTCTGCGCCGAACATCTCCAGCGCCTGCTTGACGACCGGATGCGCCCGCGCTTGCTCGAAGAGGACCAGCCGTTGCTCTTTTTCCTTCGCCGTTCTGAGCTGCGCCATCGTCGGTCCTGGGGGATCCGACTCCGTCAATTCGACAATCCGCAGCCGAACCGTCTGCCCGCTCAGTCGTTCACACATCGCCGTAAGCGCCGCAATATTGTCGGGCTTCTCGATCATCGCCCGGGCCACCGTCGCCTGCTTGGCAAATCCAATTGTCATGACATAGCCCTCCACGCCCACGAGCCGACCCATCTCCAAGAAGGGCGCAATATTGGGAAATGTACCGGCTACTTCTTGCTGAAACTGTTCCCAATTGAGCGTCACCGCAACGCGTCCGTCGTCAGTCGTAGGCGATGCCACCGTCATCGAAACCTTCACCTCACCGGCAGTGCCAGGGGGCCGGACGTTCAGAGGATTCGTCGAGAGGCCTCGTGCAGGCACTGTATTCTCGACAGCAGTAGACTTCGACGGCATCGGAGCGGCCTGTGCAGGAGCCGTCGGTTGAGGAGGTCTCGGTGGCGAGGAAAGCGTTGGATCTGCAGAACGAGCCGGCGAGACCGGCTGACCCGTGCGCACTGGAGCCGACTGAGGTGGGCGTGTCGTCTGATCTAGCTGCACCGATTGGGGTGACTTCCCATCCGCTCGACGCAGCAACCGCGTCGCACGCACGGCCGCTGTTTCGAGCACGAACCGAGGATGGGCACTGAGCCTGAGCGAGTCTTCCGCTTGCGTGAAGATCGCAAATAGTTCCTGAAGTGGCTCGGGCGAGAACGAGTGCGCATCAGCTGCCATCTGCGCGAGGTCTTCCGCGGAGGCCTCGATTAACCCCTGCCATTCTTGGGGTGAGGTCACCACCGACATCACCAGCATGTTGCGCAGATACTCGACAACCTCCGCACAATAGGCCCGCAAATCATGCCCTTGATCCAACAGTTGGGCCAGCACGCGAAGCGCCGCGGCACTCTCCTGAGCCGTGATCGCCTGAATCATGGCACGAACGAGTTCTTGTGGAACCGCTCCCAGCAGGGCCTCCAGATCCGCATGCACGATCGTCTTGCCGCCGAACGCTACCGCCTGGTCGAGCAGGCTCAACCCATCGCGCATGCTGCCTTCGCTGGCCCTGGCGAGCGCCATCAGGCTCCGTTCCTCGATCACGATCTTGTCCTGATCGACCACATGCCGCAACCGCTCGACGATCTCGGTTCGCGCAATCCGGCGGAAGTTGTAATGCTGGCAACGGGAAAGAATCGTCGCCGGAATCTTGTGAATCTCGGTGGTGGCGAAGATAAAGACCACATGTGGCGGCGGCTCCTCCAGCGTCTTCAGCAGCGCGTTGAAGGCCGAGTTCGACAACATGTGGACTTCGTCGATGATGTAGACCCGGTACTTCCCACGAAACGCGGCGAACTTGACGTTCTCACGGATCTCACGCACATCGTCCACGCTCGTATTGGACGCTCCATCGATCTCCATGACATCGACGGAGGTCCCCTGCGCAATTTCGAGGCAGTTGGAACAGGTGCCGCAGGGCGTGCCGGTCGGCCCGCGCTCGCAATTGAGCGCCTTAGCGAGAATTCTCGCGACCGTGGTTTTCCCCACGCCGCGGGTTCCGGAAAAGAGATAGGCTTGGGCAATTCGTTTTGTGATGATGGAATTGACCAGCGTCTGAACAACGTGTGGCTGTCCGATCACATCATCAAACGTGCCCGGCCGGTATTTTCTGGCAGAGACTTGGTATTCCATATGACGTTAGCCGTAAGGAGTGAGGCGTGAGGGGGAGAGATGAATGATTCCGGAAATCCGTATCACCTTACGTTTCACGTTTCACGCCTCACGGATTAAGCGGGGCCAGGTGATCCTGCGGCACACAGAACTGACCGCTTACCGTTGCTTCCTTCCGGACCTGGCGGGGTTCACAGGGTTCTGTCGCACAGGGCCCAGCCCCTATTTATCATTAGAGGTGAGGAGTCAGGGGGATTGTCAAGAAGAAA
The DNA here is from genome assembly GCA_005887945.1 of Nitrospirota bacterium. Classification (GTDB taxonomy): domain Bacteria; phylum Nitrospirota; class Nitrospiria; order Nitrospirales; family Nitrospiraceae; genus Palsa-1315. The sequence goes on from VBOL01000102.1 coordinate 5,231, forward strand.
CTACCCTACCCCCTTACGCTTCACGCCTCACGTCTTCATTTGGCGGAGAGGGTGGGATTCGAACCCACGGTCCCATTGCTGGGACGCATGCTTTCCAAGCATGTCGATTCGACCACTCTCGCACCTCTCCGCACCGATTTTCGCGAGGCGGCATCTTAACACGCGGTCTGATGACCGGCAAGGTGACCACCAGTGCTCCTCGCCATGGCATTGCCCTCACGGCTCCCCTTTACTGCAAAGAAATCAAGGGGAGGTGTGGCGATGAGGACTCTCATCGGTCTGGGTATCCTGGTCGTCCTCTTGGTGACAGCCATCATACTCTCCGCATCTACATTCTCTCCATTTTCGAACTCGTCCCGATTCTTTCGCCGCCTCTCTGTGGCGGAATCGCCTCCCAACACACCAATCAGTCACACACGTGAGGAACAATTCCCTCGCATGACCTGTTTACCAACCATGCATCTGCAAAGACATTTGATGAAATGGGACTATCACTGTCAACGACATCAGCCTTGCTTACTTCCGGCCACCATCGTTCCACATGCGATGTTCGCGTCGCTCGCATCAGCATTGAGCCTAGTGATTATGCTTGCCACCCCATGATGAGTCGAGCTATAGAGTCATGGATTTATTTGGGTTGAATAGCCCTACGGCTCTCAATCATCCTGACGAGCCTCGGGGATGGAATCATGGGCATTCACTCATCTGGTAAGGAGGGTTCGATGAAAAAGGGGTTCCGGCTTATTGTTCTCTTGACTTGCCTGATTGCACCGAGACTTGTCGCGGCCGCTGATGCTCCAGCGGTGGTAGATGTTCCACCCTCCGCTCCCGTACCACTCGACGTGGTTACGTTGAAGGACGGCGGTGTGCTCTATGGCGAAGTCATCGAAATGTCCGGCGGCGTGTTACTTATCAGGACTGCGGCTGCGGCGGACAATATCGTCAAGATAAACTGGGCCAGCGTGTCGAAGCTGGCCATCAACCACCCCATCCCCATTCATCTCAAAGAAGGGACGGTGCTGATCGGCACGGCGACGGAGGGCCCCAATGGGACCATCACTGTGCGAGCTGAACCGCTGAAGGGGATGATCGAGGTTCCGATAGATTCGATCACCGCGCTGAATCCACTCATCCAAGCCCCGGTCATCTATTCAGGCAACCTGAGCGGCGGCTATTCGCAAACAACCGGAAACAGCCATTTGAAAAATGCCAGCTTGCTCGGAGACTTCGTGGCTCGGAGTGAGCAGCTCCGCCTGTCGATCAATGGCCGCTATGTCTACGGTGATAACGCGAATACTCTCATTGCTCGAAACGCACGCGGGACAATCAAGTTGGACTTTTTTATCACCAAACGTTTGTACTGGTTCGTATCCTCCTACTTTGAGAACGATCACTTTCAGGACCTCAAAATGCGAACGGCCTTCGCCACCGGGCCAGGCTATCAGTTTATCGAGCGTGGAGATTTTTCGGGTGTCCTGAAGGATATGACGTTGTATGCAGAAGTCGGCGTCGCCTACTTCAATGAAGATTTCCGGGTTGCGGATGATGCCTCCTCTACCCGAGGTCGCTGGTCGCTCAAATTCAACTGGCCACTCTTGGATGATCGTGTCACGATCTACCACTACGATGAAGTGTACCCGTCACTACAAAATACCAAGAATTATTTTTTGACGATGGACAACGGTGTCCGTTTCAAACTAATCGAGGGCTTCATGAGCAGCTTCCAAGTGACGACGCGATTTAACAGCGCTCCGGCGAAGGGCACAGGGGATACCGACAATTTGTACCTCATGACCTTGGGATATAGCTTCGATACGACCCGGAAACGGTAGGCGTGCAGTTCACCTCTCTCCTCTTCAAGGAGGAACACTTATGCTGAAAGAATTCAAAGAGTTCGCCATGAGAGGCAACGTGCTCGACATGGCGATCGGTGTCATTATCGGCGGAGCATTCGGGAAAATCGTCTCCTCGCTCGTCAGCGACGTGCTGATGCCGCCCATCGGCCTGCTGATGGGCAAAGTCGATTTCTCAAGTCTCTTCCTCAATCTGTCAGGGACGCCACAGCCATCTCTCACCGCGGCCAAGGCGGCGGGGACCCCGACTATTAATTACGGGGTCTTCCTTCAGGCTACGTTCGACTTCATCATCATCGCGTTCGTGCTCTTCATGTTTGTCAAGCAGGTCAACCGGTTCAAGCAAGAAGCGCCTTCGGCACCACCGGCCGGGCCCACCAACGAAGAGAAATTATTGATGGAGATCCGCGACGCTCTGAAAGGCCGCCACTAAGCGCCACCGTTACAACGAGATTTCCCACGATGCGGGAGTGGGAAGACTCACACTATAAGATGACACGCGCGATCCTCCTGAACGGTGAGATCATCATGCAGGCATTTATGAGTAATCCGGACTAGACGTGCAGACGAGTGAAATTCCGGCGTGCCCGCAGAGTTTTTCCGCATCCTGCTAAGAACCAGATGCGGGCAAAGGCGCCATCGAGTTCGTCGACAAGTCCTTGCGTGATGGTGGTCAGGACGATCTGAAGATTGAGACTCGACGCCATATGGAGCGTGATCTGCTCCAACACGTCGCGAGATCGGGGGGAAGGAAGCGAAGAAGGGGAACTGTCCATCGTGTTATCTCCGAGCCGGCTCTCGCCCGGCTTAGAGGACGATAAGTACCTTACCGAGGATTGTCAATTAACTGAACTGATCCCATGTATCACACTGTTTGATCGACCAGAACACCGCTTCTTTGAGTTTCTTCAACGGCACGTTCTCCGGATCGCGCATGGCTTGTAGTTTCTTGTCGAGATCGTAGAGCGGCTGGATCGATCGTTTATCCGGGATCTTACCGAGCGACAAGGCCACTTCCGTGAGCACGGACCAGTCTGTCTTGGGATCCTCCAGCTTGGCGAGCAACGGCAGCACGACGGATGCATCGCCGTGCGTCCCGCCTAATTGTCCTAAGCCCTTGGCCGCCGCCGCCTGCAATTCAAGCTGCGGAGACGTGTTCATGATGTCGACGAGCAGCGGAATGCCCTCCCTGCCGAGATTGCCCATCGCCCCAATCGCTTGCTTCGCCAGGTCACGATCCTTCAGCACCTCTTTCAGCTTCGGCAAGGCCTCGTCGGCTTGCATCTCGCCTAAGAGGGAAATAATTTTGAACCTTCTGGCCTGCGGAGTGTCGGATAGATCGAGCAACTTTAGAAGGCGCTCCGGCTGACCCCATTCAGCGGCCAGCAACAAGGGAAATTCGTATTTCTCGAGCACATCCCTCAATTTGCCCATGGCATAGGTTCCCGGATCTCCCGCGTTGGCCGATTGCGCGGCTTGCCCCGCATCTTCAAATTCGGTTCGGACCTCTTTCTGCCATTTAACCTTCATGTCACCGAGGAGATAGGTCAATTGACAGGCAGGGCCTTTCCACAGCCGAGACGGGGCATCGGGCAAATCCGCATCGCCTCCTGCGGCAGTTGTGCCTTCCCATGTTTTTCGCTGTTCGCATTTTACTTTGAACACAGCGTCATGGGGTTTACCAGCTTCTCGCACGACCGTGTATCCCAATTCACCGATCCGACGGGCTACAAGCTCGGCAATCGGCGCAGCATCAACGGCTCCCTGGTCTGCGAGCGCAATCGCCTCGATGCGCACGGTTTGAATCTTATCCAGCAGCGCTTTCTGCTCCGGCGTGAAATAGTCCCGATAGGCCCATGAAGGAAGAGAGATAAGTGCCACAAAACTGAAAGCCAGAGTTGAGAACAGTGGGGCAACGCGCACCGTGCACCTCCTAACCGGTATGCTGACGATGAATTACGTATGCTACCTCATCATACCCCTCATTATATCCCTCATTGAAGGCTGAGGTAACCGTAGGCATGATGAGGCCCTTTGATGACTTCTACAACGGGCCAAATCGAGGTGTAATCCATAACTTTTGATCACAGACTCCTCCTTGGCCTGAAGCGGCAGTATTTCTGTCTTGTCAGATCTATCGTGTTAACCCGGACTCTTCATGAATACCTGCAACGTCGTCCGATCCTCTCGCCCGGCGGGGCTTTTCTCCTTCGGCCTCCTCGACGGACTGCAAGTACGCCTCTGTCGGCCTTATTTGCGAGAAGCCCAGGCGGGCTTCAGTCTCGAACACCTCGCGACGGCATTGATGAATAATCCGGGTTAGAAATGGATGCCTACCGTCCCATGGGCACACAAGTGAACACCCTTCCATCCCCGCAGGAGTATGGGTTGACAGTGGGATACATCCAACGGTACAAAATACCCACAGGAACATGTATTTTTGTGTGGTTGCTCATCATGCTGGAGTCGGCTCCTGCAGACCCACCATGCGAGAGTGGCGGAACTGGCAGACGCGCGAGACTTAGGATCTCGTGGGTAACCGTGGGGGTTCAAGTCCCCCCTCTCGCACCAGACCACGACCTGGCAGCGGCGATGGCTCGGCAGCCCGAGCAGGGTTTCTTACAAAGAAAAGGGTACGCGCCAGCTATGAAAATGGAAGTGACTGAACTAGGACCAATGAAACGCGCCCTCAAGATTGAGGTGCCGGCCGATGAGGTCACTCAACGGCTTGCCCGCGCCTATGTCGAGCTGAACCGCCAGGTCAGCATCCCCGGATTTCGCCCTGGCAAGGTACCATTGGCCTTGCTGGAAAAACGCTATGCGAAAACCGTGGAAGAGGACGTGATCCGAAGCCTCGTGCCGGACTTCTACGACAAGGCCGTCCGCCAAGCGGGGATTGTGCCGGTCCTCGTTGAAATTCCTCCGCTGGACCGGGTCAAGATTAAGAAGGACGAACCCTTTACATTTACCGCGACTGTCGAGATCAAGCCGAAAATCGAGTTGCGGGACTATAAAGCGCCGAGTCCGATCTCCCTCAAGCCCGATAAGCGCACCGTCACCGACGAACAGCTCGACCGAGGCCTTGAGGTCTTGCGCGAACAACAGGCGCGCCTGGAAGCCACACCGGCAGGCCATGCCATCGTGGACGGGGACTATATCGTGCTGGATGTGCAAGGCACTCTTGATGGAGAACCGCTGGAAGGAACAAAGAAGGAAGGTCAACTCCACAAAGTCGGATCACACGCCTCCATCTTGGGCTTGGAAATTGATTCGCATGTCGGGGAGAAGAAAGAGGGCGACGTGCTCGAAGTTTCCCAGCCGTACCCAGCCAGCCATCCCGATCCTCGCGTTGCCGGCAAGACGGTTGTGTTCACGCTGACGATCAAATCCGTCAAGGAAAAGAAGCTGCCGGCCCTGGACGATGAATTTGCCAAAGATTGTGGCCCCTACAACTCGCTCCAGGAAATCAAAGACAAACTGCGGGTCGGGATGGAACAGGCGCTCCAGCGAGAGATCGAAGACACCTATAAGGATGCGATCATCAAACGGCTTGTGGAGACCCACCACTTCGATCTCCCGGAAACCCTAGTGGGGCGTGAACTGGAGGCCATCATCCGCCAGCATGTGCAGCATCAACAGCGGAAGGGTGGCGCCCAGGAATCGCCTGGCACGGAAGACCTCACAAGACTTCGCCAGGAGCATCGGGACGAAGCGGCACGCCGCGTGAAGCTCGGCCTCGTTTTAGAAGCGATCGCCGAGAAAGAAGGGCTGACGGTCACACAGGACGATTTCAACACCGAAATCACGCGGCTGGCGTCGGAACTCAAAATGTCGACGGCCGATCTCGTCAAGATGGTCAAAGCCGGCGGACAAGAGTCCATCGACGAGTTACGTACCAGAATTTTGGCGGATAAAGCCTTGGATTTCGTTTACCGCAACGCGGTGATTCAAGGATAGTGCCAAAGGATGTAAACCACTTGCGCCTCGGCTTCAACAGGCTGTAAACGGAAAGGAACGACATGCATGCTAGTTCCCATTGTTATCGAAACGACTAACCGAGGCGAGCGCGCCTACGATATTTATTCTCGGCTCCTGAAAGACCGGATCATCTTCCTCGGTGCGCCGATCGACGACATCTTTGCCAACCTGATTATTGCCCAGCTCTTGTTCCTCGAAGCGGAGGACCCTGAAAAAGACATCAATCTTTACGTCAACTCCCCCGGGGGAAGCGTCACGGCAGGATTGGGGGTATATGACACCATGCAGTATGTGAAACCCCCGATCAACACCATCTGCCTGGGCCAGGCCGCCAGCATGGGGGCCTTCTTGCTCACCGCCGGAACCAAAGGCAAGCGATTCGCCCTGCCGAATGCGAGGGTCATGATTCACCAGCCCATGGGCGGGTTTCAGGGGCAAGCCACTGAAATCGACATTCACGCCAGAGAGATCTTGAAAATCCGCGAACGACTCAATGAGCTCATGGCCAAACATACCGGCCAGCCTCTGGAGAGGATATCCCAGGACACGGAACGGGACTACTTCATGTCGGCAGAAGAAGCCAAACGGTACGGTCTCATCGACGAAGTCATCACACGGCCCCCGAAGCTCCTCAAGGCCGTCAGTGGCGACGCAGGGAAAGACGCGGCCAAGGACAAGTAACAGGGGAGGACACATGGCGAAACCGGATAAGATGGATCGACATCTCCGCTGCTCGTTCTGTGGAAAAAGCCGCGATGAAGTCCGCAAATTGATTGCTGGGCCCACCGTCTACATCTGCGACGAATGCGTCAACCTCTGTAACGACATCATTGCCGAGGATTGGGAAGAAGCGAAAGAAGAGATTTCGTCGAAACTCAAAAAGCCGGTGGAAATTAAACACCACTTGGATCAATACGTCGTGGGACAGGAACGGGCCAAGAAGATTCTATCGGTGGCCGTTCATAACCACTACAAGCGAATCTCGGCCAAGGATAAAGACGTTGACGACGTGCAACTCCAGAAGGGCAACATCCTCATGTTAGGGCCCACAGGCACAGGGAAAACGCTGTTGGCCCAGACCCTCGCGAAGTACTTGGACGTCCCCTTCACGCTGGCCGATGCCACCACGCTCACCGAGGCAGGGTACGTCGGCGAAGACGTAGAAAACATCATCCTCAAGCTCCTGCAAGCAGCGGACTACGACGTGGAACGGGCCGAGCGGGGCATCGTCTACATCGATGAAATCGACAAAATCAGCCGCAAGAGCGACAGCCCGTCCATCACCCGCGACGTCTCGGGCGAAGGGGTACAACAGGCGCTGCTCAAACTCATCGAGGGAACCGTCGCCAACGTGCCGCCTCAAGGCGGGCGCAAGCATCCGCACCAAGAGTTTATTCAGGTCAATACGAGCAACATCCTGTTCATCTGCGGCGGAGCGTTCGTCGGGCTCGAACAAATTATCGAGCAACGACTGAATCGGAAGGCAATGGGATTCGGAGCCGAAGTTCGCGGACGGAGCGAGGTGCGACTTGGCGAACTGTTCGCGAAAGTTCAGCCGGAAGACTTTCTCAAGTACGGCTTGATTCCGGAGTTCGTCGGTCGGCTGCCGGTCGTAGCCACCTTGGATGAGCTGGATGAACGCGTCCTCATTCGAATCTTGACCGAGCCGAGAAACGCGCTCACGAAGCAGTATGAGAAATTGCTCTCCTTTGAGAAGGTGAAGATCAAGTTCACGGAAGGCGCGCTTGGGGCGATCGCGCGGAAAGCGTTTCTCCAGAAAACCGGCGCTCGAGGATTGCGTGCCATCCTCGAAGACGTGATGCTGGACGTGATGTATGATGCCCCTTCTCAGAAGCAGATTAAGGAAGTCCTTATCACCGAGGATGCCATCCTCGGCAAGCACCCTCCCATCAGAATCTTCGAGCAAGACAAGGATGTGAAGACCGCCTAAGTTGTTATAACTGTGGCTTTTTTCCGCTCGCCACGCACCACGTCTACTCAGAATACACCAGGCCGGGATCATCCTGGCCTGGTTGTTCCTTCACAGCTTCCCTTCTCGGATACCTGCGACTCTCTGCTTTTTCTTCCTCTCCAACCTGTGGCGACGCTCATGACTCCGCAATTTACCTCGACAAGGTGAAATGCTGCGCTATACTTGCGGTACAGATTGAACGCGGAGGACGTGTGAAATATCCCGTGTCTTCAAGCCTTCGACACAAAGGGAAAGCCCTCGACCTTGACGCAACCCGTGAAGTGATCACCCTTCTTGGGATCAACGGCGAACCTATGGGCATCCTGTCCTGGGACTTCGTGATCGACCAGATTCTGGCCTATCGTAAGCCCCCGACAAGCCGAGAAACCAGGAATGAGCCACGCGTGACACTCACCTTCCGTGTCAAATACGCAACCCCGGAGGGTCAGCAGTTTGAAAGTCGCGCAGGCGGCATCGGCGGAGGCGGGCTATTTATCGAAAGCCTGAGCCCGCTACCGGTCGGCACCAAGCTTGCGCTTGAATTTTCGCTACCAGAGCAACCCTCAGAATGGTTGCCGGCGAAGGGGCTTGTCGCGTGGGTGTGCCCTAAAGCAGACCAATATACCTTTAGCCCTGGCATGGGGGTGCGCTTTACGGAGATTAACCCAGATATCCGTAAGCGCGTACTCGAACTGGTGAAATGCCTCCAGGTCGTTGAGCAGCCGGCCTAGTGACTATCCATCTGCCACCGAATCGTCCCGCGTTAACTACAAGGTCCTGACCATGAAGTTTCCAGTGATCACGACGGAGGGGCATGAGGGCAAGGCCCTTGACATGAATGCCGGCCAGGAAGTGGTCACGCTTCATAGTGCCACGGGAGAACTGCTCGGCGCCCAGTCGTGGGGAGCGCTCATTGAACAGATTCTTGCTGGCAACGACGACGTACGATTCGCCCATGCGCGCGCTCATCCGAGAGCCCCGCTCGCCGTGAAGGTTCGTTACACGACCCCAGAAGGTAGACAGTTCGACAGCTTAACCGGCGGTATCGGTGCAGGCGGATTGTTCATAGAAAGCAGCGCCCCGCTGGCTCCTGGGACCGAGCTATCCGTCGAGTTCGCACTGCCCGATCGTCCTTGGGAAAAACACAAGGCCAAAGCGAAGGTCGCCTGGACCCGCAACAAGCCTGAACGGCATCTGCTCTTCCCCGGGATGGGCATCCAATTTACCAGCATCGATGAAAAGGCCCGCAAAGAGCTTGTCGAACTTGTCGATGCGTTGAATCGTTCCCGCCTAGCGACCTAACAGGCTGCGAGAAAACCCTTCGGCACAGCAGAACTTCGAACGCAGGCACATCTGGGACATGAGGAAAATATCCCCGCAGGATTGCCGAGCAGGACTGACGGGACGGGCGAGGGTTCGAGGCCCGACGTCGAGGTTTCCGGAACGTCGAACCTGGAACGTCACACGTTGGCTCCTGCCTGACACGATGCTCCCACCCATCTCGTCCGTCCGGCCTTTCCCTCTCGTCACACATCGTTCGGGTTTCGCGCCACAGTCTGTGGCACTAGCGGACTGTTTCAGCATCGTGCTAAGCGCCCCGTTTCGCCCAGCGGCGCACCCCACTGTCTGGATCCTTCGCGATCGTCGTGTTGAGCGCTGCCCTCGTCTCAGGGTCGCTGAGCATTCCCAGACGATAGGCCGCTTCTGCTCGCACCCCAGGCGAAGGATCTTGGGCTAAACGCTCTCTGAGCCAAGGGGAGACCGCTGCCCCTCCCCATTCACCCACCACCGACACAATCCCCTGACGAACCTCCGCATCGGGGTCACGTCCTGCTGCGACAAGCGCAGGAACCCATTGGCTCGCATCGACTTGGAGCAATGCCCGCACCGCTGCTCTCCTAATCGTCACATCCGAAGATCGCAGTAAGCCTACGACAGGCTCTAACAATCGGGAACCTGGTTCGATCTCGCCGATCATCACAACCGCCGCCTGCCGGACCGATTCGACAGGATCCTCCAGCGCCTGCATCAACAGGGCAACCACTCCATCGGTGGCTGTGGGTTTCACGCGTCCCATGGCCAGCACCGGCGCTTCGCGGACTATTGTTGCTGGATCGTGTACGAGGGGAAGAATGGAGTCCGCGGCTCGTGGGTCGCCGATCTTGCCCAGATTCTGCAGCCGTCCGCCGCACCTCTGGGCGTTCATCGTCGAGCAACTCCAGCAATAGCGAGACCGTGCGCTCCCTCGATGAAGTCGGAGAATCTTGGACACAACCGGTAAGACAGAGGACTGACAGGACGACCGAGCACCCTATGGTTTGAGAGGAAGTGCGACAGAGCAGGGTGCAAGCATCGGGCAGGTTCAGGCTAATGAAGACCGCACCCAGCTCACGCTTGTTTAGGAGGCTCTTCATGCAAGGCTGGCAGTTCTTTGGCCGCTTCGATGGATTGCTGGAATTCCTTCTGGGCAGAATCCATCTCGGCTTAGATTGTCCGCATCTCGGGATCGACCGAATTGCGGACATCGGCAACGGCCTGCTTGAACGTCCGCAACGCATCCCCAAATCCTTCTCCCAAACTCTGCATATCCCCTGGGGAAATGTCGGCCGGCTGCGCGGCCTTTGCCTTCATCGCCGCCTGCTGCGCCTGCACGCGGGCCACGGCATCCTTGTTGACAATGGCCGACGGGCGTTTGGCCACAGGTTTCGCCTGGGCTCCCGCGGGAAGAGGCGGGTACTGCGCCCGCATCATCGGCGTGGGAGCAGCCGCGCGTTCTTCCATCGTAGGAGGCTGCTGGCCCTGCCCCGTTGATTGGGCTGAGACTGACTGGGCTGCCGTGGAAGTCAATGGCCGAGCCGGCTGTGGCGGAGCCGCCATGTTGTGCATCAAGGCGGCGGTGGTCCCGGGGGTCAGTTCCGGCCCAGGCGTATAGGGTGCCGTGGGCTTCGGAGCGGCGAGAGTCTGTCCTGGCGTAATTGCCGGTGCAGCCTGGACCGTGGATTGGCCTTGCATGGATGCCGGTTGATTCGCTTCGGGCGGTGCCGCATCCGACGGGGGAATATCGTTGACTTCTTTCTTGAACCCTCTGAGCGCTTTGCCGACTCCTTCACCGATTTGTGGGAGCTTTCCCGCCCCAAAAATGATAAGGACAATGACGAGGATAATGATGAGTTCTGAGATCCCCATGGTACCAAACATGGCGTGGTTCCTTTTCCCTAGTTCCGGTAAATCGCCGTTGGCCCTGCCTTTTTGAGAATCTAATCAACTCTATAGGCCAGTAGGAGGCACTGTCAAGGAAGGGAGAGGGGCTAGCAGGCTGCCGAAAACCATTTCGTCACAGCAGAACTTCGATGGCCTGCCTGTCAGAGAGAAGTGGAGAGCACCTCTGCAGGATGCTCAAAAAGTCCGGACTTCTCATCCGCCCACCCTGGCGGCTACTTCACCCGCCCGCCCTGAGTCTGCCAAGACAGCCTCTTCGCTCAGGGACGCGCCTTGTCCCAAACAATGCCGCAACTCCACGGCTGACCCTCGTTTCACATTTCACGGTTCCTGGGAGCGAAGCGAGAACGCCGCTGGAGGACTTTTTCATCACCTTGCTAGAAGAGCGGTACGATCTCGCTCTGCAACGGCAAACCGAACACCAACGCCTCGCGCTCAGCGAGGTACACGTCCAGTTCACTCCTAATCCCAAACTCGCCGGGCAAGTAGATCCCTGGCTCAATAGAAAAGCAGGTTCTCGGCATCAGACGGCGGGTGTCCTGCGTCTCCAAGCCATCGATGTTGGCTCCGTTGCCATGAACTTCTTCGCCGATCGAATGGCCCGTGCGATGGACGAACTGATCACCATAGCCGCTACGCTGGATGACCTGCCGGCAGGCGTCGTCGACTTCCCAACCGAATGGGCGATGGCCAGCAGCTATTTCTGTCCGGACAAAGGTTAAGGCCGTGTCCCGTCCCTGCCGGACCAAGTCGAAAATCTCGCGATGTTTCACCGGCACCGTATGACCGACATAGCCGGTCCAGGTAATATCGGCGTAGACCGAACCGGGCTCTGCTCGTTTGGCCCAGAGATCGATCAAGAGCAACGCATCGCAGGTGACCTCGGCTGATCCCGTCTCTGGCGGACCATAATGGGGATCAGCACTGTGGGCATTAACGGCGGCAATCGGTGCACTCGACGTGACCATCCCGGCTTCACGTATACGAGCCAAAATAAACTGCTGCACTCCATATTCAGTGAGACCCCGCCCTTTCGTTATCGCCTCATGCACATGACTAAATGTCTGATCTACAATGCCCCGCAGCGCCGCCGCGGCAAACTGATGCGATTCGAGTTGACGGTCCGTCCAGCGCGCTTCAAACGTCTGAATCAAGTCCGCTGAACTGACCACTTCGACGTCGTAACTTCTGATCAACTCGACCGTACCGGCATCCACACGCGACACATAGGGAACCGCGTTCAGCGGGGAATACTGCATGGCGACACGGAGGCCACCGGAGAGTAGGCCCGCAAGGATATGTCGTTGTTGCTCCCACGACACATAGCAGTCGGCCTGTCCCGGCAATGTATCGAGCACGCGCGGCTCGATGCGATGCAACAGCTTAACGGGAACCCCCTGCGCCGGAATCCAGTAGTACCATCGCCTGGTCACATGGAGCGAAGGATCGAGCTGGAGTATGCGATAGGCGAGGGGATCGCTCCCGCGGAAATCATAGAAGAGCCAGCCGTCGATCTCGGCATCACGAAGTGCCTGCTGAATCTCGCTGACACGTTGCTGTACGGCCGTGGTCATGGCAGAGGGCATCTTATCGTCGCGCTACCAAGCCGTCAATGAGACGGCCGGTCAGACTGGTGATCATGTTACAATGCGCGCCATGGTAGTCGAGCATGCTCCAGAGCCTTCCCAGTTCCGCGTGACCCTGTTTGTCGGATCGCAACCAGTGAAGGGAAGACCCTTCACCTCTTCCTGTGTATTCAACGTCAAGAAACGGAGTTGGAAGGGCGGGATCCAGGTGGCCGTGGCTATCACTCAGAGCCAGATTGATACGCTCAGCACCGATGTTGATTTCTCTCGCTGGTTGGCCCAGGCCCTGATCAATCTCTCAGAGGAAGATCGACCATCTCATCAGGAACGAGCCCATGAGCTGTTTATCCAAGCAGTCTGTTGGTGCAAGCTGGACCTGGCATTACAATCCGGCATCACTCAAGAGAACCAATGTCTCGCAGACGACATATGGGACGCTGAAGTCAGAGACACCGTAATCAAGCGGACGAACTTCATCACGTCGTACGTTGCATCTGAACTTGACCTCGTACTGAGAGACGTTACTGCTCCATAAGACACTCCACGCAGGCGCGGCAGGGGGTTTGCAATCAGAGTTGAATTTGTTATAACCCCACTACCACTGAATCATGGGTGAGCGCCCTGGGGTCAACCACTGTCGCTTAGCTCGCTCTGTCGAAGAAGAAGGAGGATTATCTGTGAACACTTACTCGTCTTCATCCAATCGCGTCTGTGAGGCCTCCAGCTTCAAACTGGTGGCAGTCTTCCTGCTCCTGGCCCTGTGCACCGTCACAATGGTGCCGGCGGCTTTGAGTCAAGAAAGCGCGCCCCCCTCGTCGAGCGCAAGCACCGAGGGCGGAGACACGTCAAGCGCGGGCATGCAGGTCGCTGCCGGCTTCTCCACCCTGTTGTACTTTCCACTGAAAGCGGTATTTGCCATCTGCGGCGGCATTGTCGGAGGACTCGCCTATGCGTTTTCCGGCGGGAATGAACAAGCGGCCAAGAGCATCTGGAACACCAGTCTCTACGGCACCTACCTCATTACCCCCGATCACCTACAAGGCAATCGGCCCATCCGCTTCCTGGGGGTCGTTGATTCGAATGATGCACCGGCGCCAGCCCCTGCTCCGGAGCCCATCCGCTAGCCGATGAAACCGATCATCGGCGTCACACCAGATTTCAACGCCGGTGATCGGAAGGAATGGGGTGGGCGCGAGCCCACCTACTTTTTGCGCGCGCGCTACATTCGTGCCATCGAAGAACTCGACGGTATCCCGCTGGTCCTCCCACTCCTCGCAGACCGGGCCACTAGACGGCGCCTCCTGCAGCAGCTTGACGGACTTCTCCTCACCGGAAGCGGGCCGGACCTTCCACCGTCATTGTATGGTGAACGTCAGCAGTATACTTTCGGAATCATGAGCAAACGGCGCGCAAGTTTTGAACTGGACATCGTCAACCTGGCGAGACAGGCTGATGTCCCACTGCTCGGCATCTGCGGAGGCATGCAGACCATGAATGTCGCCTGCGGCGGCAGTCTGTTTCAGGATATCTCATCCCAAATCTCGAAGCCGCTCCAACATCGGCAACGAACTCCAGCGACGAACCTCAGTCACACCGTCACAGTCACACCCGGCAGCCTACTCCGTCGCATCTTACGGTCGGTGTCGATGCGAGTGAATAGCTCCCACCATCAGTCGGTCAAAGCCATCGCGCCGTCATTGATCGCCAGCGCCCTGGCCCCCGATGGTATCGTGGAGGCGATCGAATCTCCGGCCCACCGCTTCTTTCTCGGTATCCAGTGGCACCCGGAATTTCTCTTCGACCGGCACCCCCTCCACCGGCGATTGTTCGAGGCCTTTTTACGAGCCGCCCGCGCCACAGACCGTGGCGCGTGAAACGTGAGAACCGGCTGGTCTCTCTTGTTTATTTGGTTGTTTGGTTTGTTTGGTTGAAACGAGACTGACCAGATGAACAAAACAGACCGGATGAACCAGATCAACGCGTCTCGCCCGTCTCACTCGGCTATCCTACGGAGAGAGCCTGCTATACTTGACCCCATATGGAACAGAAGCTCGTTGACCCTACAGCGCCTTTCGCCAGCCCCGTGGCCAGAGGCGGTACGGTGATAGGCCGACTCTTTCGAACCAAGTCCATTGAACAAATCCTCGCGGACGCAGACCATCCCGATCATCGTTTGAAAAAAACCCTTACGGCCTGGGATCTGACCGCGCTTGGCATCGGCGCGATCATCGGCACCGGCATCTTCGTCCTGATCGGCACCGCCATCGTCGGCGATGCCCACCGGCCAGGGGCAGGGCCCGGAATCATTCTCTCCTTCGTGCTCTCCGGCCTGACCTGCGCCTTCGCGGCACTCTGCTATGCAGAGTTTTCCACCATGATTCCCGTGGCCGGCTCGGCCTATACCTACTCGTATGCAACGTTGGGAGAATTCCTGGCCTGGATTACTGGTTGGAACTTAATTCTCGAATACGGTGTGGCCTGTGTCGCCGTCGCCATCGGATGGTCCGGCTATTTCAATAATCTGCTCAGGTTGGCCGGGATCGAATTGCCGCACTGGGCTACGCATCCACCCGGAGGACCTGACGGGGGTGTGGCAAACTTCCCCGCCGCCATTATCGTGTTACTCGTCACCATCATCCTCGTCATTGGAATCAAAGAAAGCGCCCGCGCGACCGGCATCATTGTGTGCTTGAAGCTCGCGGTCATCCTCTTCTTCATTGCCGTGGGAACGCCGGCCGTGAATACCGAAAACTGGACGCCCTTCATGCCACAGGGATTCGCCGGTGTCGGTGCCGCAGCGGCGATCGTGTTCTTCGCCTATATCGGATTCGACGCCATCTCGACGACCGCCGAGGAAGCCAAAAACCCTCAGCGGGATCTGCCAATCGGAATCATCGCCTCACTGAGCATCTGCACCGTCCTCTACATTGCCGTGGCCGCTGTCCTGACCGGTTTGATCCCCGTTGCACAGAT